>JBFHRO010000152.1:0-7807 GCA_041591635.1 Oleiphilaceae bacterium | reverse complement strand
GGCCTGCTTCTGGCGGTCATCATAGAGGTACTCCATGAGCCAGCCGACATCGAGCTCCGAGCCAATCGCCCCCACCTGAGTAAACTCGAAGCCACCCACAGCGGCCAGATAATGCTCCCCTTGGCCCGAGCGACGTATCCCTTCAAATTTGAATAGCCACTGATCCCAGATGTACTGCAGCGTCAAGCCAAACTGATCAATGGTGGTGTACCGCTGCTTGAATCGGGGGGCCAGCAGATTCTGGTTGAAATACAGCAAAGGATCCCGCGAGGTTCCTGCGAAATAATTCAGAGAAACATCGAGATTGCCAAAGTACTGGTAATAACGGGCCGCAAAGTCGACCGAGTGACGTCCCCGCCCGGAGTCATACTCAATGTCGTCCTGATCCACTTCCAGCGGCAGACCCAGGCGCCCGTCTTTGCCTGGGTAGGTCTTGGCCCGGTGGTAAAACAGCGTGTAAAGATCCAGTGTCCCCCAGGGGCGCTCGGTCGAAAATCGCAGCATCGGCTGGCCGAGTTTCTCTTCGCCGTCGGTGTTTTCCACCAGATCCGTTTGATTGATGATATCCACCAGATGCACAGACTCGGTCACGCCCCAAAACACCTTGCTGATTCCCAGGCGCAGTTCGTAGCTCGACTCGGCATGCGTCCAGGCGAATTCGCGCACATCCACATGGGTGCGCTCATCATCATGCTGATCAAAACGGCCAAACAACACAAACTCAAGACTGTCGTTACCATCGGCAGATCTATGATGATAGGCTGGCTGAAATCGCAGCGAAACATTCTCCTGTGCCTGCCCGTTTAACCCGGCTTTTGGAAAATACCGCCCCTCCAGCCCCACCTCGGCTTCCAGCCCGGCGGCCGACAAGCGCCCCGCGGCGACCATCCACAGCAGACCGCACCCTAACCAACCCAATACCTTGCCTGCTGCGACTTTCATACGTTTCCCCTGATCGCCCATTCAACTCAACCGCTATCGACCCTTGCCTGCCAGATAGTCCTTGCCCGCTAGATAGTATTGGCTGGCAGCGACTTTGTCGAAAAAAACCATGCCACAAGGCGCCCACTTCAGTCCCATAAAGAAAGCCGACCAAAATCATCAATGCAACCAACGCTGTACATACCTACAGCTACTGTATATTATTACAGTCAACACTATTGAACCAAGCCCAGCGGCCTGCACGTTAGCGATTGACAGAGATAACGGACACGACATGATCAAACTCACGTCAAGACAACAGCAAATCCTCGACTTGATCAGACACAACATCGAGGAAACCGGTTACCCACCCACCCGGGCCGAAATCGCTCAGTGCCTGGGATTCAAGTCAGCCAACGCTGCCGAGGATCATCTCAAGGCACTTGCCAAAAAAGGCGCGATTGAAATGGTGCCAGGCGCCAGTCGGGGTATTCGTCTGCCCGACGCAGCCCCCACAGGGCTTCCTATCGTTGGACAGGTGGCTGCGGGCAGTCCGATTCTGGCGCAGGAACACATAGAAGAGTATTGCAGCATTCCCCACGAATTTTTCTCGCCGGTTGCCCACTATCTGCTGCGGGTCAAAGGCATGAGCATGAAAGACATCGGCATTTTTGACGGCGATCTGCTGGCGGTACACAGAACCCAGCAGATTCGCAACGGGCAGGTAGTAGTCGCCCGTATTGGCGAAGAGGTCACAGTTAAACGTTTTAGCCGTAGCGGCAACAAAGTGCTTCTGATAGCAGAAAACCAGGATTTCCCCCCCATCGAAATCAACCTCGCCGAGGAGCTTGTTGAGATCGAGGGGCTGGGCGTGGGCGTCATTCGTCAAAGCGGCCTCAACTAAACCGCCCTGCCCCAACTCAACTAATGAAGCGTCTTGCCCAGCTCTTCGGCAGTCATCTCCTTTTCTGCCGCCGCCTGTGCTATTGCCGCATAGGCCTGAATACCGGCACTGATCATGACTTTGGCGATTTCGCCTTCATGCTCGCCTAAAATGGACTGAGCCTCCTTGGAAAAGCCGACCCTGACCAATGGGGCATCCTCGCTGTCGCTTCTTTTCAACACAAAATCGCCGTTTGGCAAGGCCACGATTTCAAGTAATGTACTGCTCATACTCGTCCCCTCTTTTTTCATTGCACCGATTTCGTTTCACAGACTATGACCGGTTAGTTTTCCTGTTGCACTTATCCTGTCACCATGGGTGCCACTTCAGCCTACAATCCAGCCTCCCCACCTCTACCCTAGCATTTTAGCTTCGGGCGATGCCAGTCTTGCGGTCGATATCGGCTCACGCATCGCGAGTTGCAACCCGAAACACGGCCACTAATCGCTAGAATTCAGCCATGGCCTCACGGCATTGCTCAATAAAAACATTCATGCCTGAGGCAATTTCAGACCAGAACATGGGGCCTGACAAGGCTTTTTCAACCTTGGTCGAGGCAATCAGTCCCTGCGCCGGTGCAACTGATGTGACCACGCTCACCGATTCATCCGATCGCTGACTGGCAGGCAAACGCCAGTACCGCTCCTGTGTCAGCAGTTGCGTCAACCAGTACTCGGCGTTGGCCCGCTGCTCGGTGAGCCGAGAGATCTCCGGGGGCCGGTAACCCACCAGTGCCTCAAAGGATTCCAGATCGATCCGGTCAAGCAGTGCAATTTGACGCGGCTTGATCTGGTAATACGCCAGCAATTCCCGCATGAACGCTTGCCAGGTTTCGCTGGCGTACAGCTGGCAGGTGTTTTCGAAAAACCGCTGCCGAGCCACGCTCAGGCTTTCTCCTGCGAATTCACAGCGCCTCGACTGCTCATGCCATTGATCAAGGGCCTGACGCAAGAAAAAGACTTTCTCGGCCGTGAGAGAGCGCCAGTAGTTCATATCGATACCTGCCTATCAGTAACCGCCACCCAATCACAGGCGGGGTCGTGGAACAGCGTGCAGGCCAACAACAAGCGTCTTTTGCCTTGCACATAAAAAGATTTTGAAAACATTATGAAAAAGACGATCTTGCCTACTAAACTCAGTTATTACAATTACCAGCAAATATAGCTGTGATGACTTGCAGAGGTGCTCACCAACACATGGCAATGTCAGACGGCACAGGTTTTAGTACAGGCGCGGAGGTTAATCTTGACTACCAATCGTTACATATCTCAAATCGTCAGTGTAGGTGCCTCCCTTGGCCTGTGTTTCAATGTTGCCTTTGCGAAGGTTGATGCCGAAACCGCCAAACGTCTCAAAACCGATCTGACACCACTAGGAGCGCAACGGGTAGGTAATGCCACAGGCACTATTCCCTCCTGGGACGGCGGCATCCAGCAGCCTCCTGCGAACTACAAGCCGGGGAGCTTTCATCCAGATCCCTTCGCCAGTGACCAGGTGATGTTTCGCATCAATGCCGAAAATTTGAGCCAGTACGAAAACAACCTGAGCGAAGGTCAAAAAGCGCTCATCAAGGCCTATAGCAACAGTTATTTTCTGCCTGTCTATCCTTCACGCCGCAGCGCATCCTACCCCCAAGACATTTACACCAAACTTTACGAAAATGCGCTGACCGCAGAGCTGCTTGAAAACGGCAATGGGGTTCGCAAAACCATAGCGACCAGCCCGTTCCCGATTCCGGCAGATGGCATCGAAGTGTTGTGGAACCACTCCTTGCGCTATCGTGGCGAGCAAGCCTCCTTCCGGATGGCCTTTGCCACGCCCAACACCGGCGGCGCCTACACACCGATTCAGGCCGAATACAACTATTTCTTTGCCTACAGCGAACCTGGCGCAGAGCTTGAAGACATAGAGAACAAGATCTTTTACTTGCGCACCAAGATTCTCAGCCCCGCGAAACTGGCGGGCACCCTGAGTCTGGTTCATGAAACTCTGGATCAGGTGCGCTCGCCCCGCAGCGCTTGGCGTTACGAATCAGGCGAACGGCGCCTGAGACGGTCGCCTAATCTGGAATACAGTACCGAGCTGCCAAACAGCGAAGGGTTCAGGTCGGTCGACCAAAAAGATTTGTACAATGGTGCGCCCAACCAGTATGAATGGACTCTGTTGGGCAAGAAAGAGATCTACATCCCCTACAACGCCTACCGCTTTGATTCTGCAGAGAATTCCAGCGCTGAAAAGGTGATTCGGCCGCTGCACATCAATCAGGATCTCACCCGCTATGAGCTGCACCGGGTCTGGGTAGTCGAGGGCGTTTTACGCGAAGGGTTGCAACACATCTACCACAAGCGTCGCTTCTACGCCGATGAAGATACCTGGCAAATCGTGCTGACGGAAGAATATGACGACAAAAACCAGCTGTGGCGTGTGTCGGAAGCACACAGCATGAATTACTACGAAATTCCGGTGGTCTGGACAACGCTGGAACTGACGTACGATCTCAAGGCGAAACGCTACTATGTCGATGGACTGGACAAGGACGCCGCCATTAACTTCAGCCCCAATTTTGACAAAGGAGACTTCACCACCTCGGCTGCACGGCGTGATGCCAAGCGCTAAGGAAACAGCGCCCAACCAAGGTGCAAACAATAGTTGCCCGTTTGGCGTTTATAAACTTTACTTACTACCTGCAACCACCACTGTCACGGTCCACCATTAAAGAAACCCGATGATTCTATGACCACACCTGTACTGATTTGTGATGACTCCAGCGTTGCCAGAAAGCAAATGGCAAAGTCGCTACCCAAGGATTGGGATTGCGACATTTCTTACGCCGCAAACGGACAGGAAGCACTGGTGGCTATACGGGAAGGTAAAGGTGACGTCCTGTTTCTTGATTTGAACATGCCCGTGATGGATGGTTACGAAACCCTGGAGGCCATTGCCAAGGAAGACCTGCCCACCATGGTGATCGTTGTCTCCGGCGACATTCAGCCCGAGGCGCACAACCGGGTGAAAAAACTCGGTGCCATCGGGTTTATAAAAAAACCCATAAAAGACAACGAGCTTGAGGAACTGCTGACCAGCTTCGGCATCTGGACACCCGGCAAGGCACCGCTACCCGCCGAAGAACCCGTTACCGCCCAAGCGGGCCCCAAACTTACCAGAATTCCCGGCATCCCGGTTGCCGATAGCGAGGTTCCGTCCAGCCGATTTCAAGGTGCCGGGCAGATTGAGCACCGTGACTGCATTCAGGAAATCAGCAATGTGGCCATGGGCCAAGCGGCTGACCTCCTGGCACGACTGCTGGATGTTTTCGTCAAGCTCCCCATTCCCAATGTCAATCTGCTTGAAGTAAGCGAACTGGAGATGGCCCTTTCTCTGACACAAAGCCAGACCTATTCTGCGGCCTGCCAAGGCTTCATTGCATCGGGGATAGCCGGCGAAGCCTTGCTGATCTTCAGCGACTCCAGCTTCAGCGAAATGGCGCGCTTGCTCAAGTATGAAGGTCAGCTCGACGAAACCATCGAACTCGAGCTGATCATGGACATGACCAGCATACTGGTGGGAGCCTGCATCAAAGGCATCGCAGAACAGCTTGATCTGACCTTTAGTCAGGGACATCCCATGGTTCTGGGGCAACATGTCAAGGTAACTGACCTGATCAAGTCAAACGCACGCCGCTGGCGCAAGACGTTGGCGATCGAAATCACCTACGAAATAGAGAACTACGACATCACCTGCGATCTCTTGCTCCTCATTACCGAGGACTCGATCGATAATCTTTATAAACGTCTTTCTTATCTGATGTAAGCGAACTGCAACGATATGTCTCAAAATCACGTAGATATCAAAGAATTCCATTGGCTCATGGACATGCTCCAGACCATTGACGTGGGTCTGATTGTTCTCGATCGCAGTTATCAGATTCAGGTCTGGAACAGTTTTATGGAGAATCACAGTGGCATGCCGCCGCATCAGGTCAAAGACAAGGACCTTTTCAGCATTTTTCCCGAGATGCCGCGAGACTGGTTCCGGCACAAATCGGAAACCGTATTTTTACTGCACAACCGGGCCTTCATGACCTGGGAGCAGCGCCCGTACCTGTTCAAATTCAAGAACTACCGGCCCATTACGGGGACCGAATCCTTCATGTACCAGAACATCACCATTACGCCGCTGGTATCCGTAAACGGTGAAGTGAACCACATCTGTATCATCATTTATGATGTGACCGATATTGCATCCAACAAAAAAGCCTTGCAGGCCGCCAACACGGAGCTGGAAAGACTCAGCCGTACCGACCGCCTTACCCAGTTGAACAACCGTGGCTTCTGGGAGGAGTGCCTGATTCAGGAATATAACCGTAACAAGCGTTACGGCACCCAGGTGTCACTGGTGATGTTTGATATTGATCACTTCAAGAAAGTAAATGATACCTACGGACACCAGGCGGGCGATGAAGTCATCAAAATCGTTTCTCATCATTTACGCGAAAACCTGCGCAAAACAGATATTGCCGGCCGCTATGGCGGTGAGGAGTTCGGCATCATTCTTGGCAACACCGACGGCAAGCATGCCATCGTCTTTTGCGAACGCCTGCGCAAAACCATAGAGGCGCTGACAGTGACTCATGACGAACGGGACATCCGCTTCACCATCAGTCTTGGCATTTGTGAACTGACGCCTCATGTAAAGTCGTACAAGGAGTGGCTCGAAAAATCCGACCAGGGGCTGTACCAGTCGAAACACAACGGACGCAATCAAACCACGCTCTTTGCTGAGAGCTGAACACCCAGGGCTGAAGGCCGGGCCCTGCTCTGCCGAGCAAGGGCGTTGCAGCGGGTTAAACGGAAAAATCCTCCTTATCCAGGTCAAACGGGTTGCCGGGCTCGGGCACTTTGGGGCGAGGATCCTTGTTCAAGGGCAAGCGCAGGGCCATAACCTCTTCTTTTGAATCCCACTGAATTTCAAAACCCAGCTTTCTGGCCAATGCCAACATGGGCTGATTTTCTGGCAATACTGAACCCACCATTTCCACTGTGCCCCGATCACGGCAATATCCGATCATCTTGGTCATCAGCTTGTGGCCAAGCCCTTCGCCTTTCATGTGATCGCTGACAATCACCGCAAATTCGCTCTGATAGTTATCTGCATCGGTCCACACCCTCACGACGCCCAGCGTCTCCTCTTCGCCTCCATCATCAGGCGAGGCGACCGCCACAAAAACCATCTCCCGGTCGTAGTCGATCTGCACCATCTGCGCCAACTCGTCGTGGGAAAACGACTTGCGGTAATGAAAAAAACGAAAGCGGATGCTCTCCGGTGATAGCCTGGAGTGAAAGGCAACATGCATTGGCTCGTCCTCCGCCATGACCGGACGCAGCACAACGGTTCGCCTGGACTTGGCCAGCACATAGGTCTCTGCCAGGTGCTCGGGATAGGGCTGAATAATCAGTCGGGCAGGTTCTGCCAGATCAATCGCGGCATCTACTGCCACTATTCCCTGTCGGGTAAAGAGCAGGGGCAGAATTTCCAGCCCATGGATTTCAGGATTATCAACCATCATCTGAGACAAGGTGACGAGCACCTCACACACGGCGCGAATATCCTTGCCGGGATGATGACTGAATTCCTTCAACAGCCGGTACATATAGGTCTGACTCAGCAAGTCTTTCGCCAGGGCCATGTTCAGCGGTGGAAGCGCCACATGGCGATCTGACATGACGTTGACACTGGCCCCTGCCGCACCGCAGACAATGAGCGGGCCAAAAACGGCGTCCCGGGTAATGCCGAGGCTAAAGCCCAGCCCCGGCGTATGGGGCACGGAATGATGCACCGAAAATCCGATAAGCTTGCTGTTGCTGGCACTGTGGTGATGATACGCCTGCAGTAACTGCTCACACCCTTCCCGGATACTGGCGACATCGGCCAGCCGGTGCAAGG
>JBFHRO010000151.1:0-7846 GCA_041591635.1 Oleiphilaceae bacterium | reverse complement strand
GAAGCCTTCAATCTGGCTCTGTTGCGCTTCCTGGCCCGAGTCCTTGGGCACCGGTGAATGCCACGCCAGACCAAAGGGGCTACGCCGGCTCAGCTGTTCGTTCAGGTCACGCAGATGCAATTCAATCCCGCTCACCCTCATCTCCACCGGCACCGCCGGTACCTCATCGCGCCACTGCAGACTGGCGTCTGTCAGTCGCAGTGCATCCAGCTGCCATTGGAAGGGTGCCGCGGGACTTGCCGGTGGCGCAGATGGGGTAACCGGTGGCGCAGATGGTGTAACCGGTGCCGTGCCGGCTGCCGTCACTGCCTGCAAGGGCGCAAGCTGCAGCAGCTGACCTTGAGCATTGCGCGTGGCAAACAGCGCCAGTCCCTCCAGGCTTACTTCAGCGATCTGTGTTTTCATCGCCGGAAGCGACAGGGTTAATGGCCCCACCTGTGCGCGCTTGAGTGCCAGTACCTGAATATCGTCGTTGGTGCTCAGCTGCACCTCACTGATCGAGGCCAGGCCCTGATCCAGTTCGAGCGCCAGTTCACCTTGCTGCCAGCGCACCCGGTAATCGGTGGCCAGGTCAAGGCTGCCTGAGCGCAGCCGGTAGGGCAGATGCGCCCGCAGATACGGATCGAATCGCGCCACCTCGAGGCCCTGCAGTTCAACCCGGCCACGCGAGCCCCAGGGCGTATTCTGCACACTGCCGCGCCAGGTGACTTGCTCCCCGGCCCCCAGCGACAGCGATAACTGGTACTCGCCCTCGCGCTCGTGAAAGGTGCTGAAATCCCGCAGCCGGAAGTCTATCGGCGCCACCCGCAGCGCCAGCGGCTCACCCTGGGAGGCATCGGCGAGACTGAACTGGCCATCGATGACCTGCAGCTGCTCGATGAACAGGCGGGGCATGTCGGTCGCAGGCGCCGTCTCGTCTGCCCTGGCCTCAGTCGATGGCGCCGCGAAGCCTTGCTGGATCTCGAGCCGGCCCTTTGCATCAATTGCCAGGTGCACCCGGGGCTTGCGCAGTTCGATATCGGTGAAATACAGCGCGCCGGTCAACAGGGCGCCCAGCCGGGGATAAGCATGAAAGTGCTGCCAGCCCAGCCACTGGGTCTGCTCTGTGTGCAGGGAGAAATCATCCACACTCAGCGCCAGCGTATAGGGATTGAAACGAATCACACCGACGCGCGCCTGCCACGGCGTGTGGTCAGCCACCCATTGCGGCAGTTGTTGCGCCAGCCACCAGGGGGCGAGCACGAAGCCGGTGAGACTGTAAAGTGCCACCAGTAAGAGCAGCCAAAACCCGCGGGATCGGTACCAAACGCGGCTGAACAGGCGGGTGACAGGGGCCATAACGCATCCTTGTCCTGATGATTGAACGAATTAAAACAAGCCTGAGCTTGCACAGGGAGTCAAGTATAGGCGGTTTGCGCACCTGTACCGCAAGTACATGGCAAAGATTATCCGGCTGCACTAGTCTTGTACTAGCCATGCTGTGGCGTTGCGCTGCAAGGGTTTGCCAAAATGATAAGCCTACTGATTCACCTCGTACTTCTGATGTGCGTCTCTGTCACCGTGGTGGCCGAGGGCAAGGAGCCACTGCGCCTGCTGACCTGGGAGGGCTATGTGCAACCACAGGAGCTGGCCGCCGTCAACCAGCTCCTGGAACAGGCGGGTTACCCTTACGAGGCGGTAGTGATTGAACCGCTGGCCGAGGGCGCGGATCAGATGTTCAACATCATTCGTCGTGGCGGCTGCGATATCAGCTTTCTGACGCTGTTTTTCATCAAAATGGATCACGAGCAAACCTCGCGCCTGCTGCAGCCCATCAACACCCGGTCGCCCCGCCTTGGCAACTACCGCCATCTCATTGCGAGCCTGACGCATATTCCCATGGGTGTGGTCAATGAACAGCCGCTGTATATTCCCTGGGGCGGCGGCGTCTATGGTTTTTATTACAACGCCGCTAAGGTACCGGCCAGCGAGGTGCCCCAATCGGTGCAGGCGCTCTGGACGCCCCAGTGGCGCCACCGTTTTTCGCTCAATCAGAGTCAACCCTGGTACAACGTGGGGCTGGCGCTGATGTCAATGGGGCTTCCACCCTTTGAAGTCCAACAGCTTGCCCGCGCGCAAAATCGCCAGGAACTGCTTCGGCTCAGCGCCCCCGGCAGTCCGTTGCAGCAACGGGTGACGGCGCTCTACGATCAGGCCGGGCATTTCTGGACCCACTCGCCGGCGTTTCGCGACGATTTGCTGATTGTGAGCAGTTGGGGCCCGGAGATCACCCGTGAAAACCAGCAAGGTGCGCACTGGCGCCCCCTTGAGTTTCGTGAAGGCCGCATGGTTTGGCTCGATACCATCAATTTCGTCAAAGGCCTTAGCGGGCGCAAACTCGAAGCCGCCGAAATCGTCGCCAATTACTTTATTGGCCCGCAGGTGCAGACCCGCATCGGCAAAACGCTGTCGATGATCCCTGCCTCAGCCCTGGCAGAAGACGCCGACACCCAGACCGCCAGCGCCTTCTTTGCCACCGATTACTTTGTGCCGCCCTTTGACGATGTAGCGCACAGCCTGATGAAAGGCATTTACGAACGCGCGATGCAGGCCCGCCAGATGCAAGACTGCAAACGCGATGGTGGCTGCGCACGGCGCTCCTGCTGCCAGCCTGGCAGCACGCTTTCGCGCAACGTTCAGGCAGGCCCCTGAGTTATCGTTGAGAACGGGCGTACGCCGGGATCCCTGTCTATACTCAGGGGCACACCTGATCATTCGGAATCAAATATGAGTTTGCCGGCGCACCCGCTCCCCCTGTCACTGCATGAATCACTTCATGGTTTACCGCCAAGACACACTGCCGGCGAGGCCGGAAGCTGATCGATGAATCTGCGCCTGCACGCCCGGCTGGCACTGAGTCTGGTGCCTATGATCGCTCTGGCCCTGATGCTGCTGGCGTCGCTCTTTTATCTGGAAATGCAGCGGCGATTGCAGCACGAGGCCAGTTCGCAGCTGGACGATGTGCTGCAACACACCAGCGCCAACTTCGACCGCGCACTGCAGGTTGTCAGCACCCATATTCGCCTGATGGCCGAAAGCAGCGCCGTCACCGATTACTTTCGCCTGCCTGAGGCTGAGGGCTCGCACAAGGCGCTGGCGCCCGTCATGCAGTTGTTCGCCACCTATCAGCAAACACTGACGGCCTTCGCCGATATCCAGCTGCTGGATGCCCAGGGCAGCGAACAAGCCCGCCTCACACAAGACGGCTGGCCCCGTGTGCCACTTACGCCGGCACAGCGGGAACAGGTGCTCAGTACCGCTGGCACGGCAGTCATTCCCTGGCTTGACAACCCGCAATGGGGGCTTCTGCTGGTTCACGCCCTCGGCAGTACGCGCCCCGGTGACGGCACCCTTGCAGCCGAAATCCCGGGCTACCTGGTGGTTACCCTGCGCCCGGACAGCCTGCAGGAAATCCTCGATGCCGTGCGTATCGGCACCGGGGGCTATCTCATGCTGCAGAACCGCCTTGGGCAAACCTTGATGCGACCCTCGGCCCCGGTGCCCTCCGCGACCTTGTCACACGATCCTCGCCATGCCGGCAAGGGCCAGGTCAGTGAACCGCTGCAGGCAACGCATATTCGTCAGTCACGCACATGGCTGCCCGATGTGGAGCTGGTCGGCGTGTGGCCCCAGGACGAAATTACCCAAACCAACCGGCAGGTGATCTGGAAGGTGCTGGGCTTCATGCTGGCGGCTTTGGCCGTTATCACCTGCCTGATCATGCTCATTACCCATCGACTGGTGATTCGGCCCGTGCAGGAATTGCAGGCCATGACCCGAAAGCTGGGCGAGGGGGATCTGGACTATTTCGGCCGCGAAGGCGGGCTGTTTCTGGAAACCGGCAGCCGCAAGGATGAAATCGGCGTTCTGGCTCGCACCCTCAACGAAATGAGCGTGCGTATGCAGGCATCGAACATGCGCCTGAAACTCATCGCCTACCACGACAATCTCACCGGCCTTTATAACCGCCACATGTTTTACAAGCAGTTGCGCGGCGCCCTCAAACGTGTCGCCGATGCCAACACCCTGGCCATTGTGCGCAATCAGCCCCATGAAAAACTGGTGGTGCTGTTTCTGGACATGGACGGCTTCAAGGAGGTGAATGATACCCAGGGCCATGAAATCGGTGATCAGGTGCTCAAGGCCATCGCCCGGCGGGTACAGGAGGTGAGTAGTACGCGGTTTTTGAAGGAGACGCTGGGCAATCGCAAACTGAACCTGGCGGTAAACCTGTACCGTACCGGCGGTGACGAATTCGCCCTGATCATTGAAGGCGAGCGCTGCGAGGACGCGGGCCTGTGCTGCGCCAACGAGGTGGTGACCACCTTGCTCAAACCCTTCGAAGCCGGCGAGCACAGCTATCATCTGGGCTCGAGCCTGGGAATTGCGGTGTTTCCCGATGATGCCGAAAACATCGGCACCCTGCTCAAACGGGTGGAGCTGGCGATGTTCAACGCCAAACAACAGGGCGGCAACGTGGCGCTGCGCTACAAGCCCAACATGGAATCGGCGGCGATTGAAAATCACCGCATGGAAAGTGATTTGCGCAAGGCGCTGGAAGACAATCAGTTCCGGCTTTTCTACCAGCCGCAGTTTGCGATTCGCAGCGGCGACCTGATCGGCTGCGAGGCCCTGATGCGCTGGGAGCACCCGGAGCGGGGTTCGGTCTCCCCCGCCTACTTTATTCCCTACGCCGAACAAAACGGCCTGATTGTGGCCATGGGGGAGTGGGCGCTCAATGAAGCCTGTCGGCAAAACAAGGCCTGGCAGGATGCGGGTCTGAAAAAAATCCGCGTGGCGGTCAACGTTTCCACCGAGCAGTTCAACCGTATGACCGACATTGTCGGCATGATCCGCGAAACTCTCGAGCGCACCGGCCTGTCGGCCGAGTATCTGGATCTGGAAATCACCGAAAGCGGCATCATGCAGTCGGGCGATGTGGCCATCGATACCCTCAACGCCATCAAGGCGCTGGGCGCCCATCTGTCGATGGACGATTTCGGCACCGGCTATTCCTCGCTGGCATCGCTGCGGGATTTGCCCATCGACAAGCTCAAGATCGATCGCAGCTTTGTCAACGGCATTCACCACGGCGAACGCGGCCAGACACTGATCCAGGCCATCATTGCCCTGTCGAGCCGGTTAGGGGTGAAGGTAGTGGCTGAAGGGGTCGAGGACAGAACCCAGCTGGATTTTCTCGACCGGGAAAACTGCGAGTATGTGCAGGGCTACCTCACCGGCCGCCCGCTGCCGGCACAGGACATGGAAGCCCTGCTGCGCAAACTGACTTCAGCCCCCTGAGTGTGTCTTTCAGCGATCTGAAAGCGTCTCGAGTGCCGCCACCAGATAACGCCAAAACCGCCCGACGCTCTCTATCTGCAAACGCTCGTCGGGGGAATGGGCGCCCTCAATGGTGGGGCCAAAGGAAATCATCTCCCAGTGCGGGTATTTCGCCTGCAGCATGCCACACTCCAGCCCGGCATGAATCACCTGAATCCTCGCCCCGACACCAAAAAGGCGCTCATAGAGCCTCTGCATATGCTGCAGCAGCGGGCTGGCCGGGGCGGGTGTCCAGCCGGGGTAGCCGTTATCAAACACAACCCTGGCACCACAAAGCTCAAAGGCGCACCGGATCTTTTCGCACGCCTGGGCAAGCCCGGCATCACAGGTACTGCGCGCCAGACACTGCACCTCCCACAAGCCCGCCACCAGACTCACCCGCGCCAGATTATTGGAGGTTTCCACCACTGAGGGAAAGGCATCACAAGCGCGCAGTGGCCCGTGCGGACAACAGAGCATGGCCTGCAAAGGCGGCAACAGGCTGCTGGCGGGCGTCATCTGCATGGGCACAGGAAGCTCCTCGAGCCGAAAGTCGAGGTGAGGCTCAACGGCCGCCAGCCACTGATGCTGCGGCGCCATGATCGCCTGACAGAGTCGCCGGCACTGATCCAGATCGCTCCTTCGCACCAGAATCACCGCCTCGCTTTCGCGCGCCAGGGCATTGCGCAGACTGCCGCCCGTCCAGTGGCTGACCCCGGCCAATACGCCCGCTCTGGCGAGTTGCAGCAAGACGCCGGCCATTAACTGCACGGCATTGCCACGCCCACGGTGAATATCGATGCCCGAATGTCCGCCACGCAATCCGCCCAGGCGAAGCGCCAGCGCCACCGTGTCGGCAGGGCAATCCTGCAGCGGTAATTGCAGCACGATGTTGGCATCCATGCCGCCGGCGCAACCGACGTACAGCTCGCCCTCGACTTCAGTGTCCAGATTCAGTAACCACCGGCCCTGCAGGATGCCGGCCTCTAATCCCTTGGCGCCGCCCATGCCCGCTTCTTCGTCCACGGTAAAGAGGGCTTCGAGCGGGCCGTGGGCAAGGCTTGCATCGGTCAGCACCGCCAGCATGGCCGCAACCCCCAGGCCGTTGTCGGCGCCCAACGTGGTATCGGTCGCCATCAGCCAGTCGCCGTCGATACGCAACTGCAGCGGGTCACGGCTGAAGTCGTGGCGACTGGCCGGGCGTTTTTGCGCCACCATGTCGACATGGCTTTGCAACACCACGCCAACGGCACTCTCGCGCCCGGGGCTTGCCGCTTTGCTGACGATCAGGTTGCCGGCGCAATCACGCCTGTGTGCCAGGCCATGGGCATCGGCCTGTGCTTCTATCCATGCCAGCACCGCAGCCTCCTGCTTCGACAGCCGCGGCAAGGCACTGAGTTGCGCGAACCAGGACCACAGCCGGCGTGGCTCAAGGTCTGCCAGCAGGGCGCAGGCAGGCGCGCTTCGCTGGGCGAGGCTGTGGGCCGAAAAAACGGGGGAGGCAAGCGATGACGACATAGGCACCCTTTAACAGGTAAACAAGAAGCGGTGGAAGAAGCCGTGGAATAAACGGTGAGCGTCACAAAAAACCGGCACAGACTATACAGGAAATCGCCCACGGTCGCGAAACCGCAGGCCCGGGCGAAAACCCGGCCCGGATCAGCCCTACACCTTGAAGGGTCCTACACCTTGAAGGATTGCAGCATGCCCAGCAGGTTCTCGACCTTGTGATTCATTTGCCGACTGGCGCGCGTGGTGTCCTGGGCGTTCTGCACGTTGTTTTCGGCCACGCGACTGATGCCCAGAATGTTGCGGTCGATGTCTTCGGCCGTGGCGGCCTGTTGTTTCACGGCCTGGGCAATCTGGGTGCTCATGGCCACAATGGTGTTGATGCGCTCATTGATGGACTTGAGCGCCACCTCCACCGCCTGGGATTCGGTCTGGGTGTTTTCTGCCTGCTTGTGGCTGGTAGACATGGCCGTTACCGCATTGCTGACCCCCGACTGGATCTTGCTGATCATCTCCTCGATTTCGACCGTCGACTGGTGGGTACGCCCGGACAGCGACCGGACTTCATCGGCCACTACCGCGAACCCGCGGCCATGCTCTCCGGCGCGGGCGGCCTCAATGGCGGCATTGAGGGCCAGCAGGTTGGTCTGTTCGGCAATGCCCTTGATCTGCACCAGTACCTGGCTGATGTTGGCGCTGTCTTTGGCCAGCTGATTCACCACGTCGGACGATTTGCGGATTTCCCGCGCCAGCAAATCAATGTCGCCGAGGGTTTTTTGCACCCGCTGGCGCCCCTGTGTCGCTTCCTGGCTGGCGTCGTTGGCCGAGGCCTCGGCCTGGCCCGAGAACTCGGCCACCTCGCCGAAATTGGCGGTCATCTGGGTCATGGCGCTGGCCGCCTGTTCGGTTTCGGCCAGCTGCTGTGCGATGGCGCTTTCACTGATGCCGGAAATCCGGTCCACTTCGCGTGACTGCTCCT
>JBFHRO010000150.1:0-7849 GCA_041591635.1 Oleiphilaceae bacterium | reverse complement strand
GACCCAACTGATGAAACGCGAAGGGTTTGGTACCGGTTATCGCTATGCTCACGATGAACCTGGCGCATTTGCTGCGGGGGAAGGTTATTTGCCGCAGGCCATGGCTGGAACCCGCTATTACGTTCCGGTCGACCGCGGGCTTGAAATCAAGATTGCTGAAAAACTCGAACGCCTGCGGCAGCTCAATGCAAACAGTCCGCTGCAACGTTACCCCGAGAGTGAGGCAGCCCCGAAGTAGCGGGCAGGGCGATCGAGGTGCTGGTGTTTGCAAGAACAATTGGTTAATCCGGAGGAAATGCCTGATGACGGTTTCGTTGGCGCAAGTTCTGGCCATTGCCATTGGCGGCGCGCTGGGTGCCGTTGGGCGGTTTTGGTGTGTTTCATGGGTGACCTCGCTGGTTGGCAAGGGCTTTCCCTGGGGCACGCTGGCGGTGAATGTGATCGGCTCGTTCATGATCGGGATCATGTATGTGGTTATTATGAGCAAGTTACATTTGCAACCGGAATACCGGGCGATTCTGGTGACCGGATTTCTGGGCGCCTTTACGACCTTTTCCACCTTCTCGCTGGAGGCCTTTGAATTGCTGCAAAAAGGGGCCCTGGGCCATGGCCTCGCCTATATTGGTGCGTCCGTTATACTATGCATTCTGGCCGTATGGGCGGGAATCAGTCTGGTACGTTAGCTGTCAGGGTAGAACCTTTGTCAACCGGGTTAATCACAGGAAAATAATCGAAAATGCTTGATGCAAAACTTGTTCGTGCTGAGCCGGATCAGGTGGCCAGCAAACTGGAAAAAAAACGTTTTAAACTCGACGTTGCGCGCCTCAATGCACTGGAAGTCCGCCGCAAGGAGATCCAGGTGCGCACCGAAGCCTTGCAGAAAGAGCGCAATGACCGCTCGCGTGCCTTTGGTGAGGCCAAAAAAGCCGGCCAGGATGTGACCGAATTGCAGGTGGCGATGACGCAGTTGAAAGCCGATCTTGAGCAGGCCGAGACGGCCCTTGCACAAATTCAGGACGAACTGCAGGCGATTTTGACGCTGGTACCCAATATCCCCGATGAGGATGTTCCTCTGGGAGCCGATGAAAAGGACAATGTTGAAGTGCGCCTGTGGGGTACGCCGCCCGCATTTGCCTTTCCGGTAAAAGACCATATCGCCTTGGGCGAAGGTCATGGCCTGCTGGATTTCGACGTGGCCGCCACCATATCGGGTGCTCGTTTTGCGGTAATGCGCGGTGCGCTTGCCCGGCTGCATCGGGCTTTGGCGCAGTTCATGCTGGATACGCACACAGCGCAGCACGGCTACGAGGAAGCCTGGGTGCCCTATCTGGTAAATGCGGATTCGCTGTTTGGCACGGGCCAGTTGCCCAAGTTCGAGGAAGACCTGTTTAAGGTGCCCGGGGAACGCGACTATTATCTGATTCCCACCGCCGAAGTTCCGGTGACCAATCTGGTACGCGACAAGATTCTGGATGCCCGCCAGCTACCCCTGAAATACGTGGCTCACACCCCCTGCTTTCGCAGTGAGGCGGGTTCCTACGGGCGGGATGTGCGCGGCATGATTCGCCAGCATCAGTTTGACAAGGTGGAGCTGGTGCAGATCGTGGCGCCCGAGAACTCCTCTGCCGCGCTCGAAGAGCTGACCGGCCATGCTGAACGCATTTTGCAGTTGCTGGAATTGCCCTACCGGGTGGTGTGCCTGTGCGGCGGCGACATGGGATTCTCCGCCGCCAAAACCTACGATATCGAAGTATGGCTTCCGGGGCAGGGCACGTACCGGGAAATCTCCTCCTGCAGTAATACCCGCGATTTTCAGGCCCGGCGCATGCAAGCCCGTTACCGCGATCCGCAAACCGGCAAGCCGGCGCTGGTGCACACCCTTAACGGCTCGGGGCTGGCGGTGGGGCGCACCATGATTGCGGTACTCGAAAACTATCAAAATGAAGATGGCTCCATACGGATACCGGACGTGCTCAAGCCTTACATGGGCGGCATTGAAGTCATTGGCGGCTAGCCAGGTTTTGCGGCGCATTTGGGTTTAGGCATGTAGAAGGTGGTCTATGGATTTTTTACCCCTGTTTTTTGATCTCACTGGCAAAACGGTACTCTTGATTGGCGGGGGCGAGAAAGCCGCCCGAAAGGCCGAACTCTTGCTTAAAACCCCGGCTCATATCCTGCTGTGTGCCGCAGCGTTGGAACCGGCCATGACAGCGCTGACACAGACGCATCCACGCCTCGACTACCGGGGCGAGTACCGGCCCGAGCTGCTGGACAGCGCGGATCTGGTCGTGGTTGCCAATGATGATCTGGCGCAGGACACTGACATTGCCAGCCAGGCCCGGGCCCGCCATCTGCCGGTGAATGTGGTCAACAACGCGGCGGCGTCCACTTTCATATTCCCTTCGATCATCGACCGCTCGCCAATTATTGCGGCGGTGTCCAGTAGCGGCCAGCTTCCCGTACTCACCCGGCTGCTGCGCAATCTGCTTGAGAGTACTATCGCACCGGCCTACGGCAAGCTCGCCACTATCGCGGCCGAGGTGGCACCGTTGGCGAAACAGTATTTTCCCGACGTCAATCAGCGGCGCAGGTTTTGGGAGCGGCACCTTGAGGGGCGCTTTGCGGAGCTGGTGTTTTCCGGCCAGGAAGCCAAGGCCCGTGAACTGCTCGAAACCTCCGTACAAACGGATCAGTTCAGTACTCAGGGTGAGGTCTATCTGGTGGGCGCCGGGCCGGGGGATCCGGATTTGTTGACCTTCAAGGCCCTGCGGCTGATGCGTCAGGCGGATATTGTTTTGTATGACCGGCTGGTGTCGCCCGAAATTCTGGCGCTGATTCGTGCCGATGCGCAAAAGGTCGATGTGGGTAAAGAACGTGCCAACCACCGGCTACCCCAGCAGGATATCAACGAGCTGCTGGTGACGCTGGCGAAGCAGGGGCGGCGTGTGTTGCGCCTTAAAGGGGGGGACCCTTTCATTTTTGGTCGTGGTGGCGAAGAAATCGATCGTCTGGCCGATGCCGGCATCCCCTTTCAGGTGGTCCCCGGCATCACTGCGGCCTCGGGCTGCGCGGCCTATGCCGGAATTCCCCTCACGCACCGGGATTTTTCCCAGTCAGTACGCTTTGTCACCGGGCACTTGAAAAATGATACCTGTGACTTGCCCTGGCAGGACTTCGTGCAGGAGCAGCAAACACTGGTGTTTTACATGGGGCTGGTGGGGTTGCCGGCGATCACGTCGGCCCTGATGGCGCATGGGATGTCGGCCGAGATGCCGGTGGCACTGGTTTCCAAAGGGACCACTGCGCAGCAAAAGGTGGTGACAGGAACGCTTGCCAGTATTGTGGAGGCGCTGAAAGCCCATGAGATCAAGGCGCCCACGTTGGTGATCATTGGTGAAGTCGTGAAGCTGCGCGAGAAATTGCAGTGGCGCTGATCTAAAGCTGATAGGTCGTGCCTTCGATGGCGAACTCGAAGCGCGTGTGCGGTGGCAGATCGGTACGCTGCTGGATCTGCTGCGCCAAAGCGTCCAGCTGGGCATCGGTGCGCAGGGGGTCATGGTGTGTCATTACCAGGGTTTTGATACGGGCAGCTTTGGCCAAGGCAATACTGGTGTCGTGGCTGCCGTGTCCCCAGCCGCGTTTTTGCGGATATTCGGCGGGTGTGTACTGGGTGTCGGCGATGACCAGATCACAGGCATCTATAAAATTTGCCAGCTGGGTTTGCTGTTGCTGGATGAGCATCTCGTATTCGGCGTACTCCATATCCTCTGGCTCGTAGATGTTATAGGGGGGCTCGTAGTCACCGGTGAAGAAAAAGTGTTTGCCATGGCAGGTGATTTTGTACCCATAGTTCAACACCGGATGGTTTAGCAGTATGGGCGTAACGATTGCACTGCCGACGCTGATGGGCTGTTTTTCGGTGAGGTGGTGATAGCGAATGTTGGCATTGAGCTCGCACTCCCGTACCGGGAAATAACAATACTCCATTTGATTGGCAAGAATGGTGCGCAGATTTTTGCGATACACGGGATCGAAGGCGCCATAAATATCGACCTCGGTGCCTGGCACAAAAAAGGGAACAAAAAAGGGAAGCCCCTGAATGTGATCCCAGTGGGTGTGGGTGATAAACAAGGCGCACTTGACCGGTGTTTTCTGCAGCAGTTTCATCCCCAGAGATCGAATCCCGGTGCCCCCGTCGATAATGATCTGATCACCTTCCGGGGTCTCGATACCAATGCAAGTGGTATTACCGCCGTATTTCACCGTGTCTTTCCCTGGCACGGGTATTGAGCCGCGAACGCCATAGAGGGTGATTTTCATAAGCGCAGATTCCTTGCGATGGTGAGTATAAAAAGTGGTCTTGGCGGCTATTGAACATCCACAAAACTAACCGCCTTTTGAAATTCGCTTTCAGGGTCATCGAGTTGTGTTAATAGCTGTTCTGGCTCGGTGCCCAGCCAATCACGAACCACCTCTGGCAGATAAATGGCGATGCGGGTGTCCTCCGACAGGTGTGCCAGTCGATTGGCCGCACTGACGGCCAGCGTGATGGGATGCTCGCGCAGAACCTCAGCCTCGTCGCAATGGTGGTAGCGGATGCAGTGCTGTAATTCGAGCGGCAACTTCCAGTGCTCGGCAACCCGGGCACCTACCTCGGCATGGGTAATGCCCAGCATAGTGGTTTCCAGTGTCTGCGGGTCAGTTTGCGCTGTCTCCATGGCAGTGAGCAAGGCCCGGTAGTCATCGGGAAAGGTGTGGGCGATCAGCAGCTTGCCGATGTCGTGCAAGAGCCCGCCGACAAAGTGATTCACCAGCAGACTCGCCGCCACGCCTCGCTCCTCGGCCAGTTGACGCGCCAGCACACCGACGCGCAGGGAGTGGTGCCACAGGTTTCGGGTGTCGAGTCCGGCCTTGTTCCTGTGGGGTAATGTCCCTGTCATGGAGGCGCTGATGGCAAGATTTTTGATAGTATTGATGCCCACATAGATCACCGCATGATTGACCGAGGTAACCTCCCGCGACAGGCCGAAATAGGCCGAGTTGACCAGTTTCAGCACCCTCATGGTGAGCACCGGATCGTGCTCGATGACTTTGACCAGTTGCTTGGGTGAGCAATCCACCTTTGCCGTCAGGGAAATGATTTTTTGAGCGCTTTCCGGGAAAGCCGGCAGGGTTTCCACGGTGCGCGTGAGTTTTTTCTGGTCAATGGGCATCTGGCGATAGATCCTTATGCGTCGCTCGCACCGGGTCAGAAGTCGACCGACATGGCCTTTAGTTCGATGCCGGAGATGACCAGTTTCATTTTTTTGCCGGTGAAGTTCGCCGTTTCAGGAAGCTGCTTCCAAGCCTCGGCGGTAACCAGTAATTCACCCGGATTGGCGATGTCTTCGCCCAGTTTGCTGGCGCGGTTAACGGCATTGCCGAAGAAATCCCGTCCGTCGATCAGCAGGATCTGGCCAAAATCGATACCGCAGGCAATACGGATATCAAACTCGTCCGGCGTCAGTTCATTTTGCTCGTTGAGGGCCTTGTTGATATCAATCCCTGCTTGAATGGCCTGCCGGGTTGAGGGAAAGGTGGCAAAGCAGTTGTCGGCTTCAAATTTAACGACATTGCCGCCGTGTTCGGTAATGATGGGGGCAGTAACCAGTTGCATGCGCCGGATCATCGAAAGGTAGTGAACAATACCGTAGCGTTGGGCGAGGAGGGAAAAACCCGACATGTCGATGACCATTACCGCGAGTTCTTGGCCGTAGTTGCTCCACAGGGTGGCCTCGATTTCTTCGCGCCTGGCGGGGTCGGATTCACGCGAGTAATCCAGCAGCAAGTCCTGAAAACGGGCGTTGACGGTAGGGTGATCCATAAAGCAAGAGCCTCCAAAGTGTTTGGCTAAGTATAGGGTTTAATTTTGCAGGCGGTGGGGGAATCCCGGATTTTGTGATACGGGTAGCCAGAGCTCAAAAATACTGCCACAAGGGTCCGCGCCGCGCACGGTAATTGTTCCCTGGTGCTTGTGCACGGTGGTTTTGACAAAGGCCAGACCTAAACCGCTGCCCGGTGTGCGTGAGGAGGGGGCGCGGGAAAACGGCTCAAACAACCGGGGTTGCAGTGCCGGATCAACGCCGGGGCCGGCATCCTGCACTGTGATGCTGATGCCCTCTCCCGCTTGGTGGCAGGCCACCTGGACAACCGATTGGGCGGGGCTGAACTTGATGGCATTGGACAGCAGGTTTATGAGGACGCGCTCGAGCATTTCGCCATCGCCTGTGAGCCAGAAAGAGTCGACTTGGGAACTGAAACGAATATCCATACCTTTGCTGGTGGCCTCGCTGGCCAGCGCATCTATGGCATTTTCGATGACCATGACCAGATCCAGGTCGTAGAAACGCGACCCATCCAGATACTGGGCACGGCTAAGCTGCACGAACTGTTCGGCCAGTCGCAGGCTTTGTGCATTGTGGCGACGCATTTTATCGAGTATTTCTGCTCCCAATGGCATTTGATTGGCGCTTAGCTGCTCAAGCAGCAATGACTGCGCATTCAAGGGGGCCCGAATATCGTGGGAAAGAAAGCCTATGAATGCCTCGCGTTCGGCCTCTTGTCGCTTCAGTGGCGAAATGTCGGAAAAACTGACAACCATGCCCGTCTCGGCCTCCGACGGTGGATGGATGGGCTTGAGATGGATGAGCAGCGTCAGCTCGCCAAGCGCGCAGGACAGGTGCCCCTCTTGATGATGAATCAATGCCGCCTGTACAAGCCGCAACCAGGGTGCACCTGCCGGCAAAGACCGGTCGAGTTGCCGGGCGGCGGGCGACCCGCAGACGGTTTGTGGCTCGATTGACAGCCATTGGCACAGGCGCGGATTAACGAACAGAATCTGCCCCAGGGTATCGGTCACCATAATGCCATCGGGCATGGTGCTGAGGGTCTGAAAAATAAAGTGCCGCATGGCCCGAACACGGGCCAGTGCCTGTTGTACCTGAGCAATGCGGGTGGCGATTTTGGCACGACGGACAGCCGGCTCTGCGATGGCTGTTGAGGGTGCCAGCAGATGCACTTGCTGATCCAGATACCTTTGATAAACGCGCACAGGTTCAGGGTGTTGCCACTGCAGTCCCAGTTCGTAGTCAGCCGTTTTCAGCCAGCTGGCTGTGTCCTGGTGCAGCCATGTGCCTTTGGGTAACGCGGGTGGCAGAGGGGCCTTGGTCATACCCTGTTGCAGCAGGAGGATCTGTCCTTTTTGCACCCGGTAGCCATCCGCGGCCACCAGATCGCCCAATTGCTGCAGTCTGTTGGTCAGTGATTCGGCACAGGGCGGGAGGTTGGTGTGTGCGCTGGATTGCAACACGGGCTCGTGCTGTAGTCGTGTCAGTTCGTTGCTCAGGTAGCTGTCAAGTTGCCGTAATCGCTGCCAGCTCCATACCGGATACGAGGCCAGTACACCGCACAGGGCCGCGGCCGGCGGGAACCAGCGATTATCGGCCCACAGCAGCAAAAGGCAAAACCCCGTAATCAGCATTACACCACCCAGCATGACCGGGAGAGTGCTGCCGGGCGTCAGGCGCGGATAGAGCAAAAGCGGCATTAATACAAATGCCGCGCTCAGCGCATAAATCCAGCCCGTGGCAAGCGGCACAATGGCCGCTTGCTGCGCTAAGCTCGAGAGCGCATTGGCGTGGAACTCGACGCCCGGCATGGGGGCGGCCAGACCGGATACGGGCGTCGGCAAGACGTCGCCGAACCCGGCCGCCGTGGCACCTACGAGCAGGGTCTTGCCCTGTAGTTGAGATGCCGCAATACGTCCTTTGAGAATATCGACATAGGAATACGAAGGATAACTGCCCGAGGG
>JBFHRO010000149.1:0-7883 GCA_041591635.1 Oleiphilaceae bacterium | reverse complement strand
GGCTGGCTGGGCAACCACATTGGCGGTCGGCCGGGGTTCTGCTTTGACGTGCGGGTGCAGTTGGGTGCGGGAGCCTACATTTGCGGCGAGGAAAGTGCGTTGATTGCCTCCTGTGAGGGGCGCCGCGGAGAACCCAAAACCAGGCCCCCCTTTGCGGCCCAGTCGGGTTATCTGGGAGCACCAACCCTGGTCAACAATGTGGAAACCCTGTGTGCCGTGGCGCCGGTGCTGGCTCAGGGTTGGGAGTGGTTCGCCACGTTGGGGACGCCCCAGAGCAAGGGAACCAAGTTGCTCAGTCTGTGCGGCGATTGTGTCCGTCCTGGCGTCTACGAAGTGCCTTTTGGGGTTTCCCTTGCCGAAGTATTGCGATTGGCCGGGGCCGAGGCAGCCCAGGCGGTCCAGGTGGGGGGCGCCAGCGGTGTTATGGTGGGGCCGGCCAGTTATGACCGGCGATTGTGTTTTGAGGATCTGCCTACCGCCGGGGCCGTCATGGTGTTTAACGGCCAGCGCCATTTGCTGAAGATAGTGCACTACTTCATGCACTTTTTTGTCGAAGAAAGTTGCGGCTATTGCACCCCTTGCCGGGTGGGCAACGTGTTTTTGCGCCGGATTCTCGAAAAAATCATGGCCGGCATGGGGGATGCGGGTGACCTTGAGTCCTTGCGTCAGTTGTCCGACACCATCATAGCCACCAGTCGCTGCGGCCTTGGTCATACCTCGCCCAATCCGATACTGTCGTCGCTGGAGCAGTTTCCGCTGGTCTATTCGAGTCTGTTACAGCAAAGCGATAATGGGCTGGAACGCGGTTTTGATCTGGAGCGTGCCTTGGCGCCGGCCCGGGCCATTGCGCGCCGGCCCTCCTCGGTGCTGGAGGCGGAGCCGGAACGATTGGCCGCGTCGGGTAATCTGATTGCCCGCAGCGGTACGAATGAACCTCCGGAGACCTGGTGATATGGCAGCGGGATTTTCGATTTATGTTGATGGCATTGAAGTGCCGGCACAAACCGGACAGACCATCATGGCGGCCTGTGATGCCGCCGGTATTTACATTCCCCGTTTGTGCGACATCGAGGGACTAAAGCCGCAGGGGAGTTGCCGCGTCTGTACGGTGCGTTTAAACGGGCGTGCCGTGTCGGCCTGTACCCAGCCGGTGGAGAAAGATGCCAGGATCGAGCAGGATACCGATCAGATTCGCCGCTACCGGCGCGATCTGGTGACCATGCTGTTGCACGAAGGCAACCACCTTTGCCCTTGCTGTGAGGCCAGTGGCCGGTGTGAGTTGCAGGCGATGGCCTACCGCCTGGGAATCACCGACGACAGCCATTTACCCTACCTGCAACCCGTGCGCCCGCTGGATGCCAGCCATCCTGATCTGGTGCTGGACACTAACCGGTGTATTTTTTGCGGTCGCTGCATCCGGGCGTCCCGCTATCAGGACGGCAAGAACATTTTTGATTATGTCGGGCGCGGTATTCACAAGCGCTTGGTGGTGAATGGCGAAAACCTGGCCCAAACACTGGCCAGTGCGCAAGACCATGCCATGGCGGTCGAGATTTGCCCGGTCGGCTGCATTATTCGCAAGGGAGAAGGCTTTGGGGTGCCTATTGGAGAGCGACGCTTTGATGGTAAGCTCATTGGTGCCGAAATCGAAACCTGCGCATTGGCCACTCATGCCAAGGATGATCAGCCATGAGCAAACTGCGCATTGCCACTACCTCCCTGGCCGGTTGCTTCGGGTGTCACATGTCGCTGCTTGATGTGGATGAGCGCCTGCTCGAGCTGATGCCACACCTGGAGTTTGACCGCTCACCACTGACCGATTTCAAGACATTTCGGCAGCGTTGCGATGTGGGACTGATCGAAGGCGGTTGCTGTAACGAGGAAAACGTGCGCGTGTTGCGAGACTTTCGGGAGCACTGCGATCTTCTGATTTCGATGGGGCAGTGTGCCATCATGGGCGGACTGCCCGTCATGCGCAACGCCATCATGCACGCCGACGAGCCCTTGTATGAGTGCCTGCAAACCGCGTATGCACCCAGCGATATCGTCCTGAATCCCGGGCGGAGGATTCCGGCCGATGCGCAGTTGCCGTTACTGCTGGATCGGGTGTACACCTGTGCCGAAGTCGTCAAAATCGATTACCAGATTCCCGGCTGTCCACCCTCGGCAGAAGCACTTTGGTTTGTTCTCAATGCCTTGATACAGGGCCGCCCACTGGATTTGCCGCCGGAGCTGATTCGTTATGACTGATTCTTCTGTGAACTCTGCTGAATTCAAAGGTGCCTCGGGGCCCGGGCGGCGCATCGAAATAGAACCCCTGACCCGGGTAGAGGGCCACGGCAAGGTCAGCATTCACCTTAACGGCGCCGGCGAGGTGGACGAGGCACGTCTGCATATCGTCGAATTTCGCGGCTTTGAGCGCTTTATTCAGGGTCGCCTGTTGTGGGAAGTGCCGGTGATAGTGCAGCGCCTGTGTGGCATCTGCCCGGTCAGTCATCATCTGGCCGCGGCCAAGGCCATGGATCAGATTGTCGGGGTGGATCAGCTGACGCCCAGTGCCGAAAAAATGCGTCGCCTGATGCATTACGGCCAGGTAATGCAGAGCCATGTATTGCATTTCTTTCATCTGAGTGCGCCGGATTTGCTGTTCGGGTTTGGCGCCCCCAGCGAGCAGCGCAACATCTTTGCGGTTATTCAGGAATACCCCGAGCTGGCACGTCGTGCGGTACTGTTACGCAAGTTTGGTCAAGACATCATTGAAGTAACCGCGGGTAAAAAGATTCATGGTACCGGGGCGATTCCCGGCGGTATCAATCGGCACCTGACGCTGCAGGAGCGGGATCGTCTGCTGGCACAGGTCGATGAACTGACCCAATGGTGCCGGGAGTCGGTTCGCATCGCGCGCGACTACAGTGAGCAACACCTGGAGCTGATTCACCGCTTTGGAGCGTTTGATTCCAACTATCTCTCGCTGGTGCGTGACGATGGCATGCTGGATCTGTATCACGGCGTGCTCACCGCCAAGGATTTCATGGGGCATCCGCTGTTTGCCGAGCCGGATCTGGCGCGGTTCAACTATCATCTGCACGAAGAAGTAAAAGACTGGTCATACATGAAGTTTCCGTTCATTGCCAGTATTGGCCCCACCGATGGCTGGTACCGGGTTGGGCCGCTGGCGCGACTGAATAACTGCCAGGGGCTGACCACGCCCGAGGCGGACGCGGCACTGACGGTGTTTCGACAGGTACTGGGGCGCCATTGCGGCGATTCGCTGGCCTACCATTGGGCGCGCATGATTGAAGTACTGCACTGCATGGAGGTCATTGGCAGGTTGTTGCAGGACTCCGACCTGCTTGCAGGGGAACGGCTCGCCAAAGGAGAGCGCCGGGAAGAAGGCGTCGGCATGATTGAGGCACCCCGCGGCACCCTGATTCATCATTACCGTGTCGATGAACAGGATCAGGTGACCTTCTGCAATCTGATTGTTTCCACTACGCACAACAACACCGCGATGAACCGGGCCATTACGCAAGTTGCCAAACAACACTTAAGCGGCAAGCCGTCGCTGGATGAAGGTTTGCTGAACCATGTGGAAGTGGCCGTGCGCGCTTACGATCCCTGTTTATCCTGTGCCACCCATGCGTTGGGTCAAATGCCCCTGCAGATTGAACTGGTGGATGCGCAGGGCAAGTGCTTGCAAACCCTTGGCCGATCGGCGCAGGAGGTGACCGGTGGCTGATGGGCGAGAGGCCTTGCTGGTCATGGGTATTGGCAATCCCGCACGGGGCGATGACGCTGTGGGGCCGGGGTTTGTGGATGCCCTTGAACGGCAGGCGTGTCCGGATCTTCTGCCTCAGGCCTGTTATCAGTTGGTGGTTGAGGATGCGATGACGCTCGCTTCGGTCGGTACGGTCGTCTTTGTTGATGCCTGTTCGCGTCTGTCGTCACCCTTTGTCTGGGCACCCGTTGTGGCTTCTACCGATCCGCGAATTGATTCGCATGCATTGGCGCCTGCTGATTTATTGGCGCTGACCAGCCTGCTGTACGGTCGCGTGCCGCAAGCCTGGCTGTTGGCCATTCGAGCCAGTGAAACCGACGAGATCTCTGAGGGGTTAAGTGCGCCAGCCCGGCGGGCACTGGCGCAGGCTTTGGCTTTTTTTCGTGCCTGGGCGGGAATGGCGGGGAGCAAGTAAGGATACATGCTCCGGTACGGTCAGGATGCCCGTACCGAAGCATTTTCGGGTAACTAATTGCCAGCGTTGAGCATGGCCATGGCGGCTTCCATGTCGGCCGACAAATCTTCCGAATCGTTCATGTCGGCTTGCGGATCCAGCCCAAGACGCTCGAAAGCGGAAATCCTGGTCCAGTCCAGGGTGGTGCAGGGGTGATTGGTGCCCACGTAGCTTTGCAGCTTGGCCACCATGACGATGTCGGCATAATCGACCTTGGGGACCTTGCGCGGGTAGTCACAGGCGTCTTTGGGAACGTTCCTGATATCATCTGGAAAATCCCACTTTTCCAGAATTTTGCAGCCGATCACCGGACTTAGTTCATCAATGATCTGATCCAGCGTGGTGCTGCTGATCTGAATGTCGTTGTCTTCAACGAACTTCAGTACCGGCAGGGCGCCGATTTGCAGCACAAGCCCCGCCAGAGTGGCCTGGTCTGGTTTCAGGCGGGTGTAATGGGCGGTCAGTACGTGGCAAATTCCGGCGATTTCGGAACTTTTCTGCCAGATTGAGCGCATGCGTTTGTCGATCATGTCGGAGGTGGCCTGGAACATTTGCTCCATGGCCAGGCCGGTTGCCAGATTGCTGGTATAGGTCATGCCCAGGCGGCTGATGGCCATGTTGAGATTGCCGATCTCACGATTGCCACGCAGCAGCGGGCTGTTACAGACGCGAATGATGCGGGCGGTAAGGGCTGCATCTTTGCTGATCACAGTGACCAGTTCGCCAATGGAGGATTTGGGGTCCTCGGCGATTTCCCGCACCTTAAGTGCAGCTTCTGGGAGCGTCGGCAGTACCAGTTTGTCTTTTTCTATGGCATCCAGTAGCGCGGTTTTTATTTTTTCGGCAATTTCGGCCATGAGTTCCTCGATGATGATTAGCAATCAAACGGATTTTCAATGCTTAGTTATAGCAAAGATCTGGCTTTTTGCCCGTTTGTCTGAGGCTATCAATCGGCCCTAGCTGACCTCGTACGGCAACTCCAGGGGGCTGAGTTCATCTGCGGGATGAGACGCCAGCATGACGGGCAGGCGTTGCGCCATGCAGTCGTTGTCCACCACGGCCAGCAACCGGGTGCGGTTTTGGTACGAGGCGCTTTGTACGACCTGCCCGCATTTCTGGCCATCTGGCGTCTGTAACGGCGTATTGGCCGGGATCTCCAGGTCGGACTCAATCTGGAATAAATACAGGCGCTTTTTCAGCTTGCCCAGATAGCGCATACGGGCCACGATTTCCTGGCCGGTGTAGCAGCCTTTTTTAAAGCTGATGGCTCCCAGTGCCTGCAAGTTCAGCATCTGGGGTACAAATTCGTCGATGATGTCAGGGCTCATGATAGCCACGCCCGCACTGGTTTCCAGCCAGTGCCAGAGCGCATTGGCCTGATTGCTGACGCCTTCGGCGGTGCAGTCAGATGTTCGGCTTGTCCAGAGTTCATAGCGTACGGGAGCGCCGGGCTGGCGAACGATAAAGTAGTCTTCGCCACGAGTGACTTCCAGATCCTTGGCGGGCAGTGGGCCAAATCGCTCGGTAACTGTTTGCTCGGCGGCTGCGCCATAAATGCCTATGACCTTGTAGCGGTCGTAGAACTCAAGCTGTGTTTTGAAAAAAATCCGGTATTTGTCCAGGCGTGCCTTGCATTCGCTGGCAATGCCGGCAGGTAGTCGCAAGAGCATGCCGTCTTCGATTCTGGCAATAAGGAAAACGCCATAAGTGCGGCCTTTGGGTGTGTTTGCGCTGCCGATAAGTGCTCGTTCCCGGGTGAGTTCCAGCAGGTCGCAGGTGGCTTGTCCCTGCAAGAACTTCTCGCTGTCGGGGCCGCTCAGGTGCAGCAGGCAGTAGTCTGTCAGTTCGGCGTACAGAGCCTCGAGAGAGGATGTGGTGTTCATGGTGGTTGAGGTTTCCCGCGCGGTAATGAGGTTGCGAAATAATCAAAGCGTGCCAGTACGCGCAAACGTCGCCACTGGCTTTTACTGGTGACGTTCAGTCGGGTGATGACTACGGCTTCCCACCGCCGGTGACCCTCTGCCCGTACCCAGGCTACTGTAAGCCAGGTGTGGACAAATGACCATGGGTGGATGACAAGGGATTGCTGCTGGCCATTGTTTCTCTGTGCCCAGAGCTGCCTGTCTTGCTGGTATAAGCGGATAATGCTGGTCGGACGACACAGGATCACCTGTTTGCCAAGGATTGACAGCCACACCCAGCCAAACAGCAGATAGAGGGAAAAGGGTACAAGCGGGGGGAGCGAGAGGCGCCACAGCAGCGGTAAAAGACCGGCCATCGGCAGCAGCCACAATGCGGCCAGACTGCCAGAAGGGCGTAAGCGCAGGTCAAGCTGGCTGAACACGGTCCAGAATGATCCCGACAATGCGGGCCAGATCAGCGTTAGGCGGGGTAGCATGGCGCATGAACCAGCTGAACATGTCCTGATCTTCACATTCGAGCAGTGCCTGATAGCGTGCCTGATCTTCGGGAGAGAGCGCGGAGTAGGCTTCCTGAACGAAGGGAACCAGCAGCACATCGAGTTCCAGCATGCCACGCCGGCTGTGCCAGTAAAGACGTTTGAGTTCGGTTTCTTTATCCATGAGGGAGCCTCTTTCGAGAAAATGCCGAAGGTTGATCCTTGCAGGCGAGTACCTGCAGGGCCGCGGGAGCGCAGTATAACAGCATCACCAACCCATCCGGGAATAGTTGGTAGGGGTAAGCACGGTATTGGCGGCTTCGGGCAGCAACTGCGGATAATCGAGGGTGTAATGCAGCCCGCGACTTTCCTTGCGCTGTAAGGCAGAGCATATAATCAGATCGGCGACTGTGACCAGGTTACGCAGTTCGAGCAGGTCATTGCTCACCTTGTAGTTGCTGTAGAACTCCATGATTTCCTGATGCAACAGGTCGACACGGTGTTTGGCGCGCTGCAGGCGTTTGGTGGTGCGTACTATGCCCACGTAGTCCCACATGAAGCGACGCAGTTCATCCCAGTTGTGCGAGATCACCACGTCTTCATCGGAGTCGGTGACCTGGCTTTCGTCCCAGTCATGAACCGGAGGCGGCCTGGGTACGTCATGCATCAAGGTGGTGATATCTTCTGCCGCCGCACGGCCATACACCAGGCATTCGAGCAAGGAGTTGCTGGCCATGCGGTTGGCGCCATGCAACCCGGTAAAGGCGGCTTCGCCTGCAGCATAAAGCTGGCCGATATCGGTGCGCCCGCGATGGTCGGTCATAATACCGCCGCAGGTGTAGTGCGCCGCCGGCACCACGGGAATTGGCTGCCTGGTAATGTCGATACCATAGCTCAGGCACTGCTCGTAAATCGTAGGGAAGTGGCTGCGAACAAAATCGGCCGGCTTGTGAGAAATGTCCAGATACAGGCAATCCGCGCCCAGGCGTTTCATTTCGTGGTCAATGGCCCGGGCGACAATGTCGCGCGGTGCCAGTTCCTGACGCGGGTCGAATCTGTGCATGAAGCGTTTGCCATTGGGCAGGAGCAAGTGTCCGCCTTCGCCGCGTACGGCTTCGGTAATGAGGAACGACTTTGCCATGGGGTGATAAAGACAGGTGGGATGAAACTGGTTGAACTCCATGTTGGCCACACGGCAACCTGCCCGCCACGCCATGGCAATACCGTCGCCGCTGGCACCATCGGGGTTGGTG
>JBFHRO010000148.1:0-8128 GCA_041591635.1 Oleiphilaceae bacterium | reverse complement strand
GTGTCGAGCAACTCATGTTCGCACAACGACTTGCCCACCGGTTTGCCGGCAGCCGCCAGGAAGGTATTGGCGATGCCGCCGCCCACAATCAGTTGATCACAGATGACCGCAAGGGAATTGAGCACATCCAGCTTGGTCGATACCTTTGACCCCGCCACAATCGCCAGCATGGGGCGGGCAGGCTGATCAAGCGCGCGCCCGAGAGCATCGAGCTCAGCGGCCAGCAAGGGACCGGCGCAGGCGACCGGTGCATATTTGGCTACCCCGTGGGTGGATGCCTGGGCCCGGTGGGCCGTGCCAAAGGCATCCATCACGAACACATCACACAGCGCCGCATATTGTTTTGCCAGCGCATCGTTGTTTTTGCCTTCGCCCTTGTTGAAACGCACATTATCAAACAGAACGACTTCCCCTTCGGCAACCTCGACACCCTCCAGGTAGTCGCGTACCAAACGCACCGGCTGACCCAGTAGCTGAGCCAGGTAGTCAGCCACGGGCGCCAGCGAGGATTCCTCATCGAACACCCCTTCTTCGGGCCGGCCCAGGTGGGACATGAGCATGACCCGGGCACCGGCCTGCGCCGCCATCTTGATGGTGGGCAAGGATGCCAGGATGCGGGCATCGCTGGTGATCTTGCCATTCTTTACCGGCACATTGAGATCTTCTCGAATCAGTACCCGCTTGCCGCCAAGATCCAGATCCGTCATTTTGATAATAGCCATGAAGCACTCCGATCAATCAGATAGTGAGCCCGGCCGTCGCGCCTTGACGACCGGATGTTGCCTTGATTCCCGCGATAGTAGTCACCCCCACAAAGGAGCCGCTACAACCCGTCGGGAGTTTTCGTTCGTATCGCCTGCTTGTCAAACCAGGCCTGGGTTACATCCAGCATCCGGTTGGCGAAGCCCCATTCGTTATCGAACCACAGCAACACCTTGAGCAAAGTGCCGCCACTGACCCGGGTATGACTGCCATCAACCACGCCGGAGCGGCGATCATGGTTGAAATCCGACGAAGCCAGGGGTTCTTCCGTATAGCCCAGCACTCCTTTGTAAGCCGTTTGCGCCACTTCTTTGAGCGTACGATTGACTTCCTGTGCACTGGTGGGACGGGCCAGGTTTACCGTCAGGTCGATCGCCGACACATTGATGGTGGGTACCCGCATGGCCACGGCCGTGAAGCGGCCTTCCAGCGCCGGCAACAAGCGTTCGATGCCTTTGGCCAGCCCGGTATTGACCGGCACCAGATTGTGCATTGCACTGCGGGTGCGACGCAGATCGTGATGGTGATAGGCGTCAATGGTTGGCTGGTCATTCATGGCCGAATGAATGGTCATGATGGTTCCCTGCTCAATGCCAAAGGCGCTATGCAGCGCATCTATCACCGGAACGACACAGTTAGTGGTACAGGAGGCATTGGACACAATGGCATCTTCGGCGCACAGCGTCTCATCGTTCACACCGTACACCAGGGTACGATCCACATCGGCTTCGGCCGGTTGCGAAAACAGCACCTTGCGCGCGCCTGCCTGAAGATGCATCTGTGCTGCGGCCCGGTCGCTCCAGACGCCGGTGCACTCCAGCACCACATCCACGGCCAGCTCGCCCCAGGGCAAAAGTTCCGGATTCTCCTGACGCAACACGGCAATACGGTCGCCATTGATGATGAGTTCGCCGTCATCAATATCCACCGTGCCGCGAAAGCGCCCATGCGTGGTGTCATAACGGGTCAGGTAGGCGATGGTATCTATATCGGACAGCTCGTTGATCGCCACGATCTGCAACCGGTTGCGATAGCCGTTTTCGTAAAGCGCCCGCAACACGCATTGCCCGATGCGTCCGTAGCCGTTGATCGCTACGCGATACATCATCGGGTCTTGGCCGGCCGGCGTTTTCATCAGCGCAACCGGATCAGATCAGGTCGCAGGCTCGAGCAGCTCTTCAGCCACCGCCACAATATTCTCGACGGTAAAGCCAAACTCCTCGAACAGCTGTTCTGCAGGCGCCGACTCACCGAACGTGGACATGCCGATAATGCGGCCATCAAGACCCACATACTTGTACCAGAAATCCTCGATACCGGCCTCAATGGCGATACGGGCTCCCACTTCGACCGGCAGCACCGACTGACGATAGGCAGCATCCTGGGCGTCAAACACCGTGGTGGACGGCATGGAAACCACCCGTACCGCGTGCCCTTTGTGGCGAAGTGCGGTGGCAGCCGATTGCGCCAGTCCGACTTCTGACCCGGTGGCAATCAGAATCAGGGCAGGCTCACCCTCGCAGTCCGACAGCACATAGCCGCCACGGGCAATATCGGCCACCTGGGCCGGGGTACGCGCCTGGTGGGGTAAATTCTGGCGCGAGAAAATCAGTGCCGACGGGCCGTTGGCGCGGGTAATGGCTGACTTCCAGGCCACTGCAGATTCCACCGTGTCGCAGGGACGCCACAGCGCCATATTGGGCGTCATGCGCAGACTGGCCAGCTGTTCTACCGGCTGGTGCGTGGGGCCATCCTCGCCCAGACCGATGGAGTCATGGGTAAAGACAAAGATGCTGCGCTACTTCATAAGTGCGGCCATACGCACGGCGTTGCGGGCATATTCCATAAAGATCAGGAAGGTGGCGCCGTAGGGAATGAAGCCCCCGTGCAGGGCGATACCATTCATGATCGCTGCCATGCCAAACTCGCGCACACCGTAAAACAGGTAGTTACCGCTGGCATCTTCGCGGGTGATGCCTTTGCTGCCTTTCCACAAGGTCAGGTTGGAACCGGCCAGATCAGCCGACCCCCCCAGCAATTCAGGCAGCCAGGGGCCAAAGGCGTTCAGGCTATTCTGCGAAGCCTTGCGACTGGCAATGGTTTCACCCTTGCTCTGGCAATCAAGAATGTATTGGGTGGCTTTGGCTTCGAAGTCGGCCGGCAAGGCGCCTTGCAAGCGTCGCTGCAGGGTCTGGGCCAGCTCAGGATAGGCCTTGGCATAGGCGTCGAATCGGGCGTTCCACTGCGCTTCTTCGGCCTGCCCGCGTGCGCGCGCATTCCAGGCGGCATATATATCGACGGGGATTTCAAACGGGGCATGGGACCAGCCCAGCCGTTCGCGGGCCGCACGAATCTCGTCATCGCCCAAAGGCGCGCCATGGCAGCCTTCGGTTCCCTGCTTGTTGGGGGCGCCGTAGCCGATGATGGTTTTACAGCAGATCAGGGTTGGCTGCAGGGTATTGCCCCGGGCCGCTTCCAGTGCCGCCTGCACAGCGCTGGCATCGTGCCCGTCAACACCGGCGATCACCTGCCAGCCGTAAGACTCAAAGCGGGCCGGGGTGTTATCGGTGAACCAGCCTTCAACCTCGCCGTCAATCGAGATACCGTTGTCATCGTAAAAGACGATCAGTTTGCCCAGCCCCAGGGTGCCCGCCAGAGAGCAGACCTCGTGGGAAATACCTTCCATCAGACAGCCGTCACCCACAAAGGCATAGGTATGGTGATCAATGATGGTGTGACCTTCACGGTTAAACTGGGCAGCCAGGGCTTTCTCGGCCACCGCGAACCCCACCGCATTGGCAATGCCCTGCCCCAGCGGCCCTGTGGTGGTTTCAACTCCCGGGGTCTAACCGTACTCGGGATGCCCCGGCGTTTTGGAGTGGAGCTGGCGAAAGTTTTTCAGGTCATCGATAGAGAGATCATAGCCAGTGAGATGCAAGAGCGAATACATGAGCATGGAGCCGTGGCCATTGGACAGCACAAAGCGGTCGCGATTGGCCCACGCCGGATTGGCAGGATTGTGGCGCAGCACGCCATTCCACAGGACTTCAGCAATGTCTGCCATACCCATGGGGGCGCCGGGATGGCCGGACTTGGCTTTCTGTACGGCATCCATGCTCAGTGCGCGTATCGCGTTGGCAAGCTCTCTGCGAGATGGCATCAAATTCTCTCCCCATCAGCAAGTTCAATATTCGCCGGCCGACAAACCGCCAGCTCAGGCACGCATAAAAAAGGGCGCCATTTTCGCCGATATCGCTATCGGTAGCAAATAAAAGCATGCGCGGCAAAAGCGTCAAACCCTTACCAGCGCAATTCGCCCGCACAAACAATTGCTCACTCGCACAAACAATCTCTCACTCGCACAAACAATTTCGTCGCCACAAAACTATATCAAAGTATTTTGATATAGAAATTGCATTTGTGCCTGCAGGGGTATAGACTGCCCTCCCTAACACTGGAACGACCTGAGCCTGTACTGTCGCATTGCCATGATTGCCATAAATAACGCCACCGCCATCAAGATTGAGCCCGCCCCGGCCGATTCGCTGGAAAGCCTCTCGACCCTGTTCAAGGCAGCAGGCGATCCGCTGCGGCTCGAAATCCTGCGCCTTTTGCAAAAGGACAGCTTCGGCGTGCTGGAACTGAGCAATGTGTTCGACATCAGCCAGTCTGGCATGAGCCATCACCTGAAGGTACTGAGCAACGCCGGCCTGGTGGAAGCGCAGCGCGAAGGCAATTCGATTTTCTATCGCCGGCCAATCTACCGTGCCGAGGATCTGGCCAATGCCGTGGCACAAACCTTTTATGAGTTGATCGACCGTCTGCCGCTGGCGCCACGACTCACCGAGCGAGTACAGCAAATTCGCGACCAGCGGGCCGAACAATCCCAGGCATTTTTCGCCCGTTATGCCGACAAGTTTCGCCAGCAGCAGGAACTCATTGCCGACTACGAGCTCTATGCCGAGCCGACGGCCCAGCTGCTGTTTACCACCGCCTTTGACGCCCATGCCACGGCCCTTGAAATCGGTCCGGGGGACGGTGCTTTTCTGGCAGAACTGGCGCCGCGCTTTCGTACCGTATTTGCCCTTGATAATTCCGAGGAAATGCTGGCACGTTCACGCGCCAGCGCGGCAACGAACCAACTCCACAATGTGGAGTTCATTTTCGGGGAAACCCGTGAAGCGCTGAACCGGCAACTGAAGGTCGACGCCATTATTCTGAATATGGTGCTGCATCACGTTGCGCGTCCGGCAGATATTTTCAGGGATAGTGCTAAGCTCTTAAATCCACGCGGTTGCCTCGTGATCAGTGACCTGAGTCTGCACGATCAGCACTGGGTACGGGAGAACTGCGGCGATTTATGGCTTGGCTTTGAGAGCAGTGAATTGACCGAATGGGCGGCCAGCGCCGGTTTCGAAGAAGAGGACTACCTCTACATCGGCTTGCGCAACGGCTTTCAGATTCAGGTCAGAAAGTTCATTTTGGGGGATGCCGGAGCGGGCTGAAACCCGTCCGCGCCGACATCCGTGTCGTTTTACCCATACATTTATTAACCCTCTGATTTTTTGTGTAAATCAGCAACGATGCAGGACCTGAACCCATGAGCGAATACTCAATCTTTACCTCCGAATCTGTTTCCGAAGGCCACCCTGACAAAATGGCAGATCAAATTTCTGATGCCATTCTTGATGCGATCATCAAGGACGACCCCTACGCACGCGTTGCCGTGGAAACCATGGTCAAGACAGGCATGGCAGTAGTGGCCGGTGAAGTAACCACGTCTACCTACGTTGACCTTGAAGATGTGGTCCGCAAGGTCATTCTGGATATCGGTTACAACAGTTCGGATGTAGGCTTTGACGGGGCGTCCTGTGCCGTACTCAACGCCATAGGCAAGCAATCACCCGACATCGCCATGGGCGTGGATGAAGGCGAAAACAAGGACTTGGGCGCCGGCGACCAGGGCCTGATGTTTGGCTATGCCACCAACGAAACCGACACCCTGATGCCCGCTCCGATTTTTTACTCGCACCGTCTGGTAGAGCGTCAGGCTTACCTGCGCAAGAACCGCATCCTGCCCTGGCTGCGCCCCGACGCCAAGAGCCAGGTTACCCTGCGCTACGAAAATGGCTTGCCGGTTGCCATTGATGCGGTCGTGCTTTCAACCCAGCACGAACCCGGCATCAAGCAGGCCGACATCCGTGAAGCCATTCTGGAAGAAGTCATCAAGCATGTACTGCCTGCCGAGTGGCTGCACAAGGAAACCAGGTTTCACATTAACCCGACGGGCCAGTTCATTATCGGTGGCCCGGTAGGCGACTGCGGCCTCACCGGACGCAAGATCATCGTTGACAGCTACGGCGGCATGGCCCGTCATGGTGGCGGTGCCTTCTCGGGCAAGGATCCCTCCAAGGTGGACCGCTCAGCAGCCTACGCCGGCCGCTATGTTGCCAAAAACATTGTTGCCGCCGGCCTGGCCGACCGCTGCGAAATCCAGGTGTCTTACGCCATCGGTGTGGCCGAGCCCACCTCGATCAGCATCAACACCTTCGGCACCGGCAAGCTGGGCGACGAGCACATCATCCAGCTGATACGCGAACACTTCGACCTGCGCCCCCGCGGCATTATTGAAATGCTCGATCTGCGTCGCCCCATCTACCGCGCCACCGCGGCCTACGGCCACTTCGGGCGCGAGTTGGCCGACTTTACCTGGGAAAAAACCGACAAGGCCGAAGTGCTCAAAAAAGCCCTGTAAGCCATGGGGCTGTCGCAGGATGGCCCGAAGCATCTGATACCCGAAGGCGGCCACGCGCCGCCTTCTCTTTATAATAAAGAGGATTCGAATTGTGACGACCGCCAACAACTTCAGCGACTACAAGGTTGCCGATATCAAACTGGCCCAGTGGGGCCGCAAGGAAATCGAAATCGCCGAAGGCGAGATGCCGGCCCTGATGGCCCTGCGCCGCAATTACAAAGACGAGCAGCCACTGAAAGATGCCAAAATCATGGGCTGCATTCACATGACCATTCAGACCGCCGTGCTGATAGAAACGCTGGTGGAGTTGGGCGCAGAAGTGCGCTGGTCGTCGTGCAACATTTTTTCTACCCAGGATCACGCCGCCGCCGCTATCGCCGCTGCAGGAATCCCGGTGTTTGCCTGGAAAGGCGAGACCGAGGAAGAGTTCTGGTGGTGTATCGAACAAACCATTCTCAAGGATGGCCAGCCCTGGGAAGCCAACATGATTCTGGACGACGGCGGTGATTTGACCCAGATCGTGCATGAAAAGTACCCGCAAATGCTCGACCGTATCCACGGTATTTCGGAAGAAACCACCACGGGCGTTCATCGTCTGCTGGAAATGATGGAAGCCGGTACCCTGAAGGTGCCGGCCATTAACGTCAACGATGCGGTCACCAAATCCAAGAACGACAACAAGTATGGCTGTCGCCACAGCCTTAACGATGCCATCAAGCGCGGCACCGACCATCTGCTCTCGGGCAAGAAAGCCCTGGTGATTGGTTATGGCGATGTCGGCAAGGGATCCGCCGCCTCACTGCGTCAGGAAGGCATGATCGTCAAGATCACCGAAATCGACCCCATTTGCGCCATGCAGGCGTGCATGGACGGTTACGAAGTGGTCTCGCCCTATATCGATGGCATCAACGACGGCACCCTGGAAAGCATTAACAAGAGCTTGCTGGCCACCACAGACCTGCTGGTCACCACCACCGGTAACATCAATGTGTGTGACAAGAACATGCTTCAGTCACTCAAAAGTGGCGCCGTGGTCTGTAACATCGGCCATTTCGACAACGAAATCGACACCGCATTCATGCGCAAGAACTGGGAATGGGAAGAAGTGAAGCCACAGGTACACAAGGTGTATCGTGAAAAGGCCACCAACGACCACCTGCTGTTGCTGTCCGAAGGCCGACTGGTCAACCTCGGCAACGCAACGGGCCACCCCTCGCGCATCATGGACGGCTCTTTCGCCAACCAGGTGCTGGCGCAGATTCATCTGTACAAGGCCGGTTTCGCCAACCTTTCGCCTGCCGAAAAAGCCCAGGGTATTTATGTGCGGGTACTGCCCAAAAAGCTCGACGAAGAAGTGGCGGCCGAAATGGTGCGTGGATTTGGCGGTGTCATCACCCAGCTGACCAGCGCCCAGGCCAAATACATCGGCGTGAAAGTTGAAGGCCCCTACAAGCCCGAAAGCTACAAGTACTAAGCCCTTACTCCCCTCCCCCCCGAGGGAGGGGACACTCAAGGATTTCAAATGAACAGTCAAAAACAATTCAAGCGCCGCTTCAGTTTCGAGTTCTTTCCGCCCAAAACCGCTGCCGGCATGGAAAAACTTCAGGCCGT
>JBFHRO010000147.1:0-8218 GCA_041591635.1 Oleiphilaceae bacterium | reverse complement strand
GGGTGAACATCCTGGTGCGTGACAACGGGCCGGGGTTTAGCGACGAACAAAAGGGTCGCCTGATGGAGGCCTTTTATACCACCAAACAGCAAGGTACCGGATTGGGATTGTCGGTGGTGCAGGCGGTTACCAAGGCCCACCACGGCAAGTTCTATATCACCTCGGACCACAGCGGCGCTTGCGCCATGATTTCCCTGCCGGCGGCCAAGGCCGTTTCTGCTGGCAAAGCCCAGTCACCGGCAACAGCCTGTCACGGAGAAGTAAAATGATCAATGCGACGATTCTGATTGTTGAAGACGACAAGGATTTACGCGAAGCCCTCGTTACCACGCTGGCCATGGCAGGCTACCGGCACCTTGAGGCCAGCTGCGCCGAAGCGGCACTGGAAATTCTCGAGCACAAGGTGGTGGATCTGGTGGTCAGCGATGTGAACATGCCGGGCATGGACGGCTATGCCTTGCTCAAGCAGATTCAACGGGTGTGGCCCGGTACACCGGTCATGCTGATGACGGCTTATGGTCAGATCAGCCAGGCCGTTTCTGCCATGCAATCGGGGGCGGTGGATTATCTGGTCAAGCCCTTTGACCCTCAAACCTTGACCAGTGTGATTCAGCGCTGTTTAGGCGCGGGCGGCAATGAAAGCGGCCGCAGCGCCATCGGTGAAGACCCGTTTACCAAGCGCCTGTTTCAGCTTGCCAAAAAAGTGGCGCAGTCCGATTCCACCGTGTTGATCTCGGGCGAGAGCGGCACCGGTAAAGAAGTGCTGGCACGCTATATTCACGACCACTCGGCCCGGCATGACAAACCCTTTGTGGCCATCAACTGTGCCGCCATTCCCGAAAACATGCTGGAGGCCATGCTCTTTGGGCATGAGAAGGGGGCCTTTACCGGTGCCTACGCCAGCGCGCCGGGAAAATTCGAGCAGGCCAATGGCGGCACCATTTTGCTTGACGAGATTTCAGAAATGGATTTGGGCTTGCAGGCCAAGCTCTTGCGGGTGTTGCAGGAGCGCGAGGTTGAGCGGGTGGGAGGGCGCAAGCCCATTCCTCTGGATGTGCGGGTGCTGGCCACCACCAACCGTGATTTGAAAGAGCACGTTGCCAAAGGCCGGTTTCGTGAAGACGTTTACTATCGCCTGAGTGTGTTCCCGCTGCACTGGAAGCCCTTGCGCGAACGTCCCCTGGACATTGTTCCCATTGCCCGTCATCTGCTGGCCAGCCATTGCAGCAAGATGAAACTGCCCGCCGTGGCGCTGGACAAAAGCGCCGAACAGGCGATGCAGGACTACCGCTGGCCCGGTAACGTGCGTGAGCTGGACAATGCCATTCAGCGCGCCCTGATTCTTCAGTCGGGCAACCGCATTACTGCCGCAGATCTGTGTCTGGACGATCAGGTATTTTCGCAGGCCGCCGAAGCCAATGCCGTCCTGCACCGGACACTGGAGGCGGATGACGACGATTTTTTGGCGGACGCAGACGAGGCTGATGGCGAAGACACGGGCCTGGGGCTGCTCGATACCGAAGGCAGTCTGCTGGGACAGGATCTGCGTCAGCACGAGTTCCAGATCATTATTGAAACCCTGCGCAAAGTGCGTGGCCGCAAGAACAAGGCCGCCGAGACCCTGGGCATCAGCCCGCGCACCCTCAGGTACAAAATGGCCCGGATGCGTGAATGCGGTATCGATATCGAGCAGGAGCTGGACGTTGCCTGAGCTCGAGTCGATAGAGACGTTTTTCATTGAGACTTTGGAGCACCTGCGGGTGCTCCCGCTGCTTTTTGCTTTCAGGCCTTTCGTTTGACCTTGTCGTCACGGCGCCGGCGCGTGCCTGTGTCTTTCTCCTGTTATTTATTCTGGTGTTCTGCCAAATCGGCCATGTTGGCCTGTTTTCTGCTTATTACCCTCCTAACAGTAGTTCAGCTGCAAATTTCGTCGGGTTGTTGACGCTTTAGAGAACACGGGCCCTGAAGTCCGTGTCGCACGCGCAACCCCGAACCCGAGTTTGACAGGAGAGGTCTTATGTCAGGTATCAATTCCATCGGTGATCGTGCCGACATTAACAGCGTACTGGCCCAAATGCGGGCCATGAAGGCGCAGCTGCGCCAGCCCGAGCGTGTCGATAACGAAATATCGCCACGAGACGTCAACAGAATCGCCCCCACCCAGACCACACCAAGCTTTGGCGCGCTCTTCAGTCAGGCGGTGAATGCGGTCAACAACAATCAGATGCAGGCCAGCGCCGCCGCAACCGCCTATGAGCAGGGTGACCCCAATGTGGATCTGACACGGGTCATGATTCAGTCGCAGAAGGCGTCGGTCTCGTTTCAGGCCCTCACACAGGTGCGCAACAAGGTCGTTCAGGCCTACGAAGACATTATGAAGATGCCGGTCTAAGGCAACGAACGCAATGAGTTACTGGCCTTCCCGTTCGGGCTGGCAGTGTGCAAAAAAGGTAAAAGGTTATGGCAAGTGTTCCTGCAACCACCGCGGATATGAATACCCCCGCCACTCTGGGGGGGCTTGATGCGGCCCAGTCCGATGTGGCGACGGTCGAAAACGAAATGGTGCTGGGGTTCAATAAACTGACCCTGATGCGCCAGATTGGCCTGATGGTGGGGTTAGCCGCCAGTGTTGCACTGGGGTTCGCGGTGGTGCTTTGGTCTCAGACTCCCGACTATCAACCCTTGATGGGGAATCTGCACAACATGGATGTGGAGCAGATCACCACCTTGTTGCAGCAAAATGACATCAATTTCAAGATTGAACCCAAAACCGGGCTGGTGCTGGTGGAAACCGACGATGTGTATCGGGCCCGCCTGAAACTGGCCTCGGCCGGCATTACCCAGGACAAGACCGTGGGGTTTGAGTTACTCGAGCAGGAACAGGCCCTGGGCACCAGCCAGTTTATGGAATCGGCCCGGTTTCGCCGCGGCCTCGAAGGCGAACTTGCCCGGACCATTACCAGCATGCGCCCCATCAAGAGCGCCAGAGTACATCTGGCGATACCCAAGCGATCGGTATTCGTACGTGACAACCGCAAGCCCACCGCTTCGGTGTTTGTGGAGGTGTATGCCGGACAAGAGGTCGGGCGGGAGCAGGTATCCTCCATCGTCAACCTGATTGCCAGCAGCGTGCCCGAGATGGACAAGAAGGATGTCACCGTGGTGGATCAGCGTGGCAATCTGCTGTCGCGCAACGATGACACCGACGAAGACCGCATGGTATCGCGCGAGTTTGAATACACCCGCAAGCTCGAAGGGGTGCTCAATGGTCGCATTGCAAGCATTCTTGATCCTGTGATCGGCACCGGACGGTTCCGCTCCGAAGTATCAGCCGAAGTGGACTTTAATGCGGTCGAGCAGGCCGAGGAGTTGTACAACCCCGATCAGCAAGCGCTGCGCAGCGAGCAGGCGCTGGATGAACGCCGCGCCGGCGGCGCACTTGGCGGTGTACCGGGGGCGCTGTCAAACCAGCCGCCCGGCAAGGCAACGGTTCCTGAAGTGGCCAAGGGCGAGGGCGAAGAGGCTGCCAAGATTACCGATTCGCGCCGGCAAACCACCCGCAATTACGAAGTCGATCGAACCGTCAGCTACACCCGGCACCAGAAGGGGCGCGTCAAACGTTTGACGGTGGCCGTGGCCGTGGATGATATTCGCCGGGTCGATCCTGCCACGGGCAAAGTGGTGTTCACGCCCTGGTCCGATGCCGAACTGGAGCGCCTGACCTTGCTGGTGCGCAATGCCGTAGGCTACTCGGCGGTGCGGGGTGACAGCGTCAACGTGATTAATACCCCCTTTGCGCCGGAAGAAACTATGCTTAGCGAAGACGTACCTTTATGGGAGCAGCCCTGGTTCTGGGAAAAAATGAAGCCGGTGATGGCGGGCATCGTGATCCTGGCACTGGTATTCGGATTGCTGCGCCCCACCATCAAGAATCTGACGCAAAGTGGTCAACAGGCCAAGGAACTGGCCCTGGCGGGCGATGAAGAAGGCCTGGCCGAGCTTGACCGTATTGGCGAAGGACTGGAAGGCGGCGTGAGCCTGGGCGCTGGCGAGGAGTTCCTGTTGCCGGGTGCTTCCGAGGGGTATGATAGACAGGTCAATGCCCTCAAGGGTCTGATCGCAGAAGATCCGGCCCGGGTGGCGCAGGTTCTTAGACAGTGGGTAAATTCAGATGCCTGAGCAGTCACCGGCAACTCCGGAAAAAAAACAACTCAAGAAAATCACGCGCCTTGAAGCCTCGGCCATTTTGCTGATGTCGCTGGGGGAGGCCGACGCGGCCGCCGTACTCAAACACATGGGGCCCAAGGAAGTGCAGCGGGTAGGCACCGCCATGGCCCAGTTGCACGATGTTGCCCAGGGCGATGTGGAGGCTGTAACGGCCGAGTTTCTCGAAGCCGTTGGTGGGCAGACGGGGCTGGGTATCGGCGCCGATGACTACATTCGCGCCATGCTGACCCAGGCGTTGGGAGAAGACAAGGCCGCCAGCCTGATCGACCGGATTCTGGTGGGGGGCAATACCACGGGCCTGGATACCCTCAAGTGGATGGAGCCGCGTTCGGTGTCCGACATCATTCGCTATGAGCACCCGCAGATTCAGGCCATTGTGGTGTCCTATCTCGATTCTGATCAGGCCGCCGAGGTGTTGAGCAACTTTGATGAAAAGGTGCGCCTTGATGTGATCATGCGGGTGGCAGCCCTCGAAACCGTGCAGCCCCAGGCCTTGCAGGAACTCAACAACATTCTGGAACGGCAGTTCTCGGGCAGTTCTTCGGCCAAAACCAGCAAGATCGGTGGCGTCAAGTGTGCCGCCGATATCATGAACTATATGGAAAGCAGTATCGAAAGCGAGTTGATGGAAAGCATCAAGGAAGTGGATGCCGACCTGGGAACCGAGATCGAAGATCTGATGTTCGTGTTCGACAACCTCAAGGATGTGGACGACCGGGGCATTCAGGTACTGCTGCGCGAGGTCAGTTCGGATATCCTGATTCTGGCGCTCAAGGGCTCGGACGAAGAACTGAAAGAAAAGATCTTCAAGAACATGTCCAAGCGTGCGGCAGAGATGCTGCGTGATGATCTTGAAGCCAAGGGCCCGGTGAAGCTGTCGGAGGTCGAGGCTGCCCAAAAGGAAATCCTCACCATTGCACGGCGTCTGGCCGATGCCGGCGAAATTGTCCTGGGTGGTTCGGGCGAAGAAATGCTGTAGCATGGAAGCCTGCCTTGCCCTGTGCGCCACGGATGGCAAAGGGCACGGATGTAGTGACCTTCCCATTCCTTGAGATGCCACAAAATTCATGAAAAAAAATCCCGAGCGCATTCCTGTCGAACAACTTACCGCCTATGAACGATGGGAGCTGCCGCTTTTGGATGAAGCCGGTAACGAAACGCCCGCCAGGCGAAAAGAGGCCGAGGTGACGGAGCCCGCCGTCAAGCCTTTGACGGCCGCCGAGCTGGAGGACATCCGTCAGGCGGCCTTCAGCGAGGGGCTGGAAGACGGGCGTAAACAGGGGTTTGAAGCCGGGCACGCCGAAGGGCTGCAAAAAGGCCATGCGCAAGGCCATGAAAGCGGTTATGCCGAAGGCAAGGCGCAAGGTCAGCAAGAAGGCCGCGAGCAGGCCCAGCAGGCGCGCCAACAGGAAATAGACACCCAGATAAAACGCCTTGAAAGCCTGATGGAAGCCTTGCTTGAACCGATTCGCCTGCACGAAGACGAAATCGAGGAAGCCCTGTTGAATCTGGTGCTTGCGATCAGCCGGGCGGTGACCCAGCGCGAGCTGCAAATCGACAGCCGCCAGATTGCCGGGGTGGTCAGGGATGCGCTGGCGGTACTGCCATCCACCCGGGAAAATGTGCGACTGTCGATCCACCCCAGTGATGAACCCTGGATCAAGCCCGTGCTGGATCAATTGCAGGCGCCGGCGGCAGTCAAGCTCAGCGAGAGCATTCTGCCCGGCGGGTGCAAGGTCGAAACCCAGCACAGCCTGATTGATTTCACGGTCGAAAAACGCTTTCAGAAGGTGGTGCAGCAAATGCTGGATCGCCACATCTCCAATACCGCCCCGAACGAAACCCCCGACCTTACCGATGCCATGGGGGAGATGACCGACTTTCATACCGATTTGCTCAATGTGCCGCTGGAGCCTGCGCCGCCGGCTTCGCCCAAGCCGGAAACACGCAAGCCTGCCGGGGCGACAGCGCCTTCACCGCAAGTGGCCGTGCCGGAACCGGAGCAGGATAGCGCCGAAAACAGCCCAAACGAGCCGGAGGCTGGCCATGAGCCGTCTGAGCCTGCCTGAACGGCTGAAAAACTATCAGCGTTTTGTGCCCGACACCGTAATGCCCGAGGTTACCGGACGCCTGACGCGCATGATAGGTCTGACCCTGGAAGCCGTAGGCTGCCCCATGATGGTGGGTGACCGCTGCCTGATCTCGGGCACCGGCTCGGCGGCCGTCGAGGCCGAAGTGGTGGGGTTTGAAGAAGGCCGCATGTTTCTCATGCCCCTGACCACGGTCGAGGGGCTGCAGCCGGGTGCCAAGGTGACACCGGTGGCCAGTGCGGGCCAGATACCTGTGGGGTTCAATTTGCTCGGGCGGGTACTCAACGGCAATGCCGAACCTTTGGATGGTCGTGGCCCGCTGGAGCCCGAAGCCCATATTTCCTACAACGGTGCCATTATCAATCCCCTGCACCGGGCACCCATCCGCGAGACGCTCGACGTGGGTATTCGCTGCATCAATTCGCTGCTGGCAGTAGGGGTGGGCCAGCGGCTGGGGCTGTTTGCCGGCAGTGGCGTGGGCAAGAGTATGCTGTTGGGGATGATGACCCGTTTTACCGATGCCGACATCACCATTGTGGGGCTGATTGGCGAGCGGGGGCGGGAGGTCAAGGAGTTTATCGAAGACATTCTGGGGCCCGAGGGCCTCAAGCGCTCGGTGGTGGTGGCCTCGCCGGCCGATGATTCGCCCCTGATGCGGTTGCGTGCCTCCATGTTGACCACGCGCATTGCCGAGTATTTTCGCGACCAGGGCAAAAAAGTGCTGTTGCTGATGGATTCGCTCACCCGCTATGCGCAGGCGCAACGGGAAATCGCCCTTGCAGTGGGGGAGCCACCGGCCACCAAGGGCTACCCCCCTTCGGTGTTTGCCAAACTGCCCCAACTGGTTGAGCGTGCCGGTAACGGCAAGTCGGGGGGCGGTTCCATTACCGCCTTTTACACCGTGCTTACCGAGGGTGACGATCAGCAAGACCCGATTGCCGATGCCTCGCGGGCGATTCTTGACGGCCACATTGTGCTCTCGCGCAGTCTGGCCGAAGAAGGGCATTACCCTGCGATCAATATCGAAGCTTCGATCAGCCGGGTCATGCCCCACGTGGTGTCGCCCGAGCATCTGCGCCATGCCCAGCGCTTCAAGCAACTCTATGCACGCTATCAGCAAAGCCGGGATTTGATCAGTGTGGGTGCCTATGTGCAGGGGGCCGATCCTGAAACTGATCTGGCGATTGCCAAAATGCCGCTGATGCGTGCCTTTTTGCAGCAAGGTCTGAACGAGCCCGCCTCGCGTGAGGTCAGTGCTGCCGACTTCAAGGCACTGATGGATGGCATGGCGGTTAAACCGGCGGCCGGGGACGGGCGACGCTGATGCATTACAACAAACCTCGTAAACGCGGGCCTGATCGGGAGAAACGAGCGTGAAACGCTCCAGTCGACTTCAGATAGTGTTGCAGCTGGCCGCCCGCAAGGAAGAGGCGGCACTGCAGAAATTGCAGCGGGCGCAGCAGGAACTCGATGCCCAAACCCAACGCCTGCAAGACCTCAAGGGCTATCAGCAAACCTACCTCGACAACCTGCGGGGCAGCACCAGCGGCGCCAATCTGGCCCAGTTACTGACGGCTTACCAGAAATTTCTCGGCCAACTCGCCGGCGCACTGGAGCAGCAAACCCTGATGGTCGAAAACGCCCGGCGGCAAATGCTGCACTATCAGGGCATCTGGCTTGATTTGCATAACAGGCATAAAGGCATGGGCGATTTCATCGACCGTTGCCGGGTGGAAGAAAACGTCGCCGAAGAAAAAAAACTCCAGCAGCAACTCGACGAAGCCGCCCAGCGCCCCCGGCGGCGTACCTGACCTTGGCGCAGGGGCAAGACGGATTTTCTAGGGAGTAGCGGTAGCTGTTACCGGCAATGCAAGCCTGCTCTGCGGGTGGGTGATGCGATC
>JBFHRO010000146.1:0-8251 GCA_041591635.1 Oleiphilaceae bacterium | reverse complement strand
CGCATTCTGTCAGAACGCAACATGCCTGTGCCCGACATGTTTGCCAACACGCCCTGAATGCCAAGTATCAAAGACGACACCCTGCGGGGGATCATACCCCCGCAGGCGTTTGCGACTAAAGTTTGCCTTCACCCGCCAGTTGCATGTACTTGGCGGTAAAACGCAGTTTGACGTTATCCTTCGCCCCCATAATCTGGCCGTTGTCGAGTTCAATTCCCACAAAGTCCGGTGACTGTGCCGTGGCGCCAAACAGGCCCTTGTCAAAACTGAAGGTGCGTACGTACTCCATGGTCTTGGCAATGCTGTCAGAAGCCGTGTAACGCGCCGCCTCGGCGGGGTCGTAGAACATCGCGGTGGTTTTGAGCTGGGCCTTGAACTCCGGTACCGTGGCGCCGGTGGCATTGGCCATGAATTCGATGGGCTCTTTTTGTCCTTCGTCCTTCATCATGGCCATGGTTTCATACCAGGCGCCGGTCAGGGCCTTTTTGAAGCGCTCGTCGGTGGCGGTTTTGACAAAGGTAATGTCGAGAATTTCGCCGGGAATCATGGAGGAATCAAAAATCAGGGTTGCGCCCTTGGCATTGCGCACCTGCTGCAGCGGCGGATTCCAGGTGACCACCACGCCTTTGGCACTGGAGATAAAGGCGCTGGCAATGTCGGCATCGGAGGTGTTCACCACCTTCACGTCTTTTTCTTTCATGCCGTTTTTGTCCAGTGCCCGGGCCAGCATGTAGTGAGACACCGAAAACTCCACCAGATTGATGCTCTTGCCCTTGAGGCCCTTCACGTTTTTAACACCCTTGGCGACAATCCCGTCGTTACCGTTGGAATAATCGCCAATGATAATGGCCTGGGTGTCGATACCGCCTACCGCCGGAATGGTCAGGGCATCCATGTTGGTGGCAGTCACGGCATCAAACTCGCCCGCCGTGTAAAGGTTGATCGACTCGATATAGTCATTGATCAGCCGCACCTCGATTTCAATGCCGTACTTGTCGGCCCACTTTTTCACAATGCCCTTGTCTGCCGCATAGCCCCAGGGTTCCCAGCCCGTGTAGTGTGACCAGGCCAGCGCAAACTTGTCTGCCGCCATGGCCGGTGTACACACCGACAACACCAGCACCGACTGACACAGGGCGCTTGCCCACGCAGTTTTCTTTTTCATACCTTACCCCCTTGGTTATAAAGTGCCGACACCTGACCCCTGGCCCTGTGCCCTGGTATATCCGGCCCTCAGGCCTTGTTCACATCAATGATTTCGATGGCGTCTTCCAGCGATACCTGGGCCTTCTCGGCGCCTTCCATCTTTTGGATGGACGATTCCATCTTGCCGGTCAGATCATTCATTTCCATGATCGAGCGCGCCATCTGTGGCAGTGCTTCGCGGCGGAAATTCCCCAGATCCTGCAGGGCCGCCTCCACATCGCCAAAGGCCTGCTTGAGCATATTGATATCCAGAAGCGTCTGGCTGGCCTGCTTCTGGATTTCAACCCCCTGGGTGCGCAACGTGCTGGCGGTGCCGGCGATCAGGTCGTTGGTGGTGTCGGTAACCGACTGAATGCCCTTGAGCACCTTCTTTTGTGCCTGCAGCGCCAGTGCCAGAGTCGAGGCGGTCGAGAGTGCGGTGACCGTCACATTTACTGCCCGATCCACGCCTCGCACCAGTTCCTGGTTGTTGCGAATAATCACCTCGGTGGAAAGCACCCCCTGCTGGTTCACCGCCAGCATCTGCTGCAGATCCATCAGCCGCTGGCGCAAGGGATACAGCACCTCCTCTTCGATGAACTGCTTTTTCTCCACATCGGTCATGCGCTCGGCTTCGGCCGTGAGTTCGGCATCCATAATGCCGCCCAGCTTGATGTAGTCCTGCAGCAAAAAGGTGAGCTGGCGCATCCGGCGCTGATCGTTGCGCAGGGTGATGTTGTCGCGTTCCAATTGGGCCTTGCCGTCCTTGAGGCTTTTGACGATATCCTGGATCACGCCGTCGACGCTCTGGTAACGGGCAAACCAGCGTGACAGCGGCGTGCCCACGCCGGGCAGTTTGGCCAGCAGGCGGCGCATGGTGCCCATGGTAAAGTCCACCCGGTTGGGATTGACTTCGCTCACCTGCTCCTGCAACGAAATCAGGTTATTGGCCACCGGGCCGCCGTCTTCGGCATCCCGCATCAGGTTTGCCATGGGCTGGCGCAACATGGCGCTTTGCTGCGCCATCTGCCGTGCCACCGAATCCCCCAGGGTAGCCACGGCGCGGGCCTGACGTTCACGCTGGTCGAGATTTTTCGGATCAATGCTGATCAGCTTGCCCACCAGCTCGTCGGCCTGGGCCTTGAGTTTGGGATCCACCGCTTCGCTGGCAACGGGCGCTGCCTGCAGCACTTCTTTTTCCAGTCGGGTTTTGTCGGCAATCACTAATTGACTCATGGTGCGCTCCTTGAAGGTGAAGAATTGAAGGCGAAATAAATCCTGGCTCAGGGTTTGGATGCATACTGCTGGGTGGTTTCGATCAAGCGGGTCAACTCCTGCATGGCCTGATCCATATCCATGGCGGCCTGGCCGCTGCGCAAATCCGCATTGGCCAGCTGGGTGCTCACTTGATCAAGACGGGTCAGCGCCTGTTCATTCTGGGTAAAAAGGGCGCGGGCGCGGGCCTGCTGCTCCTGATAGATGCGCCACCGCTCCTGCAGCTGTTCGGCCGTTTTAACGCTGTGGGCATCCTGCGCTTGCGCCAGACTGGCCAGTTTGTCCTGCAGCTGCTGGTGGTCGATACCGGCAATGGAGCGCAGCGCCAGCGCGGCTTTCTCCAGGTTGTCCAGCCCGTTGAGGTACACCTGCTCGGCGGTAGCCAGATAGCGGTTAAAAGTCAGCTCGGTGGCTTCGAGCTTGCGGTTAAGCACCTGATTAAAGGTCGAAAACTTCTTCTCGAACAATCCCAGTTGCTGGCCGCCATCGGGCATTCCCAACAGGGCAAACTCCTGTCGCAAACGGGTGATGGCCTCCAGGCGCTGGGCTTCCAGACGCTTGCGGTAGGCTTCCAGATAGCGGTTGGCGTGGCGGCTGCCCCGGCCAAAGTACTCCCAGGCCCAGCCGCTGCCCGCCACCAGCACACCTCCCACCAAGGCGCCCAGGGTCAGTATCGAGCCACCAAACAGCGCCACCCCTACTCCACCAAGAAATCCGATCAGTGCGGGATACAGGGTAACAGGCTGCTGCAGGCTGGTTTTGAGCGTTTCCTGACGGATTTTGGCCGGCTTGATAGCTTTGGTATCGAACTCCATGGCTCAGATCTCTCCGCTCACCAGTACGACCTCAACCCGAGGCAGGCGATAGCCGTAAGCACGATCAGACTCGCCAGGCTGTTGCGGCAGCGGGCGGGTGCCGCCATGGCCGATGGCACGGAACCGGTTTGGCTCTATCCCGTAGGTAACTTCAATGTAGCGATGCACTGCCTCGGCCCTATCCTGCGACAACAGCCGGTTGGCGTCTTCGTCACCCCGGGTACCGGTATGACCACGGATCTCGACACGGAAATTGGGGTAATGCTGCAGATGCTCCATCAGGCTGTCGATTTCCCGCTTGCCGTCCAATGTCAGCTCGGCGGCGCCGCTGGCAAACTGAATCGGCCGCACCTTGAGCATTCCGACCGGGCGCAACTGGGCCCACTCCTCGTCGCTCAAGGGCTTGAAGGTTACCCCCTGTTTCGCGCTCTGGCCGCCGTCTTGCAGGTCGCCAAAAGCCAGGGTTTGATATAACTCGTTGATCAGGGCCGAATTCACCAGCCGATAGGGATTGCCATCGGGCAAGGGATTGCGGCTGAACACCTGATCATCCTGCAATATATTGACCGCCGAGGTGATGGCGTCCACCAGCGATTCCTGCCCGCCCTGACGGTTGGGGCCACCGTACCAGTCGTAGAGGTTGTCGGTGAGGGTTTTCCAGTCGACGCCTTTCATCAGTTGCTCTGCCTGGGCGTTGCTCACCTTGTACTGGTCTTTCAGGGCGCTGATCATTTCCTGCGGATTACGGCGATAGTGCTGCTGGGTTTGAAACCAGGCGGTGAGAAAGGCTGATACCAGCTCTGGCTGGTTGCGCAAGGTTTTCGGATTGGCGATCAGCACATCGACAATCAGCTTGCGGGTATTTTCCGTTCCCAGCAGGCGCACCATGCCGGGCAGCTCAAGTGCCCGGGTCACATCCGGCTCCCACAGCACCGCCACATCCACTTCACCCTTTTTGAGTTTTTCCAAAGCTTCCTCGGAGCCCTGCACCGGCACCCGCCAACGGCCCTTGTGCGTCAACTGCACCAGATCAAAGTGCGAACGCAGGGCGCGCAACAGGTGCTCGCTGGGCGAATCGGGCGTAAAGGCAATTTTCAGATCGGTCGCACTGCGCAAGGCCTCGATTGAATCCACCCGCGCCGCACGGGCCACCAGCGCGTCGCCACCTTTGGATTCGTCAATCACGGCAATGATGGGGCCAGGGTAATTCAGGCTGGCGCCGTTTTGAACGTAACTGTCGATGGTGCCTACGGCAAACTGGTAATCGCCCTTGTCGAGCTTGCGAAAGCGTTCCTGGTAATTGGCTTTATCGTCGAGGCATTCGAGCAGGTATCCCTGGCGGCGCAGGCGGTTTTCCATGTCGGGCGAGCACAGGTGGAAGTACCCCACCCAGCCATCGCGCGCGACCCGAATCGTGCCCTTGGTGGTGCGGGCATCGGTGGTTTGCAGCTGCCGGTCATCCTGGGAGCGTAACTCCCACCATTTATAGCCGCCCAGTGCGATCAAACCAAGCAGCAGCAAAACCGCAACAATGCGCGTATGTGCATTCATTCTGTCTGTCCTGTTTTCAAACCCTGTCCTGTTTTCAAACCCTGTTCCGGCTTCAATCCCCGTTTGATTCCGCCTGTGCGGGGTGTTTGGTGCGGGTTAGCGCTCAAACTCCAATACCGTGAAATCCGGGGCTTCGGCCAGCACATCACTCAAGCCGGCCATCAGGCCTTCGGCATCGGAGGCGGCGCGATAGTACGTCAGCCCACGCTGATTCAGTACATGGTACTCATCCAGGCAAAATCCAATGGTGTGCACATTGACCGGACTGGACTCAAGCACCAGCCGAACCTTGTCAGTGGGGTCATAACCTTCACTGGCCATACCGTCGGTGATGACCACCAGATGGTATTCACCATAGCCCAGTTGCGCCTGCGCCTGAGTCGTCAAGGACGCAAATCCGGTCGCCACCGCCGATGACAGGGGGGTCCCCCCGCCGGCCTGCACCTTCATAACAGCTTTTTCAAGCTCGGAACGATTATTCAGCCCCAGCGCCACGGCCTCGGCCATGCGGTGCTCATCAAATACATAGAGGCCCACATTGGCATCGGCGGGCAGCTGGCGCAGAAAGGCCAAAAAGGCTTTTTTTGCCACCTCCAGCTTGGTTTGACCGTCACCGCAATCCCGCTCGGCCATGCTGCCCGAGCCATCGAACACCAGATAATAGTTTCGGGCCAGAAGGTCACTGCTCAGCGCCACCTTGGTCGGTGTCGGCCAGCTGTAGTCGGCGGCGCTCAAGGCATACAGAGTAGCGGGCGGCGCCACGCGGGTCAGTGGCGATTCATCGGGTACCGACACCTGCTCTTCTTGCTGAAACACGTAAACCAGCGCGGCAATCAGTACAAAAAAAAGCCAGCCATACCCACCGCTTTTTTTGGCGCCAGCGTTTGACTTGATGCGTTTGCGTGCCATGAGTTCTCTCCCTTGTCGGCTCGGTTAATAAAAAAGGCATTCACCGCCCGTTACAATGGCATGAACACATCGGCCTCGGCCTCAACCTGAATGATTCTGAACTCGACGCGCATGTTGGAACGCCACTCCTGCTCGGTTTTGGGGGCGCAGGGTTCACTACCACAAATACCGGTTTTGGGGTTGGCAATGCCGTTGCCCACCACCGCAAACTGCGAAACGTCCAGGCTCAGCTGCTTCGACTGGGCATACTGAATGATGTTGTCGCGTACTTCCTGGGCCCGCGACATACTCAGGTTGCGAGCCGACTGTTTGATGCGGCCCAGCACCACCGGCGACTGGCCGCCCTTGAGCGCGCGCAGGTACTCCATGGGGTCAGAGTTGCCTTCCACCGTGATGATCGCACCACCGTAGGTAGAGGCCAGCTCCAGCACCCGGTCAAAGGATTTTTGATAAAGATCGATCGAAAAGGATTTCTGGTTGGGTGCAAAAAACACGTCAAACGAAAAGAGTTCACCTTGTTGCAGGTTCTGCTCCTGCTGGCGCTGATTGAGCAACTGCGCCACCTTGCCTTCATCAAACCGGGGTTTGGCCGCCTCGGCCTGCACCTTGGTCCCCAGGCCGCTGGCCAAAAACCCGTAATCGAAATCGGCTTTGGCCAGGGTCACCCCCTGCTTGACAATACCGGCCTGTAACAGTCCGGCATTGATTTCCTTGTTTAATACCTGCAGGCGCCGCGGGTAATTGGCATCGGCAAGGAAGCTCTGGTTTCCGGTGACGCCGACAAAGCTGGCATCGGCATACAGCCCTTCAATATCCGCCGTGGCCTGGTCGGTATCCAGCAGAATTTTCGCACTGCCGGTGAGCATGGCGCGGTAGGCGGCGGTCTCGGTCGCACGGTTTTTCACCAGGTTTTTAAGCGTTGCTTCGCCTTCAATGAGGCCCGCCACAAAGGCTTCGACCGAACTGCGATGGCTCTTGAGGTAGTCCTGACGCACCGCATACACATCGGCAATCACCTTGTCGGCGGTGCGCGTCGACACCAGTATCCGCGCTCCCTTGACCGAATCCTCAGACCCGGTACCTACGGTGCCGCCCGAGGTCAGTGCCAGGGCATCGGGAATAATGGCAAACACCGCATCAATGTCGGCCTCATGAAAGGCGGCAGCCGGGCTGTTCTTGCTGCCGGTGAGATCAGGCAGCCAGCGCAGGTTCACATCGCCAAAGCCCAGCCCGGCATCACTGAGCACCCGGGCAGCGTAGTCCACATGGGGGCCGTAGGCTTGCAGCGCTACTGTCTTGCCCTTAAGGTCCTTGACGCTGCGGATCGACGGCTTGACGACCAGGGCATCGCCTCCGGCGGACCAGGTCATTTGATACACAATCACCGGTGCCGTGCGGGGGTCTTTGGCCAGCAATTCCGCCGCGGCACTGATCATTCCCACCGTACCCCGCAGGTAGGGTGTTTCTCCGGCAACATAGCTTTTTACCTGATTAACGAACACATCCTCCCGGTACAGTTTCAGCGCCAACCCCTTACGCCCGAATATCGAATCCGTCGTCGTTTGCAGCTGATTACCGTTGGCCACAATGGTGGCAATGTCGCCACCCCAGGTGATCACCGGCACCCGCAGATTGCGCACATTCACCTCGCCAGGCTTGAGGCTCACCACGGACTCAAGCGGCCGGTAGTCGACATACTGGGGTGCCGCCAGCGCCATGCCTGAAAGCAGCAGCAGGCAAATGGCAACAAGCGGATTCAAAAACGTTTTGGTCATGGCTAGGCCCTTCCTTTTTTTCATGTTGGCACCACAGGTGCTCCGTCTGGCGGCTATGATCACCAGGGTTGTTGCGTACCGGTTTTCGCCTCTGTTGCCAACAGAGTCTGAAAGGAATCCGGATGGGTAAGGTTAAAGTCTTTGACATGCTGGCGATGGCGGGGGTCAAAGCCTTCCCGCTTTACCTGTTCAATGAGTTTCTGAAATTCCGGTGAATGCATAACTTCGGTACTGGTTGCCATTTTCGGCAGCGAATGATCCGAAACGATTTTGCCACCGCGCTTCACGCCCGCTCCGTCGCCACGATCATCCGAATAGTACTGCGACAGCACCAGCAACCGGGTTCCCAGAAAGCAGGCTTCGTGCATGTCGTGCGTGACAAAAAACAGGGTGAGGTTTTCTTTCTCCCACAGCTCCAGCAGATAAAGCTGCAGGTCACTGCGGGTGTCGGGATCCAGGGCACCAAAGGGCTCATCCATCAAGAGGATGGGCGGGCGCATAATCAGTGCCTGAGCAATGGCTACCCGCTGTTGCATGCCACCCGACAACTCGTGCGGATACTTGTGGGCCGCATCGGCCAGTCGCACCCGGCTCAAGAATTCCATTGCCTCTTCCTGATGCTGCCGGTTTTTGTACCAGGGGTTCCACCACTGGCCCTGGGTGAGGGTTTTGCCAAAGAGTACGTTTTCCAGCACTGTCTTGTGCGCAAACAGGGTATAGCGCTGGTATACAATCCCCCGG
>JBFHRO010000145.1:0-8293 GCA_041591635.1 Oleiphilaceae bacterium | reverse complement strand
TGGCGACATGACGCCAATCAAATATGAAAGCTCTCTGAAGAAAGTGTCCGGTTTTAGTTGACCAGTACAGCCACCTCCCACAAGTTTGATAAATTCGCGACGAGAATGATCGTTGTGATTGAACATGCCTCTTACAATTGCGCTTTCCACAACTCGATCAATCATGTCATCGCTCGAGTCAAAACTCTCAGTCTTGGTTGTTGCGTGGCTCTGCGCTTTCAATGGATGGCTTTCGTTGTATTCAATCTGCTTTTCAAAGGCTTGCTGGCGTTGATAATCGCTCAAAGGCGCTTTTGCGCTCATTTCAGCCTTACATGCTGAGCAATCACAGCCCTTGGTATGCGTTAATCTGGTGTCACTGCTAAAGGGGTTGCCTAAACTTTTAATAGCCATATTGATCGTCCCGTGTATTTGTCTTTTGCCACCTGATGAGTAGGGCGTTTTGGTGCAAACTGTTATCTTTTTGGTGCAAAGTATCCTTTTTAATCAAGAGGATTGTGACGGAAATGTACTGCTATACGCTTACTGCAAGGTGGGTGCCATTTCTATTTGTGTTGTTAAGAAATTGATGAATCTGGTCGGAGAGTCGAGGGATGCGCCAGCTCAGCAATCCGGCATACCCCAAAAGCAGGGCAAGGCTCCCGGCAATGAGCGAAAAACTCACGCTGATCAGTCGTACCATGGCTTGATCCGAGAGGGAGACGATTTCTGCCGTCGTTTGTTCCGCCAGTTGCAGGCGCCGGTAGTGCGCCAGGCGAGCGGCGGCAACGTGGTGAAGAGTGGCAGCCTGCGGTAGCGGCGAGGTCTATCGCTGCACCGCAAGCCGCACACAAAAGCGCACGCCACGCTGATCTGGCAGGTTGCTGGCGCTGATGCGTCCACCGTGAAACTCGCAGATCAGCCGGGCAATGACCAGCCCCAGCCCCAGGTGGCCCGTATCCTGCGGCGCGCGCAGTGAAATGAAGGATGCAAAGATGGTTTGACTCATGCCTTCGGGCAGGCAGGGACCTTCGTTGATGACCTCCAGCTCACAGGCATCGCCATCAGAATGCAATCGCAGGCAGATCTGTTTGCCCGGTGGCGTAAAGTCGCGGGCGTTGTCGACGAGTTTGTCCAGTAACTGGGCAATGAGTTCAGGGGCACCATAAAGGAAGATCGGCCCGGTATCTATGTCGATATGCCATTGCACCGGGCTTTCCAGCGACTGATAGGCACAGGCCAGTTCGTGCACCAGGGCCTGCAGATCAAAGGTCTCCCGTGTGGAGGTCTGAATCGCCTTTTCGAGCCGGGAGGCTTCGGTCATGGCATGCAGCAGTTGTCCCATGCGCTGACTGCCATCGAGTGCCCGTTCAATGTAGATGCGCCCCGCTTCGGTCTGGGATTCCTGGCTGAGATTCTCGAGCGAGGAGCGCACAATCGCCAGCGGTGTTTTCATTTCGTGGGACAAGCGTCGGGCAAAATTTTCCAGGTAGTCGGTATAGGCATGGATTTCATGCAGCAGATGGGCAAATCCTTGTGACAGTTCCCCCAATTCGTCGCCGGCACTTGAGGCAATGAAGCGGTTTTGCAGTCGGCCCTGAGGATTCATGCTTTGCTGAATCTGGTCGCGGAGTCGACGGATGCGCCAGCTCAGCAATCCGGCATACCCCAAAAGCAGGGCAAGGCTGCCGGCAATGAGCAAAAAACTCACGCTGATCAGTCGTACCATGGCTTGATCCGAGAGTGAGGCGATTTCTGCCGTCGTTTGTTCCGCCAGCAGCAGGCGGGGGTGACCTGTGGCGTCCGGCAGGGTGACGGCGGCCGCGAGAATGATCTGCCCTTCCTCTGCGTGTGCAAACCAGCCGCTGGCCATGCCTTCGCGCCAGGCGCGTTGAATGACCGGGTTGGCGCGCTGGCCCGGGGGGCTGTTTTCTGTGAATGCCGGTTGCTGGTGCCCCAATACCCAGCGAAATATTCCCAGTAATAGCGGACGTGCCAAGGCGTACGCACTATCCTCTTGCCAGCGCGAGTCGCTTTCTGTCGCTGTGGTGCCGCTTTGGGCGAGAATCCAGCCGTCTTCGTGGAGCCAGCTGATCTGGGTGTTGGCCGGAGTCAGTGACAGGGCGGGGTTTTCTTCCGTGGTTTGTCGGTAGATCAAATCGGGCAGGGGATCCGGGGTGGCAGGGGGTACTACACCCGTCCACTGCTTGCCCCGCGTAAGACTAAACCCAATCCCCTTGGCGACCGATGCCAACGGCAGACTCAATTCGACCTGATAGCCTTGGGCGGTCTCTTGCCAGATGCCTGACAGCTTCGGTTGATGGGGGGCATCCATGAGGCCAGTGTCGCTCAAGGATCCGGGTTCAACCGGACTGAGAATGAAATCGGTCCGAAGCCCCTGTTGATTCCGGGCGTACAGTCGCAGACCGTCCGAGGTGGCAGAGAGCGCCTCTCGACGGGCACGATAACTGAACGCCTCTGCAGCAATTTTCAGAAACAGGTAAAAACGCTCGCCTTGAACGCCTGCCATGTATTCCAGCGCCGGGAAGTTTTGCGTGCTGCTTTGAGCCGGGACAAAGCGTGCGCTGGAGGACTGCCAGTCATCATCATAGCCGTCCAGAATCATGGTGGCCGGTAAACTGAACCCGTAGACCACACCGGCGGGGGATGACGTTTGGGATGCAAGCCCTGCCTGTTGCACTGCCGGCAGGGTACGCAGCAGTTGTACGTAGTGCAGCAGATGCTGCTGCTGGTTGGCTCGCAGGGTTTGCTCCAGTTCGCCCACGAACTGGTAGCCCGCCCAGGGAATCAGCAGGGTAATAAGGCTGACCAGCAGCAGCTGGTGGCGCAGTTTCACTGGAGGTGCCTGCGGATTGTACGGCGGGTAAGATTATCCGCTTGCGGGTGCTTCATGCCTCGGTTGCGCTCCAGCGGTAGCCCATGCCGTAGGCTGTCTGGATGGCGTCAAATTGCCCGTCGAGCTCCTGAAATTTCTTGCGAATCCGCTTGATGTGCGAGGTGATGGTGTTGTCATCCAGCACAGTGTTGGCGGCATCCATCAGTTGCGTGCGATTTTTTGCATGCCCGGGGTGCTTGACGAGTGCATGCAAGATCCAGAATTCGGTAACGGTCAGATCCAGTGGTGTCTGGTTCCAGTGCGCACTCAAACGGTCGATATTCAGTGCAAGGCGGCCGCGTGTCAGGCATTCATCGGTTGCCGGCTTACCGCTGGCGTGCTGTCCGACGGAGGTCATGCGGCGAAACAGGGCGTTGATGCGTGCCATCAGTTGGGCCAGGCTGCAGCTTTTGGTGAGGTAGTCGTCGGCACCCAGGCGCAATGCCGATATTTCGTCGACTTCGCTATCACGGGCGGTAAGAAAAATGATGGGCAGTGTCGTCGATTGCGCCCGCAGGCTGCGACACAGATCAAAGCCGCCTTCGGCCTCATCACCAAGGCCAACATCGATGATGACCATGTCGGGCAAGGTGGTCTTGAAGCCGGCGCAGGCGCTGGGGCGATCAGGATAGCCGATCACATCGAATCCCTGTCGGGTCAGCGCTTCGCAGTAATTGGCCCGTATGGCGGGCTCGTCTTCGACGATGGCGATGCGACGTTTCATGGTGACCTTCCTCCGGCAGTGGCGTCTGCTTGATTAATTGATGGGTATAAGACGGTGTGCGCATTTAACCATGGGGAGGTTGGCGAGGGGAGTGGGTTGCCACAATTCATCATTATTGGTGCAGGAATGATCTTGATTGTCACGTTTGAATGCCAGTATCTGGCCGTTTAATAACGGCTTACGACACGACAAAGGAGCGGGCAATGAAAACGAAACAGCGAACGGCCATAAGGCGCCTTGGGTTTGGGCAGGATGCCTTGATGCTGGTGGCGCTGATGCTGGTGTGGTGTGCCAATGCGCTGGCCAGGGATGCGCCGGCTCAGGCGGCTCGTGGTTTTTGTCCGCCGCACGGGTCGGGCGAGGTGCACTCACTTTTGATTGACGTTGAAATGATGCCGCCAAAGGCGGATAGTTATGCAGGAGTGGATGCGCTGGCGGCTCGCAGATTTAAAGCCGCAAGAGCGTTGTCAGGGAGGCAAGATGAAAACGGCATCGAATAATACAAAGGGGCGCCGCACACCTTCGCTACTGGGGGTGGTGCTGTTGTTGGTGGCGTTCGGACTTCTGATTCACGGCGGCTACACCCAGCTCAAGCTCAGGCTGGCACAAGCGGTGCTGGATCGGGCCTGGGAAACCTCGCCGGCCACCCGCGTCAGCCACCCCGGGTTGTGGGCGGGACACTGGCCGAAGGTTCGCTTGTATGCGGGGCCTCTCGGCGCAAGCGAAACCGTGAGTCTGATTCTGCTTGAAGGCCTTGACGACCTGAAAGGGCCGGTAGTTGCCCTGGGCGCCGATGGCCAAAGTGATTCGGCGGAGTCTGTAGCGGATCGAGGTTTGTGGGGCAGTAAGGGTTCGGACACCCATGAGAGGTTTCTCGAAACCCTGGACCCCGGTGATGAGGTTGCAATGCAGGATGCTGGCGGGCGTTGGTGGCGCTATGTGGTGGAGCTGATCCGCGTTGTTGATGTTCGAACGCAGCTGATTGACCCCTTTAGCGAGGGCGACGAAAACCGGCTGTTAATGGTGACTTCCTATCCCTTTGATGCAGAGCATGCCGGTGGGCCATTGCGTTATGTGGTGACGGCCAGGCGCAAGGACGGTGGTGCGGTGACGAGCTTTGCACCAGCGGGATCAGAAGGCGGGGTGGGTTAGTCTTGCTTGCGTTCGGTGCAGGCCCCGCCGCCTTGAATCAAGGCAGCAAGGGTTCTTAGCGCAACCAGGATTCAGCGCCGACGCCTTTGTTTGTCGGCATCCTTGGCTCTGGCATCGATACGGGCCATGAGGTTGGCCATTTCGCTCGCCTCCCGGGCCGCCTGGATTTGTTTTTCCGCCAGTCGCAGGGCGCGCTCTTCTTCAATGGCGGCGCGAATCTGTTTTTCTTTGGTACTGGAACTTACCCGGCCTTCGGGCAAGGCTTTGGGTGTCAGTGCTGTGGATTTGACCGTCTTGGCGCCGGTTCCTGCATGCGCTGAACTCACAAGCGCCCGCGGCTCTGGCGTGTGCTTGACGCTCACGGATGTGCCGGCATGAACGCCTGGCAGTTCGGTGTGGCGTTGTACGGCGGGCTTGTTGACGGCAATCGTGCGTTCGGGGGTTCCGTGCTTGATGTCTGCCGGAGCGCCTGGAGGCAGTTTGGCTTTGGCCTGTCGGGCTTTGCGCGCCACCGCCGCATTGTTACGCTGGGCCTGACGACGCAATTCGATGCTGGCAATGACGCGATTGATATCGGCAGATTCGCGGCGTATCTGGGCGCGCTTTTCCTCTTCCCGGCGCAGTCGCTCGGCTTCGATGGCGTCGCGGATGCGTTGCTCGTGGGCGCGGGAAGCAACCCGTCCTGCGGCCATGGCCAAAGGTGCGGTATCTTCTTTAGCGGGCTTGGGGCTGGCTTGTGCCTTGAGTTGCTGTAATTTGCTCGAGGCATATTCGGCGTCCCCTTTGTCTCCGGGGACATCGGGCGTCTGGTAGCTGTTACGTTCCAGATCTTCGAGCAGTCTTGCTGCCTCCCGATCCGAGAGCTTTTTACGCTTGGCAACACTGGCAAGTTCGGTTTTGCCGGTATTCAAAGGTTCGGCGCCTAAGTCTTCCTGGGCTTCACGCATGAGCTGGCGGATTTCCGATGGGTCCTCGCCAAATCCCCACTCTTCGACACAAAAGGCGGTATCGCCGTATTCACGAATGTCGTCGAAAAGAGAACCTTCCACGCCGTCCTCGGCCTGGGTCAGGAGTTGTGCCCACCTTTCCTCTGGCGCATTGCGCGTTGACGCAACGTAAACCTTACCTGTCGTCGTATTGGTAATAGTAAAGACAATCACGCGGGTACCTGAAATCGAAAGTTAATGCCAGTGTAACGCACGATAGTCGGGCCAAGATCCGAGCCATCGCTGAAAATGTGAATTATAGTGTGGAGAAAATAAAAAGTAAGAATTGACAAATCCACCCGCACCTTCTGATTGCGTTAAAATCGGACGCTAACGTAATGATTTTCTGAAGATGTTCTGCAGTCTGGGGGCGCGGGGGGTGAAATTAATTTGTACGCTTTATGTAATTATTTTGATCCACGACATCACCGCTACGCAGGAACGCCTGGAAATCGGGCCCGCAGTTAAGAAAAAACAGCAGGAATTCACGCTGCACATCGTGATCCTGGGTACGCGAAGCAAATTTGATCAGGTCGCGCAATGAGTCATCGTCGTCAATGTCGAAACGTTGCTGATACCGGTCGTTGATGATTTCCTCGAGTTGTTCAAGGTGATAAAGGCCGGTATGGGTCAATTCAAATTCAGGGGGCTCTGCCTTCTTGTTCATGGAGGGGCTCGGTCTTGCGTGGTTGATTCGTCACAACCTGTGTCTCTGGGCGGGTTGCTTATTATTTTCCTTATGTTCTAGGCCAGTCGGCTGCAAAAAGCCAATTATTTTCTGCAAATAGGCAAAAAAAGTTTATTTTCCAGCAGCTTGTACAGTCAATAACCGGTACGCACCCGGCCGGTGGCCGTTGCCATGCCTTGGTGAGCGAGGCGAATAAAAAACACGACCATGGTTCTTTTGCTACTGTTTAGCGCAGATGCTTAGGGGAGAATCACGCAATGCACGAGTTGTCATTGGTGGAAAGCCTGCTTGAAATTCTGGCCAGTGAGGCGCAGGCTCAAGGCTATCGCCGGGTCACAGGTATTGCGCTGGAGGTCGGGCATTTTTCTCACGCCGACCCGCAGGCGTTGCAATTCTGTTTTGATGTTGCAGCGCAAGGCACGCTGGCGCAGGGTGCCGTGCTGGAGATTACGCACCAGGCCGGGGCGGGGCAGTGCCGGGTCTGCGGCAGCCAGGTTGCCCTTGCCAATCGTTATGATCCTTGTTCCCGGTGCGGTGCCTTTGGTGTGGCGGTGAGTCAGGGCGAGGCGCTGAGAATCAAGAGTATTGAGGTAATCTAACTATGTGCACTACCTGTGGCTGTAGTGTGGGCGCCGAGCATGCCTCCCAGGATGACACGACAGGGCGACTGGTGCGCCTGGAGCGTGATTTGCTCGAAAAAAATGACCGTTTTGCGCAACAGAATCGCGACCGTTTACAACAGCACGGCGTGCTGGCGCTCAATTTGATGTCCAGTCCGGGAGCAGGCAAGACCAGTCTGCTCGAACAGACCTTGCGCGAGTTTCGTTCCCACTGGCGCATGGGGGTGATTGAAGGCGATCAGCAAACCCGTCGGGACGCCGAGCGCATCGAGGCCGCCGGGGGGCTTGCGGTACAGATCAATACGGGCAAGCGCTGCCATCTGGATGCACAGGCGGTGGGCCATGCGATGCTGCAACTGCCGCTGATGGATCTGGATCTGTTGTTTATCGAAAACGTCGGCAATCTGGTGTGTCCGGCGGCGTTCGATCTGGGTGAAGCCGTGCGCATTGTGCTGGTGTCGGTGACCGAAGGCGATGACAAGCCGCTGAAGTATCCCGATATGTTCGCTACGGCAGATTTCATGATCATTACCAAAACAGACTTGTTGCCTCATGTGGATTTTTCGGTGGAACAGTGTGTGGCACACGCCCGCACCATTCACCCGGAACTCACCTGGATGACGCTGTCGAGTACCAGCGGTGAAGGTTTGTGGCCGTGGCAGATCTGGCTCGACCAACAGCTGACAGCACTACGTAACGCCCCATGAGACCGGCCGGGAATGCCGATTCAACTATCCTCACTGAGCGCTGGCAACTGACCGGGCGGGTGCAGGGTGTCGGCATGCGCCCCTTTCTTTTTAACCGGGCACGTCAGTTTGGGCTTACTGGCTGGGTGTGCAATCGGGGTGACGCGGTTGATATGGCGTTGCAGGGCGAGCCTGCGGCGCTGGCGGCCTTCAAGGTCAATATCGATGGCCACTGGCCCGGGGCGGCGACCGTGGCAAGGCTCGAGATTGAGCCGGTGCCCGCAGCCCCTCGATACCCGGATTTTCAGCTGCGTGACTGTGCCAGCGCCACCTCGCGCCCCGACTGGCCTGTGGAGCGCGCCCCGTGCGCTGACTGTCTGGCAGAGTTACTCGATCCTGCCAACCGGCGCTATCAGTATCCGTTTATCAGTTGTCCTCAGTGCGGGCCGCGTTACAGCCTGATGCAGGCGCTGCCCTTTGATCGGCCCACCACCAGCATGGCGGAATATCCCATGTGCGCGGCGTGCCAGGCAGAACACGATGATCCGGGCGATCGGCGTTT
>JBFHRO010000144.1:0-8402 GCA_041591635.1 Oleiphilaceae bacterium | reverse complement strand
TGACGCTGCCGGTGGTGATTGTCGCCACCGAAGAGGGGTTGGCCCGGATTCCCCGGTCGATTCGCGAGGGGAGCCTGGCTCTGGGGGCCACCAAAGCCGAAACGCTGTGGCGCGTGGTGCTTCCCATGGCCAGCCCGGCGATTATGACGGGGGTGATTCTGGCCATCGCACGGGCCGCGGGTGAGGTGGCTCCCCTGATGCTGGTGGGGGTTGTCAAACTGGCGCCTTCGCTGCCGCTGGACATGAATTACCCGTATTTGCATCTGGATCAGAAATTCATGCACCTGGGCTTTCATATCTATGATGTGGGCTTTCAGAGCCCGAACGTGGAAGCAGCACGTCCGCTGGTGTATGCCACCTCGTTACTGCTGGTGATTGTCATCGGGCTGCTGAATCTGGCGGCGGTGACGATTCGTAACCGGCTGCGGGAAAAATACAAATCGCTCGAAATGTAAACGCGCTTCATCCAGGGTGGATGAAGGCGGGTTACCTGATGATGGCCAAGGGGCTCTGCGGTGAGAGAGCCCGGTAATGAATGACCGAGGTTTCTATGTCACATGATAACAGTGCCCTGCGTACCCATGCGGTGGATATTTCTGCGCTGGGCCGTCCGGCCGACAGTTTGCGCCTTGAGGATGAGGTGATCTGCCTGCAGGTGCAGCAGTTGAAGTTGCACTACGGCGCAAAGGAAGCGCTGCACGGCATTGATCTGTCAATTCCGAAAAACCGTGTCACGGCCTTCATCGGCCCGTCCGGCTGCGGCAAGTCGACCTTGCTGCGCTGCTTCAATCGCATGAACGATCTGGTCGATGGCTGCCGGATCGAAGGCAGCATTCTGCTTGACGGCACCGATATCTATCAGCGTCACGTCGAGGTAGCAGAGCTGCGCCGCCGGGTCGGGATGGTGTTTCAAAAACCCAATCCGTTTCCCAAGAGCATTTATGAAAACGTCGCCTACGGCTTGCGTATCCAGGGCATCAACAAGAAACGTCTGCTGGACGAAACCGTGGAATGGGCGCTGCGTTCCGCAGCCTTGTGGGATGAGGTCAAAGACCGCCTGAACGACAGCGCCCTGGGGCTTTCCGGTGGCCAGCAGCAACGGCTGGTGATTGCGCGTACGGTGGCAGTGCGCCCCGAGGTGCTGTTGCTGGATGAGCCGGCGTCGGCACTGGATCCGCTCTCTACCCTGAAAATCGAAGAATTGATTCACGAGCTCAAAAACGATTACACCATAGTAATAGTTACCCACAACATGCAGCAGGCGGCGCGGGTGTCAGACTACACTGCCTTTATGTACATGGGCGATCTGGTGGAATTCGGCAATACCAATGATCTTTTTACCAATCCTGCGTGCAAGCAAACGGAAGACTACATTACCGGGCGTTATGGCTGACCCATGCCCGCCTGAGCCGTCAATGCCGCCAATGAACGCCAAAAACATGAACGCCACAGACATCACATGCCTGTGAAAGAGAAAAAGGGCAAGTTATGGGAATCACCAAGGACAGTCATAAAAAGCATATTTCGCAGCAGTTCAACAGCGAATTAAGCGCACTGCGCAATCACCTGCTGGTGATGGGCGGGCTGGTCGAGAAGCAGGTCGTAGACGCTATCAAATCGCTGATCAACGGTGACAGTGCGCTGGCCGAGGAAGTCCGGGCCCGTGACACCGAGGTGGACCTGCTTGAGGTAACCATAGATGAAGAGTGCACGCGCGTTATTGCCCGGCGCCAACCTACCGCCAGCGATTTGCGCCTGGTGGTGTCGGTGGCAAAAATGGTCAGCGACCTGGAGCGGGTGGGTGACGAAGCCAGCAAAATCGCCAAGATGACCCTGGCACTGGTGGAAGAAGGCGCAGCACCTCGGGGTTACGTTGAGGTGCGGCACATTGGTGCACACGTGGGTGAGATGATTCGTGACGCCTTGGATTCATTTGCCCGCTTTGATGTGGATGTCGCCATGGACGTGCTGCGTGAAGATAGATCGGTGGATATGGAATACAAGTCCGCCACCCGGTCACTGATTACCTTCATGATGGAAGATCCGCGCGCCATCTCGCAGATCATGAGTGTGATGTGGGTGCTGCGTGCGCTGGAGCGCATCGGTGATCATGCCTGCAACGTCGCCGAACATGTGATCTACATGGTTAAAGGCAAAGACGTGCGACATCGGCCGCTGGATGAAACCCAGCAAGTGATTGCCGGCGCCAAAGACTGAGATATGTCTGATACGGGCGTCTTGATAACAGCATTGATAACAACACCCGAATAACAAAAAAGGCGTTATCGGGTGATAACGCCTCCGGGCAGCTAGCCAACCACTGCAAACAACCCAGGAAGAGAGCGTTGTTTGCCGTTCTTCCCGAAATCTGACAGGGTTGCTGCATCAGAACTTGGCAGCAAACTCCACCCATACCTTGTCGGTATCTTTTTTCACGTCTTTGGCATCATAGTGGGCCAGTTTCAGCAGCACGTTGTAGTGCTTGCCAATCGGCTGACCAACCGAGAAGTCGATTTCGTTGCCGTAATCGTTGCTGCCCTCGTTGGCATCAAACTGATGATAGGCCAGTGTAATTGCCGGGCCGGCCAGTTTGGTGGCAACACTCACATACAGATCGTTCAGACCGTCAGCCGGGGTTCCCAGGAACTGATCTGCCCAGCCATTGAACTTGTGCTTGGTGGCGTAAGGGGTATCAAAGCCATAGGCCTTGCCATCGGAAGTCAGCACTTCATAGCCCAGCATTGCGGTCACGCCAGCGATGGTTGCACCGGCTTCAAGCAGGTAGTAGTCGGCTTCGTTACTGGCGGCGTTGTCAACTTCCTGGGTGGCAAATTCGCCGGCATAGTGCAGCGTCAGATCACCGTTGGCGGCCTTGCCCGCCAGGCGCAGGCCGTAGATATCCAGGTCTTCGCCCTTGCCGTTCTTGAGCAGGTAACCGTAGGCGCTGATGCCCACAAAACCAAGACTGGTGTTGTTCAGGTGGATGATTTGCTGATCTTCACCGCCATTGACGTTCTTGCCGAAGATGTCGTTGACATTGGTGATGTTGGCCAGGGTGATGGTGGTGTCTGGCAGTGACTTGTTGACCACGGTGAAGGCATCAAAAGTCTGCTCGTTTTGTCTCCAGGCCACACCGCCGATAAAGCGCTGGCCATCCAGGTTGATCCGCTGACGGCCATAACGCAGCGCGGTGTCAAAGGCGGAGTTGTAATTCAGGTACACCTGGTTGATTTCGGTGTAATCCGGATCGGCAACCACAGCGTACTGGGTGTTACCATTTTGGGTGCTGTTGTAATCGTCAGAAAACACTTCGGTATTGTTGGCAAATTCCAGTGCGGCTGAAAACCCTTCGTATTCCAGTGTAGTAAAGGTCAATTGGGTTTTGAGTGTTGAAGCCTTGGCTTCTTTGGTGGGGCCATCCATATCCACGAACTCGAACCGGTAACGCAGGTCGAGCTTGGCGGAACCACCGGTGATTGCCTCTTCGACCGAACTGGCAGATTCAGCCGCGAAAGCGGAAAACGAGGCACAAGCCACAGCCAGTGCAAGGAGTGATTTTCTGGTGTTAAGCGGGCTTTTCATGGGTGAGGCTCCTGTTATGACAGCGTTGTTTTCGAGTTAGTTGCGAGTAGACCCTAAGGTAATAGGGGAAAAAACTAATTCGGTGTGAGTAAAATAGGCTTGTTGTTACCTTTAGTAATTGATTGGTATCAAACACTAAACTAAATGAGTAATCAATAGTCATGGCTGAAATGATTTTTTGCTACGGAACCCTGATGTTTCCCGCTGTGCGCGATGCCTTGCTGGGTAAGCGCCAGCTTGGGGCACAGCCTGCTCTGTTACGAGGCTGGGCGTGCCGCAGGCTGGTGCGTGCCTCTTATCCTGGCCTGGTCGAAGACGCTGGCAGTCTCACAAGAGGAGTACTGCTAAGCGGATTGAGTGATGCCGATATGCGTATACTGGATAGCTATGAAGGGGATACGTATGTGCGGCGTTTTTTGCCCGTAGAGATAGGCCATTCGGTAGAGCCTGGGCCATTGCCGGTGAGGGCGCATGTCTACGTGATTGCGCCCTCTGCCCTGCATTGTGTAACCAAAACCCTCTGGCGGGCCGAAGATTTCAGCCAGGAGGCCCTGCAGCGATTGCTCCGCGGGCTCTAGCGTCGCTCAGAGGGTGTTACCATCCTGCACGATGCAAGCGGCATTTATGGTGCTGCGCAATCCAGCAGCCACACAGCGGATTGCCACTGATTTCGGGCTTGTATTATTTCGAGTCATCGCAGAATAATGTCACCCTGATACGAAATACAGTGGAGCGATTTTCATGAGCAGGTTTTTTCATTTGCGTGCTGTTTCCTGGCTGGCGGCTTTTTGTTTGTTCAGTGGCAGTCTGCACGCCAGCGACGCGCATGCCCAGCGGGTGCAAACCTTGATGCAGCACTCAGGGGTTAAGGAGGCTATTACCGCTTTTCCAGAGTTCCTGAAAATCGGTATTCACAACGGTGCGGCGCAAGCAGGTATGACAGATGCCAGTCAGCTCGAGCCTCTGGACAAGCTGGTCGATACCGCCTGGGCTCCCGAGCCTGCGCTTGCATTGATCGAAAAGGTGCTCAGCGAACGGTTGCCGGATGCGGTGCTCGATGATGTCAACCGCTGGCTGATGTCGCCTCTGGGTGCCCGAATTACCCGGATGGAAGTGGCGGCCAGCCAGGTGTCAGCTATCCCGGATATGGAGACGCAGGCCCCTGCTCTGGTCAAGCGATTCAAGGGGTCGGCGCGGGAGAAGCAGTTTGAGGTTTTTGATCGTGTCACCCAATCGACCGCGGTGGCAGTGGATACCGCCATGGCGGTGCAACTGGCGATGTCGGTTGCCATGCTGACCAACGCCGGCCAGAAGCCGGAGGTGGCCTATGAACAGGTGTCAGAACACATTGAGGCCAACCGGTTTATGTTGCGCGGCATGATCACGCAGCAGATTTTCCTGAGTTATCTCTACACCTATCGCGAGCTAACCGATGAGGAACTGCATAGCTATCTGGAGTTTGCGCGCACCGACTCGGGGCAGAAATATCTGCATGCCATGCATCAAGCCATGAAAGAAGCCATGATCAAGCCCGCGCGCACTCTGGGGCAGGAGATGCCCAAGGCGTTGGCGCCGGGCTGATTATTGTTCGAAATTGTGAGCAATATCACAAGGCTCAGACCACTTTGGCGCGATCCGTATAGGGTGGCCAACCCAGAGGTTTGCCGGCCAGCAGATGCAAATGAATATGAAATACCGTCTGGCCGGCGTTTTCGTTGCAATTCATCACCACCCGATAACCCTCGTCGGCAAAGCCCATCTCGCGGGCAAGTTTGCCGGCGACCAGGAACAAGTGGCCTACCAGTGTCCGGTCATCCACGGCGATATCGTTGATGGTCGGAATCTCCTGTTTCGGAATGATCAGCAAATGCACCGGCGCTTGCGGATTGATATCCCGAAACGCCAGACAAAGATCATCTTCATACACAATATCGGCGGGTATTTCGCGCTGGATGATGCGCGTAAAAAGTGTGCCTGCCATGGTGGCTCCTTTTGGCGGTTGAGGTGCGTGTTGTGTGGTTGATGTAAATTCTGCGAGTTCCGGTCAGTCGCCTTTTTTGAATGGCAGCGGTAACGCGGATTCCAGCCCCATCGCATAGCGCATGACTTTTTTCTTGCCCAGGGGCAACTGGTTGGCAACCCCAAGGCCGGCGTTACGAAGCAGTTGCAAGGGCAGCGAGCGGTTGCTGAAGGTGTGATAAAACAGATCCATGATCGACATCATGAACTGGTTTTCCCGCCGCCGATGCTTTTCATAATGACGCAAGCTGGCCATGTGGCCGATGTCTTCACCCCGGGTAAGCGCGGTTTCAAGGGTTTCAATAAGACGGATGCCATCCTGAAATCCCAGATTGACGCCCTGGCCTGCCAGCGGGTTGATCGTATGAGCAGCGTCTCCCACCAGTGCGATGCGTGGTGCCACGTACCGCTGAGCATGTCGCTTCACCAGGCTGAAACTGCCCCGGTCAAGCACCTTCAGCAAGGGTGGCAAGGTGGCCGGGAACTGGCGTTCAATCTCTGTCTTGAGCTGTTTGTTGTCAAGTTGTTGCAGATAGTCGATGGTTTGTGGGCTGTCATACCAGACCAGCGAGGCATAGTGTTCGCCCTGAATATCCATGAGGGGCAAAAAGGCGCGGGGCCCGGATGGGGTAAATGCCTGCCAGGTGATATCTTCCTGGTGCCCCTGATAGGCCACGTTGATCACCAGCGCCTGCTGATCGTATTGATCGCTGTTAAGGCCAATATTGGCCCAGGTGCGCACCCTTGACTGAGCACCGTCCGCACCAATGACCAGGCGGGCGGTAATGGTGCGTGAGCTGCCGTTTTCAGCGATCTGCAATTTCGCCCGTTGCGGTGCCAGTTCCAGGCTTTGCAGTGTGGCGGGCGCCAGCAGTTCGACGCTGGGTATGTCTGCCATGCGTGCCAGCAGTGCCAGCTGGATAATTCGATTTTCAACAATATGACCCAGGTGAGGGTGTCCTATGTCATGGCAGTCGAATTCGGTGCTCTGCAATTGTGCCGGTAGCAGCGAGAGCAGCGGGTTTTTGTGTTGTTCCCATACCGACATTCGCCGGTAAGGGCAGGCGCGCATGCGGTGAATGTGACGCCAGGCACCAATGCGGATCAGGAATTGCTCGCTGGCCACGCTAAGCGCCGAAACCCGCAGATCCGGGCGTTGCCCCTCAATAAAGGGAGCAGGTAATTGCTGTTCGAGCACGGCAATTTTCAGCGGTGTATCCGCCAGTCCGCAGGCGATGGCCGCGCCCACCATGCCGCCACCGACGATGACAAGGTCGTAGTCTATCGTTTGGGATTCGTTGCGGACATCTGACGGCATAGGAAAATCGGATCCTGAGGCTGGTTGGTGAAAGTTATCGATTGACATCGGGTTGACTGCGTTCTCGGTTGTGCCTAATTTGTTGAACCTGTGTCATCACCGTCATTCATGAACGATTCGAAACAGGGATCAGCTTACTATGACCTCCATTGCCGCTGTGATCAAATCGGTTTTACTGGCTAGTGCACTTCTTTGTGGCACAGTTTCACTCGCCTGGGCGGTGCTGCCGTTGACGCTGGCCGATGGTTCGCCCCTGCCGTCGCTGGCGCCGGTGCTCGACAAAAGCACGCCCGCGGTGGTCAATATTGCCACCTTTACCAAAGTAAAGACGGTTAATCCGCTTTGGCAAGATCCCTTTTTTCGCCGCTTCTTTTCGGTGCCCGATGATTACAGTCGGGAACGGCAAACCCAAAGCGCCGGATCGGGCGTGATCGTTGACGCACGCCACGGCTATGTGTTGACCAACCATCATGTCATCGATGGCGCGGACGAGATCAGCGTAACCCTCACCGATGGCCGTACTTTCGCTGCCCAGCGGGTCGGTTCCGACAAGCAGGTCGACCTGGCGCTTTTGAAAATCGATGCCGAACAACTGGTCGAACTTCCCATGGGTGACTCAAGGCAACTTAAAGTAGGTGACTTCGTGGTTGCTATCGGCAATCCCTTTGGTCTTGGGCAAACCGTCACCTCCGGGATTGTCAGCGCACTGGGTCGCAGTGGCCTGGGAATTCAGGGCTATGAGGATTTTATTCAGACCGATGCCTCTATTAACCCGGGCAACTCCGGCGGCGCGCTAATCAATCTCAGGGGCGAGCTGGTGGGCATCAACTCGGCCATCATCGCGCCTTCAGGCGGCAATGTGGGTATTGGTTTTGCGATTCCCACCGAAATAGTACAAAACGTGATGCGCCAACTGCTGGAGTTTGGTGAGGTTCGCCGAGGCCGGCTGGGGGTGCATTTTCAGGACCTGACACCCGAACTGGCCGATGCCTTTGGTTTGCGCAGTGCCCAGGGGGCGGTCATTGCCAAGGTGCTGGAAGACAGCCCGGCCGAGCGGGCCGGATTCAAGGCCGGGGATATTGTGGCGCGGGTTAACGGCCGAGAGGTGCGTAATGCCAGCGACCTGCGCAACCGCATAGGGTTAACGCCGGTCGGAGAAAAAATGGTGGTGGAGGTCTACCGCCAGGGCAAACCGATCAAACTCACGGCGCTCATTGAGGAAACGCCTCTGCCCGAGTTGGCCGGGTCGGCCATGAATGTCATGTTCAGCGGCATTCTGTTTCGGGATTATCTGCCGCCCCAGGGCAGTGAGGCCGTTGCGGCGCAGGTGGCAGACATTGACTCTGCCAGCATTGCCTACCAGTCCGGTTTGCGCAAGGGTGATCTGGTGGTGGCCGTCAACCGTTTTCGTACCCGAAATGTTGCGCAACTGGCCCAGGCGGCAAAGGATGCGGGCCGACTCGTACTGCGTATTGAACGCGAT
>JBFHRO010000143.1:0-8417 GCA_041591635.1 Oleiphilaceae bacterium | reverse complement strand
GGTGGTGGCAAGCCCAGCAACAAAAATAAATCCCACACGCTGTTCATTTTTTCGCCATACTTAGCCTACGCCCTTGTGTCATTCTCTGGAGTTCGTTATGACTGTGGATGAATTATTCGACCGGCTATGGCGACAGTATTGTGGCACCACCGCCACTGCAGCGCGGATTCACCAGCGGTTTATGGTCATGGATGGGCAGGTCGTCAACGATCATGTCGCGTTTCGCACCTTTGCCGACAGCCCCATCAGTCTTGCCAGACTCGAACCTGCCCTGTTAAGCCTTGGCTACCGCCAGGATCAGCACTACGCCTTCGCCGAAAAAAAACTGCGTGCCGTCAGTTATCTGCCCGCACACAGCCATCAGCCCCGGATTTTTTTGAGCGAACTCGTGTGGCAGGAATTCTCGTCTGCCTTTAAGCGCGAAATCGCCGCCGTGATCGCGCAGATCCCGCCCGACCTGAAGGTAACACCGGCGCTTTTGTACAGCGGACGTCTGTGGTCCTTACCCCGGCAGGCCAGTTATGAGCTACTGGCTCAAGAAAGCGAGTATGCCGCCTGGCTGTATGTGTGGGGCATGCGGGCGAATCACTTTACCGTCAGCGTCAATCATCTGACCCTTAACCAGAGTCTGGAGAAAGTCGTTCATGGCTTGCAGGCGGACGGCTTTGCCTTGAACACGGCTGGCGGCGCCATTAAAGGCTCGCCGCAGGTCGGGCTGGTGCAGGCCTCCACCCTGGCCGACCAGGTGATCCAAAGCTTCGTGGAGGGGGAATTGAGGGTACCGGCCTGTTATTACGAATTCGCCCAACGCTACCCGGATGCCAATGGCACGCTTTACGAAGGCTTTGTAGTCGCCAGTGCCGATCGCATCTTTGAGTCCACCCATCGCCAGGAATCCGCCAACTGACTGACTCTCAAATAGCGTTACCGGCGACCCGTTGGTGTTGATCGAATGAACAAACAGGAAAAACAGCCATGAAACAACTTCTGGTGATCGGCGCGGGCCGCATTGGCCAATGTATTTGCAAACTGCTGGCGCGCAGCGGACGCTACTTTATCACTCTGGCCGATCGCTACCCCGAACCGCTGCAGGCGCTGGCCCACCCACACATCCAGGGGCTGCTGCTGGATGTTGAAAACCAGGCGGCCTTGATCCAGGCCCTGCAAGACAAGGATGCAGTGATTTCGGCCGTCTCTTTTGCGCAAAATCCGCTGATTGCCGAAGCGGCCCTGCAAACCGGCGCCAGTTATTTTGATCTGACCGAAGACGTGGCCACCACCCGGCGCATTCATGCCCTCGCCCGCCAGGCGCGCCCCGGGCAGATCTTTATGCCCCAGTGCGGCCTCGCTCCCGGTTTTATCGGCATTCTGGGCCATGCCCTGAGCCAGGGCTTTGATTCGCTGGACAGCCTCAAGTTACGGGTGGGCGCCCTGCCCGAATTTCCCAGCAACCGGATGATGTATAACCTCACCTGGTCCACCGAAGGCTTGATCAACGAATACTGCAACCCGTGCGAAGCCATCAAGCGCGGGCAACCGGTAGAGGTCGAGGCTCTGGAAGGGCTGGAGGATTTCTCCCTCGATGGGATCGACTATGAAGCCTTCAACACCTCGGGCGGCCTGGGAACCCTCTGCCAAACCTTGCAGGGCAAGGTTCAGGAGTTGACCTACAAAACGATTCGCTATCCGGGGCACAGGTACTTGATGGACTTTCTCATCAACGGCCTCAAACTGGGTGACACGCCCCCGCGGCGCGAGTTGCTGAAACAGATTTTCGAATCTTCCATCGCCATCACGCAGCAAGATGTTGTCATTGTGTTTGTCAGTGCCAACGGCTGGATCAAGGGGCAACTGACCCAGATCAGCGATTACTTTCGCATTTATCACAGCGACGTTGAAGGGGAGCATTGGAGCGCCATTCAAATCAGTACCGCCGCTGGCGTGGCCTGCGTGGTCGACCTGTTTTTTGCGGGACGGTTGCCGGCGCAGGGCTTTGTCGGACAAGAACAGGTGGCGCTCGACGATTTTCTGGCAAGCGAATTTGCCGCCGCCTACCGCGATGGCCGTCACCATCGGCGCCATCGCAACGCCAAGACCACCCCCTGACACCAGTCACCGGAGCGAGGAATTCTTATGAACAACCGGTTTCATCAGCAATGGGTCACCCAGGGGCGAATCCCTTCGTTATTGCAGGGCACCCGGGCCCTTGAGAGCCATGATGCGCCACGGCAGGTGACCTGCCCTATTGATGGCTCACTGCTTTATGCCTTTGGCAGCCTGGATCGCCTTCAGCTACTGGACAGCCTCACCCAGGCCCAGGCGGCGTTCGAACACTGGCGTCGGGTGCCTGCACCCCGGCGCGGCGAATTGGTGCGCCGTTTTGGCCAGCTGGCACGTGCGCACAAGACCGCACTGGCAGAACTCATCACCCTGGAGGCTGGAAAAATCCCCCAGGAGGCCGAAGGTGAAGTGCAGGAATTGATCGATGTGTGCGACTTTGCCGTGGGTCTTTCGCGTCAGCTCTACGGCCTGACCATCAGCAGTGAACGCCCGGCACATCGGATGATGGAACAATGGCACCCCCTGGGCGTGGTGGTCGTAATCACCGCCTTCAATTTCCCGATGGCGGTTTGGGCCTGGAATGCCATGCTGGCGCTGGTCTGCGGTAACAGCCTGATCTGGAAGCCCTCGGAACAAACGCCCCTGTGCGCCCTTGCCTGCCAACAGTTGCTGACCGAAGCGGCCAAAGGCATGGACGAGGTTCCCGCCGCCCTGTCGGCCGTGGTCAACGGCGATAAAGAAAGTGCCACCTTGCTGATCAACCAGCCCCAGGCCAGTCTCGTCAGCGCCACCGGCTCCTGCGCCATGGGCAAGGCGGTCGCCAGCCGTGTCGCTGCACGCCTTGGGCGGTATCTGCTCGAACTGGGCGGCAACAATGCCATGATCCTGACGCCCAGCGCCGATCTTGAGCTGGCAATACGGGCAGTGGTGTTTGCGGCCGTGGGCACCGCCGGTCAGCGTTGTACCAGTTTGCGGCGCCTGTTTGTCCACGAAAGCCGGCTCGACGAGGTAAAAAAACGCCTGCTCAACGCCTATCAAAGCCTGTCGATTGGCGACCCGCGCTGGCCCGCCACCTTGGTGGGCCCCCTCATTAATGAGCGGGCCTGGCAGGCGATGGATCGCGCCATGACACAGGCCATCCAGGAAGGCGGTAGTCTGTTGACGGGGGGGCATCGCATCACGGATCTGTGTGGTAACGGTGTGTACGTACAACCGGCCATCATGCTCATGCCGGGGCAAACGCCCATCGTCATGGAAGAGACCTTTGCGCCTCTGCTCTACCTGATTGGCTACCGTGATTTTGACACCGCGATCACCCTGCACAATGCGACGCCCCAGGGGCTGTCATCAGCGATCTTTACCCGTGACCTTCAGGAGGCCGAACGCTTCATGGGCCCGGCAGGCTCCGACTGCGGCATTGCCAACGTCAATATCGGAACCTCGGGCGCGGAGATAGGCGGCGCCTTTGGCGGTGAGAAAGATACGGGGGGCGGGCGCGAGTCGGGGTCCGATGCCTGGAAGAACTATATGCGCAGAGCGACCAACACCATCAATTATTCGGACGAGTTGCCTCTGGCCCAGGGCATTCGTTTTGATCTCTAGCCCGGCCACCCGAGGCAACACGGGTGACCGCTAGATGTCATCGCCCTTAAGGCCGTATTTGCGTACCTTTTCCACCAGGGTGGTTCGCCGGATGCAGAGCTTCTCGGCCGCGCGCGCCACCACGCCTGCGGCCTCATCGAGCGCCTGCTGAATCAGGGTCTTCTCCAGATTGGCAAGGTATTCCTTCAAGTCCAGGCCGTTGACCGGCAGCAGCGCCGGCGCGTCCAGTCCCACCAGACCGGTGGTGGCCGGCATCCCCTTGTCCTCAAAATGCAGGCTTTCATCCGTGTCATCCACGTGCCGGTATTTTTTGGGCAACTCCTGTACACCTATGACATCGTAGGGGTGCATGATGGCCAGCCGCTCGACCAGATTGGCGAGTTCGCGCACGTTGCCGGGCCACTCGTGCCGGCACAAACTCATGATGGCGGCACTGTTAAAGCGGATCGAGCCACGCTTTTCGGTTTCCATCCGGGAAACCAGTTCGTTGATCAATAACGGGATGTCTTCGGCGCGCTCGCGCATGGCGGGCATTTCGATAGGAAACACATTCAGGCGATAAAACAGATCCTCGCGAAAGGTACCTTCGGTGATCATCTGTTCGAGGTTCTTGTGCGTTGCCGCCACCACCCGGACATCCGTGCTTTGGGTTTTGTTGCTTCCCACTTTTTCGAAGGTTTTCTCCTGCAATACACGCAGAATCTTGACCTGCATGTTCAGCGGCATGTCCCCGATTTCATCCAGGAACAGGGTGCCGCCTTCTGCCAGTTCAAAGCGCCCCGCCCTTGAGGTAATGGCGCCGGTAAAAGCACCCTTTTCATGGCCAAACAACTCGCTTTCAAGCAACTCGGCCGGAATGGCACCGCAGTTCACCGGAACAAAGGGCTTGTCGCGCCGGTGCGAGTTATAGTGCAGGTTTCGGGCTACCACTTCCTTCCCGGTGCCCGACTCGCCGGTAATCAAGACACTCACATCCTTGTCTGCCACCTGTGCCATCAGGGCCCTGACCATATTGATGCCGCGGCTCGTACCTACCAGACTGCGAAACAATTGCACGTCCCGCTGGCGTGAGCGGCCACTGCGAGCGGCATACTGCTCCCGGTAGACCTGGGCGCGGTACAGGCTGTCGAGGGTCTTGTTATACCCCAGCGGCCACTCAAGGCGGGCGATCACTTTACGGCGGTAGTCAGGGTCGATGCTGTCAAGGGCGATCTCTTGCACCGAAATCACCGGCAAGCTGGCATCCCAGGCATCCAGTTCCTTCAGCAGCATCTCCAGTTCATCGGCCTGAGCACCGATCATGGCGCAGCCATACTCGCCACCGGGCTCCTCGCTCGAACCAGTCTGCTTGCGCCAGTCCGCCCGGGAAGCCGCAACCACCTCTTCACCCAGGAATTCAAGAATGACCTGTAACTCCCGACGCTTTACGCTGTCATCAAGAATCACAAGCACTTTGGTGTCTTTACGCATGCAACGGCCAACCCCTGACAAGCTGTTTCAGTGAATCCAGTTGTTATAGTTATTAAACTTGTAATTTCAGGTAATTAAAGCCCCAAAGTGGTAACCGGTCAAATTGTTGGCGGCATAAAAATAGAAACCGCGTCATCTTTTTTAAGCAACCATTTTTTTGGCAACGTTTACTGCCACCTGAAGCTGGCCTCGCCCGCAGATTGACCAAAGCCTGACACACAGGAGCAGACAGTCAGCCTACCCTTTACCAATCGTCGCCAGATATTTGTTGGCCACCGCGTGGTTGCTGCGCATCTGGCGCAATTCCCGCGCAATGCTCTGCTGGTGTTGCTCAGCCACCGCCAGGACTTCGGCATGCTGGCGCTTCAAGTCGGCCAGCAGGGCCAGTAATTGCTCCTGTGGCACACTGGGATCAGCCACCTGGGCCTTGACCTGTGCCACCAGCTGCGAATCCAGCTGCTCGATTCTGGCCCAGTCGAGATCCTTCAGGGCTTGTGCCAACGCCTGTGTCAGTTGTTGCAGCGGGTGCATCTCTGCGTTCATAACCTGTGTTCCCCTTGTACGCCTTGTGGTCCACCATGCCGTGCCTTTGAGCCTCTTTGCAGGCAGCATCTCGTGCGTTATACAGGACAGTTGAAAAAAAAAGGCCCTCGAAAGGGCCTTTTTGTGTGCCATTATTATGCAAGAAACCGGATCATGACACCGGCAGCAACCGCCGAGCCTATAACTCCGGCCACATTCGGTCCCATCGCATGCATCAACAAGAAGTTCTGAGGGTTGGCCTCAAGACCCACTTTGTTAGATACACGAGCAGCCATCGGAACGGCCGAAACACCGGCTGAACCGATCAATGGATTGATAGCCTGTGCACTGAACCGGTTCATGACTTTTGCCATCAGCACCCCGGTCGCAGTACCTACACAAAACGCAACCAGCCCAAGCACCACAATACCCAGAGTCTGAACGTCCAGGAAATTTTCCGAACTCAACTTGGCACCGACCGACAACCCCAGAAAAATCGTGACCACGTTGATCAATGCATTCTGTGCGGTATCGCTCAGACGATCCACAACGCCGCACTCTTTCATCAAATTGCCAAGACAAAACATTCCCAACAAAGGCGCCGCATCAGGCAGCAACAAGGCTACCAAAACCAGAACCACTATGGGGAAAACGATTTTTTCGGTTTTGCTGACGTGGCGCAGCTGGGTCATTTTGATTTTACGCTCGGCATCCGTAGTGAGCGCACGCATAATGGGCGGTTGAATCAGTGGAACCAAGGCCATATACGAATACGCAGCTACCGCGATAGCCCCCAGCAAGTGGGGTGCCAGCATGGTGGCGACATAAATCGACGTTGGACCATCCGCACCACCGATGATGCCGATCGCCGCTGCCTCCTTGATACTGAACTCCACAACGCCAGTCATGCTCAGCAACGCCGCACCCAACACAGTCCCGAAAATACCGAACTGAGCGGCCGCCCCCAACAGAAGCGTTCTCGGATTCGCCAGCAAAGGGCCGAAATCCGTCATGGCACCCACTCCCATAAATATGAGGAGCGGACCAACCATACTGCCAATCACCACCATATAAAAACTGTGCAGCGCGCCATGGCCGTAACTAAAGCTTTTGGCAATCACCGTCGCCTGATCATATTGGGCATAGGTGAGGGTCTTATAAGCCACGTTGAATGCTTTGATCACTTCCGGCGTTATGGCCTGTGTCGCATCAAAATCAACATGCATTACCGGAGCAAGTGCCGCCAGCACTTCAGGCTTTGCGAAATGGATGGCCGATTGCAGCGCCGACCAGGCCAATCCCGCCTCAGGAATGTTGGCCAGCAAACCGCCGAAGCCGATCGGCAACAACAGCAAGGGCTCAAACCCTTTTCGGATCGCCAGATACAGCAGCCCAAGACACACAAAAATCATCAGGACTTGGCCACCAGAAATGTTGTACAGGCCACTGCCTGTCCATAAATTTATCAGCTTTTCCATAGATACCTTAATCCCGCTTAAGCAATCGACAACAACTCGTCACCCACAGCGACGGAGTCGCCAGCCTTCACTGCGATGGAAGTCACAGTGCCGGCTCTTGGTGAGCGGATTTCGGTTTCCATTTTCATGGCTTCAAGAATAATCAGCAGATCACCTTCCTGCACCGTCTCACCGGCAGCCACCACCACCTTGAAGATGTTGCCCGCCAAAGGTGCCGGCAAGGGTTCACCACCGCCAACCGGTGCGGCCGGTGCCGCCGTCGCCGACGATGACGCACCACCCAAAGCACCCAGTTTGGTCACATCACCGCCTTCATTCACTTCGACCACATAGCTCTGGCCGCCCACGTTCACAGTGAACACTTCGGGGCCGCTGGGCTTTTTGGCCGGAGCAACATCAGAGGCACTGGGCATAGGCTCAAACGCCGACGCATTGCCGCGATTTTCCAGGAACTTCAGCCCGATCTGCGGGAACAAGGCATAGGTGAGTACATCGTCGACTTCGGCTGAAGCCAGTTTGATACTCTTCTCCTGCGCAATTTTCTTCAACTCGGCGGTCAGTTTGTCGAACTCGGGCTCCAGCAAATCGGCCGGGCGACAGGTGATAGGCTGCTTGCCTTCGAGCACCCGCGCCTGCAGTTCGGTATTGTAAGGGGCCGGCGCCGCACCGTATTCACCCTTGAGAATCCCTGCCGTTTCTTTCGAGATATTCTTGTAACGCTCACCGGTAAGAATATTGAGCACGGCCTGGGTGCCAACGATTTGAGAGGTTGGCGTTACCAGGGGAATGTATCCCAGATCCTTGCGAACGCGGGGAATTTCTTGCAGTACTGCGTCGAACTTGTCAGCCGCACCCTGCTCCTTGAGCTGGCTTTCCATATTGGTCAGCATGCCGCCGGGCACCTGGGCCACGAGAATGCGCGAGTCCGTTCCACGCAGTGAGCCTTCGAACTTGGCGTACTTCTTGCGCACTTCGCGGAAGTACGCGGCAATCTCTTCAAGCAAAGTAATGTCCAGTCCGGTATCACGATCAGTACCCTTGAGGGCCGCGACAACCGATTCAGTGGCCGAGTGGCCGTAGGTCATGGACATCGATGAAATAGCGGTGTCGACCCGGTCAATACCGGCTTCCACGGCCTTGAGAATGGTCATGTCCGACAGACCCGCCGTGGCATGGGCATGCAGTTGCACTTCCAGCTTGGTTTGGGCTTTCAGGCGAGATACCAGATTAAAGGCTTCTGCGGGCGTCAAAATACCGGCCATGTCTTTGATGGCAATGGAGTCT
>JBFHRO010000142.1:0-8435 GCA_041591635.1 Oleiphilaceae bacterium | reverse complement strand
GGGTCGCCAACCCCAACGCACAGGGACAGGCAATGATCAGCACCGTGGTGGCCGCCACAATAGCAAACGCCAGCGCGGGCTCGGGGCCAAAATTCAGCCAGGCCAGCGCGCTGAGGATGGCGATGATCATGATTGCGGGCACAAAGTAAGCCGAAATAGCATCGGCCAGACGCCCGATGGGCGGCTTGGAGTTTTGTGCCTGACGCACCATCTGGATAATGCGGGCCAGAGCGGTGTCCTTGCCTACACGGGTGGCGCGCATCAGGAGCGTGCCGCTCTTGTTGAGGGTGCCGGCCGACAATGTGTCGCCGGCCTGTTTTTCGATGGGCATGGGCTCGCCGGTCAGCATGGATTCATCCACCGAAGAATGGCCCTCCTGCACCTCCCCATCGACGGGCACCTTTTCGCCGGGCCGTATCCGCACTGTGTCACCCGCCAGCACCTTCTCGATGGGGATGTCCAGTTCTTGCCCATCCCGGACCACCCGCGCCGTTTTGGTCTGCAACCCGATCAGGCGCGCCACTGCCTGTGAAGTGCGCCCCCGGGCCTTGACTTCAAGGGCCAGACCAAGATTGATCAAGCCAATGATCATGACCGAGGCCTCGAAATAAATGTGGCGCGCCTGGGCCGGAATCAGCTCTGGCATCAGGACTACCACCATCGAATAGATCCAGGCGGTACCGGTACCCAGGGCGATGAGCGTATCCATATTGGCATTGTGATTAAGGAAGGACTTCCAGGCTCCCACAAAGAAATGCCGTCCGCAGCCAACGAGAACCAGCAGCGACAAAACGCCAACGATGCCCCACGCCATCCGCTGGGCCGGGGTATTAACACTCATATCACCCGTGACAAGGGCGTAAAGCATCAAAGGCCCGCCCAATGCCATGGCAATCCAGGTGTTACGCATCAGCTGGCGATAGTACTTCTGGTCGGCAGCCTCACGCACGGCAAGTGAATTCTCGCTCTCCTCGGCCTCAACCAGTCGCGCACTGTATCCGGCGGCGCCAATGGCTTGAATCAGGCGATCCCCGGCAACAGCACCCGTTACCATGACACTGCGCTGGGCAAAATTCATCTCGGCGGCTTCCACCCCCGGTAGCGCTTTAAGCGCGGTTTCAATCTTGCTGACACAACTGGCGCAGCCAACACCTTCAATCAGCAGTTCCTGAGTCGTACCCCTCTCCAGGGATGCGGGACTGGCGTGATCCATGGCGTGATGAGTATCCGGCATAACATGCTCCTTATGAGTTACGCAAACAGCAAATCGACAGGGCCGCGTACAACCGCCCAAAGGTCAGCCTAAACCTTGAACCCGCACCCAGGTCAAGGCAATAGTAGCCCTCCTGGTGCCGGGCCTGGTTCTTCTTCGTCAGACAGGTGCTATCGCATCTAATGGAGTAAGATATTGCCGCCCCTGGAGGTATTTTTTTCTATCCCGACTGGGTATATCTCGCACCTTTGATCTACGACAATCCGCCTGTGGAACCGAGTTGATTATTATCAATTATGCTAACCCATTAGAAGTATAAGGTTATAGCGGAGTAAGGGTGACATACCCCCGTGGGTCTAATGCCTGCCACCGAAAACATTTTTTTAACCACTGGATGATCGTTATGAAAATCATGGTCGCATTTGATAGTTCAACCAACGCCAAACAGGCCCTGAAGGATACAGTGGCCATGTTCAAAGGCCAGGACCCGGAAATCATTCTGATTGGTGTCGCCGAGGAACCGCGAGACACCAGCTCAGAGAACGAAGCCAAGTTTCAGGAACACCTGACGGAAACCCAGGCCTATCTGCGAAAGGCGGCCGATGATGTCGCCCGCGGAGGGTTAAAGTGTGAAGTCATAGTGGCGCAGGGGGATGTGCGCAAAATGGTGCTTACCGCCGCCGTCAAGCACAAACCCGATTTGCTGGTTGTGGCGCGCCACAACAAAACCGGCAGCCGCACCGTGCTGGGCACTATCAGTGCGCTCATTGATGAACTCGATTTTATGACGCTGGGTAGCGTCAGCTCGTTTCTGGCAAGACGTGCTCCCTGCCCCGTGTTGATTCATCCCTGCCAATAACAGATTCAGGGATGAACCGGATTCGCTTTACCATTACATTGCCCGAGGGTGCTCACTATGAAAGTCGCTGAGTTATTTCAATACAAAAACCCGGAGATCAAGGCGCTCCATCTTACCTGGATCGCCTTTTTCACCTGCTTCTTCGTCTGGTTCAACATGGCGCCGCTGGCCTCCAGCATTCTTAAAAGCGTCGATTTTCTCACCAAAGACGATATACGCCTGTTCGCCATTGCCAACGTGGCGCTCACTATTCCTGCCCGTATTCTCGTGGGTATGGCACTCGACAAATGGGGTCCACGCCGGGTGTTTTCGGTGCTCATGGTTGTCATGGCGCTGCCCGCCCTGGCCTTCGCCTTTGGTGATTCACGCACCCAAATGCTGATTTCCCGCCTGATTCTGAGCTCGGTGGGTGCCAGCTTTGTGGTAGGGATACACATGACTGCACTCTGGTTCAAGCCAAAAGACATTGGCTTTGCCGAGGGCTTCTACGCCGGCTGGGGCAACTTTGGCTCTGCCGCCGCTGCCATGTCTCTGCCCTACATTGCCCTGACCATGTTTGGTGGCGATGACGGCTGGCGCTATGCCATTGCCACCAGCGCCATCACCATGGCCGCATTTGGGGTGATCTACTGGTTTGCCATTACTGACGGCCCCGTTGGCACCATTCACCGCAAGCCACGCAAAGCCTCGGCTATGGAAGTCAGCACCTGGGGTGACCTGGTACAGCTGATCATCTGGACCATTCCACTGGTCGGCATTCTGTCCATTCTGGTCTGGCGCGTCGAGAAAATGGGGTACATTGATGGCACCTGGGCTTTTGCCCTCTATTCCCTGATCGCCGCCGTGGTCTGCTACCAGATTGTGCAGATTCTTCGCGTCAACCTGCCGATTCTGAAAAAAGGCGTGCCCGAAGATGACAAGTATCCGTTCAAGAGCGTGGCCGCCCTCAATGCCACCTATTTTGCCAACTTCGGCGCCGAACTGGCGGTGGTATCCATGCTACCCATGTTCTTTGAATCCACCTGGGGCCTGACTGCCACCGCGGCCGGCTTGATCGCCTCCTCCTTCGCGTTCGTAAACCTGTTTGCACGCCCCATGGGGGGACTGGTATCAGACCGTTTTGGCAACCGCAAGTTCGTCATGCTCTGCTACATGGCAGGTATCGCGGTCGGCTTTGCCCTGATGGGATTGATGGATGCTTCCTGGCCGCTGATCGTCGCGGTGGCGGTTACGATTGGCTGCTCGTTCTTTGTGCAGGGCGCCGAGGGATCCACGTTCGGCATTCTGCCTTCAATCAAGCGCCGCATTACCGGTCAGATCGCCGGCATGACAGGAGCCTACGGTAACGTGGGGGCGGTGTTCTACCTGACGGTATACACCTTTGTAACCCCCTCGCAGTTCTTCTTCATCATTGCTGCCGGTGCCTTCGTGAGTTTTGCGATCTGCCTGTTCTGGCTCAAAGAACCCGAAGGCGCGTTTGCCGAGGAGTACCACGTTTCCTCTGTTGACCGCGAAATCGAAAAGTCGGCCGCCTGATATACAGGTGCGACACAAAAAACGGCAGGGTTTCCCCTGCCGTTTTTCTGATTTTGGCCTTGTCTAACTTTTCTGGCGAACCAGTCACCATTTATACACGGTTGGACTCTGCTGCCGTAAGTACCTTGCCATCCTTCTTGAAAATGACTTTGTCACCATCTTCAACCCGATAAAACTCGACACCGCGCTCGGCTTCCCATTTTTTGACCTGGGCCTCTGCTTCGTCGAAGCGCTGTTTGATTGCAGCAAAAGCATCCTTGAACTGGTCATTGGCGTCACAGGTTGCGCCACCTGACTTGAAGCCGTCATCATGCAAATACATGCGATAACGGGCGCTTTCAAGATCCTTGCGGGCAAACCAGACGGTGCTCAAACGCGAATGGTAGGCGCCACCGGGCAAAATGGGCTTGAGGCGGGCCTCCACGTTTTTCTCGCAATTGCTAGATACTGGCAGATCCTTGGCGCCAACACCGGTTTCATAATCCTTCATGAGTTTGACACACGCCGGCAATACGTCACTGACTTTCTTGCCGTACACCACACCTTCGTACTGATCGATGTCGCTTTTCTGAGCCAGGGCTTCCGCATAGTTGGATTTGAACTTGCTGTAATCAGACATGCTGACCGATTCGGCAACGTTCTTGCCGTCGGCCACATATCGAAGCGGGTGGGCACAGGCGTTCATGGCGTAACCGACTTTCTTTTCCAGATCGAACGCCAGTTTCTCTGCCGCCAGGGCGGGTTGGCCAAAGGCAAAGGCCGTCAGTGCAATGGCTGTCAAACCGGTAAGTTGCTTATTAAGATACATAGGTCATCCTTGGTTGGATTGGTGAAAGGGAGCACACTGGGACGGCAAATCTAGCAAAAATCGACACTCATGTCATGGCAAGCCAGCCACAAAGGCCACGCACAGCTCAAAACCCGCCTTCAAGGTTCATCGAGCCAGGAAATGGCGCTGCCCCTGGCTGATCACATACACCTCTTCAGGTTTTTCGGCTTCTGCGTGCTCAAGAATCTCGTTCACCAGACGGTAGTAAGTGCTTCGGGCCATTTTGGCAAGCAGACCGCGCCGTACCGGCACATAAGGCACCTCATTGGTCGCGTTGGCCGAAAAACAAAACGAGGTTTCACCGCCAAGGGTGAGGCGCTCGTCGAGATTGGTTAGCAACTCCAGCACCTGGGTGGGCTGGCCCTGATCAATCCAGTGATAATCCACCAGTGTAAAGGGCGCATCTTCAACCTCGATCCTGACCTTTTCCACCGGTGTCACCAGATAAAATTCCCCGTCTTGCTCGCGGCGCAAAATACCGGCAAACAACTTCACCATGGCCTCCCGCGCCATCAGGTCGCCCTGATAGTACCAGCGGCCATCTTCGGCAATACGGATATCAATAGCACCCGAACAGGGCGGATCCCACTGCTCCACCGGAGGCAAACCCGAGAGGTCGGTTGCTTCGCGCAGTTGTTCCAGTAATGAATCTACCTTGTCATTTTGCATGAGACTTTACTCCTGAACGCCATATCAAAGGCCCCGCTGCCATTCCTGACGCAAAGGCACACGCTGCGGCTGGGAGATCGCCATGTCGATTTGTGCCAACAGGCGAGTTTTGTCCTGCCCCAGTGTGCCCTTGAGCACCAGATAGTTCGAGGCATGATCACTGCGAAATACGGAGTTTTCGAGATCCAGATGCGCCACAAACAAGCGCAACTCATGAAACAGATCGCTCTGCGTCATGGCCTGATAATCCCCCTCAAAGCCCGCGACAAAACGTTCTTCACCCAAGGGAAAGGTCACCACCAGCGTTGACACGAATTCGGGCTGGGTCAGGTTCATGAGTCGCGCTGAATTAAGCGCGTGCTGTTCGCTGTATTTTCGACCGCCCAGGCCATTGAGAATCATGACCGAGGATTTTATTCCCGCCGCCTTGATTTTCTGCAATGCCACCCTGGAGCTTTCAAAACTTTCGCCCTTGTTAACCTTGGCCAGTACCTCGTCATCCCCCGACTCGGTTCCCACGTACAACAAGCCCAGCCCCAGTGCCTGCAACTCCAGCATTTGCTCCGGGCTTTTGTTGAGCAGGTTGCGAGGCAGACAGTAAGCCGACACCCGCTCGACCTGCGGCAGGTAACGCCGGATCTCTTCCAGTATGAACTTCAGGCGGCGAAATGACAGCACCATCGCATCACCGTCAGCCAAAAACACCCGCCGCACCGACATACCGGTGGCGGCGATTTTCTGCAACTCCGCGACCAGGGTAGCTTCGTCTTTGGGTTTGAAACGTTTTTGCTCGGCCGTATACATTTCACAAAAGGTACAGGCGTTGTAGGAGCAACCGTTGGTCACTTGCAGAATCAAAGACCGGGCTTCAGAAGGTGGCCGAAATACCGGCTCGATGTACGAAATGGGAAAAAAATTCATGGGAAACACTCAACTGATCGCTTTTGCAATGGGGACCTATTCTAGCAAGCCTGTCCCACGTGGGGCATCAACAGGCTACAAAAAGAGTAACAATTGACCATTTTGCGGCGCCTTTCCCAAGGTCACACGAGTATCGGTTTGGCGGCTGTCGACAAAACCCGCAAGATGCGGGTATCTGATGGGATGTGTCGCGTGGTTATATTGTAGAAAAATGACAGAGGCTAATAAATTGGTCAGCGAAATCTGAAAGACACGCAAGAACTCCTTGAACAAAACCAGTCGATCGCAGATTTTATCGATCGCAGATTTTATTGTTATTTGTGCAGTCTTTTGCGAAACTCCGGGTACAACTGCCAGATCGGCCTTTGGCCATGGTGCCCCACAACCAGCGTCAAAATACCGAACGTCAATAAGAAAGGAAACTTATCAGCGTGTTTGTTCGATGCATCGCCCTGGCGGTATTGCTGAGCTTCCACTCACTGTTGGCGTGGGCAAATGCCCCTGTGTCCAGAACCGCTCTGGTTATCGGCAATTCCGCCTATGCCCAAAGTCCGCTGAAAAACCCCAGAAACGATGCCAAAGCGATTGCCGCCCAGCTCAACGAGTATGGCTTCGATGTCGTGCCCCTGTATGACGGCAACCGGAAGGAAATGCAGGTGGCTGTCCAGCATTTTAAAACCCGCCTGAGCAAGGGTGGCGTGGCGCTGATTTACTACGCAGGTCACGGCGTACAGTTAAACGGCACCAATTACCTGATTCCGGTAGACGAAAACATCCAGTCAGAAACCGATGTGCAATTCTCCGGAATCCCCCTGGATTTACTGCTGGAGGATCTGAAAAAATCCGAGAGCAACCTCAACATGATCATTCTGGATGCCTGTCGTAATAACCCCTTTGCCGGTGCGACCCGCTCCGGCACCCGAGGTTTGGCCAGGGTGAATACCTCGAAAATGCCCACCGGCAGCACGCTGGTGATGTTCGCCACTTCTGCCAACAGCGTAGCAGAAGACGGCGAAGGCATTAACGGGTTGTTTACCAAACATTTTTTACGTCAGTTGCGCACTCCAGGGCAAGAAGTGGTGAGCCTGTTCCGCAAAACCATGAAGGGAGTAAAAGAGGAAAGCGGCGGCAAACAGATTCCCGAACTCAGCTTGCAGTTCTATGACGAGTTTTATTTCACCGGTAAGCCCACCAGTGACCGCCCTATGCTGAGTCCGGAACAACAATTCTGGGAAGGCATAAAGAAAAGCGATAATTATGCTGATTTCGAAGACTATTTGGTGCAGTTTCCAAACGGCACCTTTAAATCGCTGGCTCAAAGACGGTTCGACGAACTGATAGAAAAAACCAAGATCGCCGCTACCCCGCCCCATAAAGACAACGCCATCGTCTTTCGCTTCAGTAATCCGCTCGGCTCGGTGATCAGCATTGAAGGCGAACAGTATAAAGTCACTGAGCAACTGCAGCTCTATCTCAGCCTGGGAAACACGGTGTTCAGCCTGACCTTGCCGGGTGGCGAAGTAATCTATGGCAAGTTTGACGTCATGGTGGTGGACGACCTGACCAAAATGGCAACCTTCGGCGCTCAGGAAACGTTACCCAAACAAACCCATATTAACGCTGCACTTAGCGGCGCTCCAGTATTCTACAAATTGGGCTCCAACATCGGTGGCAAAAGACGCCAGGTCGTCAGCTACATTTTGAGCTTGCGCCCCCTCTAGATAGCGCTGTCCGCCAAAATCACACTAACCGACGAACATAAACTTTAGTAAAACAGGGAGATACACGACATGAGAAAAACTCTCGCAGGCGCCACCATTGCACTTGTAACGGTCTGCGTTGGCTTAACCGGCTGTTTGCAGAAGTCCTTCATCAAAGAAGTGGCTCCGAGTACGGATGAATACCAGTTTATCCGCAACCATGCCGAATTATTCAAATTCAGCAACAGTGTTTATCCTTCGAAAGAAATGCAGGAGCGAAACCGGCAGCATGTCTATCAGGCACATGTTTCCAACCCGGCGAACGACAGCGTGGTCTGCTTTGCGCAAAACAATCAAGCGTGGGAAATTCCGATCAAGGATTTTGAAGGCAACCTGCAGGACCTGAAATTTATCGAAGGCGTCTACCCTTTTCAGATTTACAACAAAAAAACCGACGAAACCGGCCAAACCATTCTCGACTGCTCCGAGTACAGTGTCGAACGTTATTCGGGTGCCATGGTTTTTTACAACTACAGTGACGACATCGAATTTGCCACCTTTGGCCGTAACAAAGACACGGAACTCTTTAGCCTCGAAGTACTGGCCAAAGCCGATTCAGGATTATTGGGCTACCACACCATCGCATTCGACGGATCGCCCCGGATTTCTTATTGGGTCGGCAACCGCAGCAAACCCTTTAATGGCGGC
>JBFHRO010000141.1:0-8455 GCA_041591635.1 Oleiphilaceae bacterium | reverse complement strand
GAAGCCATCGAATATGCCGTCAAAATGGCACAATTCCCCCAGAACGGGCTGATGGACAAAATGCTGGAGCAATCCCGCATGACCTGCGCCCACATAGATCGCCTTGCCGAAGTCATTGCCGGTTTTCACCAGAATGTCGCCATCGCGCCGAAGGAGCGCGAATTTGGCCAGCCGGCCCAGGTGTTTGCCCCCATGCAGCAGAACTTCGATCAGATCCGGCCGCTGCTGCAAGACCCGGCCCTGCTGACCCAGCTAGACCAGCTCGAAGCCTGGGCCCAGAGCACGTTTGCCCGACTTGAACCGGCACTGGCACAGCGCAAGGCTCAGGGTTTCATCCGTGAATGCCATGGCGACATTCACCTTGGCAATATCACTGTGTATCAAAACGATGTCGTACTCTTTGACTGCATTGAATTCAACGACGAATTCCGCTGGATTGACGTCATCAGTGACGTGGCTTTCCTGATCATGGATCTGGAAGACCGCCAGCAACACGCCCTGGCCAACCGGTTTCTCAACCGCTGGATGGAACTCAGCGGCGATTATGCCAGTGCCCAACTGCTGCCCTTTTATAAAGCCTACCGCGCCATGGTACGCGCCAAGATCTGCCTGTTCATGCTCAGCGCCTCGGATCTGAGCGAAGAAGCTCGGGCGCATTTGCTTGGCCGCTATCGCAACTACGCCGATCTGGCTGAAAGTTGCCTCACCATTCCCAGCCGCTTTGTTCTGGTCATGCATGGTTATTCCGGCTCGGGCAAAACCAGTATCAGCAATCAGATCGTGGAAAACCTGGGAGCCCTGCGCATTCGCTCCGATGTCGAACGCAAACGCCTCGCCGGGATCAACCCCCAGCAATCCGAAATCGTCAATGTCAACGAGGGCATCTACAGTGCCAGCGCCACCGAAGCCACCTATGCCCATCTGACACGTCTGGCACAGACGCTCCTCAACGCCGGCTACCCGGTGGTCATAGACGCGGCCAATCTGAAGCGGTCGCAGCGCGAACAGTTTTGTCACATGGTCGAAGCCAGCGGTGTACCTGGCATGTTGCTATCCTGCCAGGTCGATAACGAAACCATCCGTCAATGGATTGCAGAGCGCACCGCCCAGGGCGATGATGCCTCGGATGCAACCGTGGAAATCTTCGAAAACCAGCTCAAAACGGCCGAGCCCCTGCAAGCCGACGAACTGGCCCACACGCTGGTCGTGAATACGGGCAACGAAGAAGAAACCCGGCAGCTGATCTCGCGCATCAAAGCCAGGCTCGCCCTCTAGGCCCTGCCCCCAGGCAAGAGATCACACCCCGAGGAAATCGAGAATCTTGCCCTCGGTGATGGGCTTGGGAATAAGCTGCAGCCCCGGGTTACCCACCGGGGCCTTCATAGTGCCATCAAGACTGCCGGTTAACAGCACGACTCTGGCCGTCGGACAAGCGGCCTGAAGCCGGGGCGCCAGCGTCATGGCGTCCTCACCTATCATTCCCGCATCCAGCATGATGACAGCAAACCCTGTCGTGCCCGCCAGTGCAATTGCCTCCTTGCCGCTTTTGGCTTCCTGCACCGACCAGTCATCGCTGTTATGTTCAACCATGGCTCGAATCATCAGGCGTGAAATCCGTCGACTATCCACCAACAGCAGCATTTTTTTGTCGGCCATCAAAGCTTCCTCAATCAGGGATTACCGCATTTTCACACTCAGTATAGCTGCTTGGATCATCCACTCATTAATCCACCTGAATCAATCTGTTGAGGCCAATGGAATCATCTATACTCGGTAAGGAATCTGCCGATTTTAGCCGGCAACTAATGGAGGCCTTTCTATGACCGAACAAGTACGCATTTCCAAGGATCCGCTTTATCAAGCCTTGCGGGCCGAGAACATTCCTGCATTTAACGCCGCCAAACAAAAAACCAGCCCGCTGCCCAGTTTCGCCTATTGTGACTTTCGTGGCCTTGATCTGCGGGGCATGGATGCCAGCGGGCTCGACTTCAGCAATGCCTATTTCCGCGGCGCCGACTTGCGCGGCATTGATTTCAGAAACGCCAACTGTGATGGTGCCAGCATCGCCAGCACCAAGATCTCCGGCTGTTATTTCCCCAAAGAAATATCGGCCGACGAAATCGTCATGTCGCTCAATCACGGCACGCGAATGCGCTACCGATAGCCAGGATTAACACTCTTATGTACTTGCCAGGTGAACCAGGCAGTCGCTTCGAAGCCTTGGCCGAGCAATGTAACCGGCTGGCGCGGCACTTTGATCAGCACCGGTTTCCCGACTCGCGACACCACTTTTTGCCGGGCGCGGAACTTGGCCAGACGGTCGCACCCGGCGATTTGCTGCGTATCGAAACCGGCGTGGTGTATCTGGTTTACCGCCACCGCACACTCGTCATCCTGCAGCCGGGAGATATCGTCTGCCCTTTAGTAATGGCAGACAGCGGTGGCGCTCTGCACTATGTCGCCGAAGAAAAAGTCACAGTCGCGAAACAGTCCGCCAGCGAGTTCCTTACCCAGCTGACATCAAATCCCGACCAGCTTGCGCTGTGGTTCGAACTGCAAGTGACAGTGCAGCGCCTGTTCATGGAACTTTATGGCGAACACACCAAGATAGGCGTTCGACCCCAGGCCGGCTTTTTACGTTTTGCCGCCGGTGAGTGCATCTTGCGCGAAGGCACCGAAGCCGACTACGCCTACACCCTGCTCAAGGGGCGAGCCGTTGTTTCGGTGGGCGATCAAAAAGTCGGCATTGTGGAAGAGGGCGAGATTTTTGGCGCACTGGCGGTACTCAATGGCCGCGCGCGCAACGCGTCGGTCTATGCCAAAACCGATTGCACCGCCATGGCCGTTCCGGCAGACCAGTTCATCGATCTGATCCAGGCCCATCCCGAAACCTCACTGCGTCTTGTCAAGGCCATGGCACGCCAGATCGAGGAGCTCAATCGTCGGGTTACAGGAGCACCACCCAGCCCTCTCTGACGAGGGTACCATCGACAACTGCAATTTAACTCATAAGCAACACAGGCACTTCCTGCGTCAAGGTCAGAGTCAACTGACCTGGCCCCAGCCACGCAAAATGCGATTTGTACGCATAGACCTCAACCCCCGCCGCCCTGGCTTCCTGCAATAAGCGGCCATAAATCGGGTCGATCGTATCTGCCGCTGTCACCGAATCAATCCCTTCATGATTGACACAAAACAGCAGTACCGCCCGCAGCCCCAGCCTCACCGCCGCCATTAATTCACGCAGATGCCTTTGACCTCGCAGCGACGGCGCATCGGGAAAGAACCCCTGCCCCTGGCTGCCCGCAAGCAAGGTCACGCTTTTTACTTCAACCACCGCATCGGACTTGCCGCCTTCGTGCTGGCTGAGAACGAAATCCATACGGCTGTTTTCTCGCCCGAAAGGCACCTCGGCACGGCATTGACCATAGCCCGCCAGCGCGTCAATCGCCTGCGCCTGCAACGCTTCCAGCACCAAGGCATTAACGCGCGTGGTATTTACCAGAATGTGCTCCCCCTGCGGTGTCACGCTGACTTCCCAGGTGGACGCATATTTGCGCCTGGGATTATCCGATCGGCTATACCACAACGCCCAGCCGGCCTCGGCACAATTGGTCATGGCCCCGGTATTGGGACAATGGATCGTCAGGGACTCACCTTTGGCGTCCGTAATATCGGCCAAAAACCGCTTATAACGCCTGACCAGCAAACCTTGATACAACAAAGGAGCTATCTGCATCTACCACTCCCGAAAGGGTTTCATCTCACTATGTTTGGTACCACAGAATTGCCAAAGCAGGCCGGGTGCACTAGTGTTAGTGCGTCCTTACTGACAGTGAGTACCCTGCTCCTGTTTTTGACGCTTGCGAAACTTCGGCAGGGCAACATCTTACTCCATGAATTATTTAGAGAATTAAAAATTGGCGAAACTTGGGCTATTCTGATATTTTTCGCAGGCCAAAATTGACCGGTACCGGAATCTGTCTGCCCGCTGCTTCCCCGCACGCCTCGGCCTGCTGCGAGGAATATCCGAGAAACTACATTGAGGCTGTCTCTATGCCAGGTAATGAAATGAAAAAAGAGGGTTTTTCAAACTTCGCTCCCTACGAGTTAAAACAGGGTGAGGAGTACATGAATAGCGCGCAGCGCGATCACTTCCGTCAAATCCTGCTGGCCTGGAAACAGGAACTGATGGAAGAGGTTGATCGCACCGTGCATCACATGCAGGAAGATGCCGCCAACTACGCAGACCCCAGCGATCGCGCCACCCAGGAAGAGGAATTCAGCCTGGAACTGCGCGCCCGGGATCGGGAACGCAAACTCATCAAGAAAATCGACAGCACCCTCGACCTGATCGACAAAGACGACTACGGCTATTGCAATTCCTGCGGTGTTGAAATCGGCATCCGTCGCCTGGAAGCCCGCCCGACAGCCACCCAATGTATCGACTGCAAAACCCTGGCTGAAATTCGCGAACGCCAAACCGGTATTTAAATGAATTGAGCACAAACACGCCGTTATCTGTTCACAAGACAGTGTGCTCGTCAGAGGGGGCACATAATGCTCCCCTCTCTTTTTCACCTTCTGCAACCTCTTTTGCACCTGCTGCAACAATGCCCAGCAACGCCTACCGCGGGCGCTTTGCACCCTCGCCCACAGGCCCCTTGCACTTTGGTTCACTGGTGGCCGCACTGGCCAGTTTTCTCGATGCCCGCCAGGCCAGAGGGGTCTGGCTGGTTCGAATCGAAGACATTGATCCCCTGCGGGAAATCCCCGGGGCCACCAGCGAGATCCTGCAGGCACTGGAAGCCCACGGCCTGCACTGGGACGAATCGGTGCTGTATCAATCCAGACGCAAGGACTTGTACCAGAACACACTCGACCTACTCCTGCAAAAGGGCTACGCCTATTACTGCCCCTGCAGTCGCAAAGCCCTCGAAGCCCGGCAAGGCCAGCACGACCCCAAATGCGGGCAGCCTCCGGCGGATCCGGCCACCGCAATTGCCCTGCGGATGCGGGTGCCCGACGGTTGCCAGCAGTGGGTCGACCGGGTGCAGAGGCATTGTGAATATCCGCTGCAAAGCGGTAAAGACGACTTTGTACTCAAGCGCAAAGAGGGCTTTTTCGCCTACCAGCTGGCTGTCGTCCATGACGACATTGCGCAGCACATCACCCAGGTGGTGCGCGGCAGTGACCTGCTCGACTCGACCCCGCTGCAGCTGACGCTCTACCAGGCGCTCGGGCACACGCCACCCCGCTATGCCCACATCCCCGTCATTCACAATGGCCACGGACAAAAACTCAGCAAGCAAAACCTGGCCCCGGCACTGGACTGCCGTATCCCCGGCCGAAACCTGTGGCGCGCACTGCAGGCGCTGAACCTCCCCCTCGCCCCCGAACTGGCGCAGGCACCGGTAGCGGAACTCCTGGCTGTGGCCATCGAACGCTGGTCTATCGGGCAATTGGCTCCTATTCTCAGCATTAGCGAGCAAGAGGCCCCCGGTGCCGGCGATGCCTAGCTTAAGGATGCCTTGCCAGGGCCATTATGCGACCAAACCGCTCACTAATGAGGACTTCAGGCTAACGCATGTATATTTATCGCCTCGTTTTTTTGCTCATTCTTGCCATTTACGTCTTCTCTCCGGTGATCATGGAGTGGTGGATAGATCCAGGTAAAGCCTGGTATCGACCCTTTTTGATCTGGGCCGGTTTGATCGGCATGGCGATTTGGCTGGAAGGCCGGAGAGATCCGAATGAGTTTTAATATTTCCGAGCTGTTTCTTGTTGGCGTCGGCTACTTGCTGCTGCTCTTTGGTCTGGCCCACGCCACAGAAAAAAACTACATCCCTAAATCCTGGGTACGCCACCCGCTGACCTTTGTCTTGTCACTGGGTGTGTATGCAAGTGCCTGGGCATTCTACGGTGCCGTCGGGCTTGCCTACGAATACGGCTACGGCTTTCTTGCCTACTACCTGGGCATTTGTGGTGCTTACCTGCTCGCACCGGTACTGCTGCTACCTGTGTTGCGATTGACCCGCGCCTACCAGCTCGCCTCACTGGCAGACCTGTTTACCTTTCGCTATCGCAGCCAATGGGCCGGCACCCTCACCGCCGTCTTTGCCGTTCTGGGCTGTCTGCCATTGCTGGCCTTGCAGATTCAGGCCGTCACCACCTCGATTCAAATCCTGTCGCCAGGGGCCCCCAAAGAACTTCTGGGATTTGGCTTTTGTCTCATTATCATCATTTTTGCGATTCTGTTCGGTGCCCGGGGAACCACGTCAGGGGAGGGCAACGAAGGGCTGGTGGTTTCAATCGCCTTCGAATCTCTGGTCAAGTTGCTCGCCTTGCTGATCATTGGCGGCTATGCGATTGTCGAGGTGTTCGGCAGTTTTTCGGCCCTTGAGGACTGGATCGCCAACGAAGGCCCGCGGGTAAGTGCCGTTGACAGACGCATCGACGATGCCGCCTGGCGCGCCCTGTTGCTGGTGTTTTTTTCCAGCGCCATTGTCATGCCGCACATGTTTCATATGGGGTTCACCGAAAACAACAACCCCCAGTCGCTGTTTAAGGCCAGCTGGGGATTGCCGCTCTTGTTGCTGCTGATCAGCCTGCCGATTCTGCCCATCCTGTGGGCCGGCATTGCGGTGGGCTCACCCACGCCACCGGAATATTTCACTATTGGCATTGCGGTCGCTACCCAGTCACCCACAGTGTCGCTCATTGCCTTTGTTGGCGGGCTTTCTGCCGCCAGCGGCATGATCATCGTCTGCACCCTGGCGCTCGCCGGCATGGCGCTTAATCACCTGATTCTGCCACTGTATCAACCCAAACCCCACCAGAACATTTACCACTGGCTCAAGTGGGTCAAACGTGCGCTGATTGGCGCGCTGATATTTCTTGGCTACCTGCTCTACCTGTTTATCGGCGACAAGCTGTCGCTTTCCGAACTGGGCATTATTTCGTTTTCCGGCATGCTGCAGTTACTCCCGGGTGTCATGGCGGTCCTGTTCTGGCCCATCGGTAACCGCATCGGCTTCATATCAGGCTTGATGGCCGGCGTCATTGGCTGGTTCCTGTTGATGCTTTGCCCCTTGCTGCTCAAGTTCGATGTCTTTTCCAGTCTGCCGGCAGACATAGCTTTTACCCTGCAGCGCGACGACTGGCATATCTATACGCTCGCATCCCTCACCCTGAATGTTGCCGTCTTTGTACTGGTCTCCCTCGTTTCCAGAACCTCCCGCGAAGAAGAAAGTGCCGCCCAGGCCTGCTCGGTCGACACCTTGTCACGACCGCAACGGCGCGAACTGGTAGCCACCTCGTCAGAAGAGTTCAAGGCCTGCCTGGCCAAACCGCTGGGAGAAGGCGTCGCCCGACGGGAAGTGGAACGGGCCTTGCGCGAACTCAAATTGCCCGACATTGAATTCCGCCCCTATGCCCTGCGCCGGTTGCGCGACCAGATTGAAGTCAATCTCTCGGGCCTGATGGGCCCCAAAATCGCCCAGAACATGGTCAAGCGCTATCTCAGCTATAAACATCTCAGCGGCAATGTGGGCGGCCATGACATTCACTTCGTCGAGCGCTCACTGGAAGACTACCAGTCACGATTGACCGGGCTGGCAGCGGAACTCGACAGCCTGCGGCGCTATCACCGGGAGACACTGCAAAACCTGCCCATCGCCGCCTGTTCCCTGGGCCACGATGGCGAAATCCTCATGTGGAATCAGGCCATGGCCAAACTGACCGGGATATCGGCCGAGCAGGTGGTCGGGTCGAGTCTGCGCGGAATAACGCAACCCTGGTCTGCCATGCTGCACAATTTCACCCAGGACGAAAGCCCGCACCAGCACAAGAAGCGCGTAGACCTTGGCGGCAAACCCCACTGGTTCAATCTGCACAAATCGGCCATTGCCGGACCGCAAAACAGCGAAGGCGGGCTGGTCATCCTGATTGAAGATCAGACCGATCACCAAATGCTTGAAGAAGAACTGGTGCACAGCCAACGACTGGCCTCCATCGGCCGACTTGCCGCCGGGGTTGCACACGAAATCGGCAACCCGGTCACGGGAATTGCCTGTCTGGCACAAAACATGCGCTACGAAACCGACGATCCCGCGATTCTTGGCAGTGCCCAGCAAATCATTGATCAAACCCGGCGCATCTCGCGCATTTTGCAATCCCTGATGAATTTTTCCCGTGCCGGCAACCACTCTTCAGCCCACAGCCATTCGCCCTCGAACCTGCACCGGTGCATTCAGGAAGCCATCAACCTGCTTTCCCTCAGCGGCGAAAAAAATATCCGCTACTGCAACCGCTGCGATGAACAACTGCTGGTCATTGGTGACGAGCAGCATTTGGTGCAGGTATTTATCAATTTGCTGTCCAATGCACGGGATGCGTCACCCGAGGGAGGCGAAGTGGTCATCGACGGACAGCATGAAGACGGCGTTGCCATCAT
>JBFHRO010000140.1:0-8468 GCA_041591635.1 Oleiphilaceae bacterium | reverse complement strand
TAAAGTAGCCGTTGAAACTAAAGTAGCCGTTGAAACTAAAGTAGCCGTTGAAACTAAAGTAGCCGTTGAAACTAAAGTAACAGGGCCCGGTTTCGGGCCGAGTTGTTGGCTGCCAATCTAGAAGGAATAGCGTATGAATTTCTGGTTTACCGAGCCTGTCATGGCCATTGATAGTGAGGCCCAGCAGCAGGCAGAAAGCCGCCAGGCCATGCTGACCAAACCGCCGGGGGCCCTTGGGCAGCTGGAAGCGCTGGCGATACGGTTTGCCGGCTGGCAAGGCAAGGTCAAGCCCAGTCTGGAACAGGTCAGCATTGCCGTGTTTGCCGGCGATCACGGGGTGGCGGCGGAGGGTGTCTCGGCCTTTCCGCAGGCGGTCACGGTAGAGATGATTCGCAACTTCGCCAATGGCGGCGCGGCCATCAGTGTGCTGGCCCGCTTTCTGGACGCCGATCTGCATGTGGTCTCGGTGGGAACCGCCACGCCCTTGCCCGAACTTGAAGGCGTATTACGGCAGGACATAGCGCCGGGAACGGCCAACTTTGTCCACCACAGCGCCATGACCCCGGCCCAGTGTCTTGAGGCCATGAGCGTGGGCCGTGAGCTGGTGCAGACCCGGCTGCCTGCCGGTACCCAGCTTTTTATTGGCGGCGAAATGGGGATTGCCAACACCACCTCGGCCACCGCCATCGCCTGCGCCCTGCTGAACCTGACGCCGGCGGAGTTAACCGGTGCCGGAACCGGCCTGAGCGCCGAGGGGGTGACCCACAAAACCCGGATTATCGAGCGGGCATTGGCCCGTCACCCGCAGCGCGAACCGCTGGCGGTGCTGACCCATTTGGGCGGCCTGGAGATTGCCGCCCTCGTCGGCGCCTATCTGGCCTGTGCCCAGCGTGGCATACCGGTACTGGTAGACGGTTTTATTGCCACGGCGGCGGCCCTGGTGGCGCAACTGCTGAATCCGGACATGAATCGCTGGATGCTGTTCGGGCACTGCTCTGCCGAGCAAGGACACCGTAAAGTACTGCAGGCCATGTCGGCCACCGCCTTGCTGGCGCTGGACATGCGTTTGGGCGAAGGCAGTGGCGCGGCCACTTGCGTGCCCCTGATTCGTGCGGCCCTGGCGTTGCATGCCCAGATGGCAACTTTTGACGAGGCGGCGGTGTCCGGCAAGCTCTAGCGCTCAGCCCGTGTCGGCCCGCAGCGCCCTGGCCGACTATACTTGACTGCGCAGGCAAGAGTTTCCTGCGCAGATGACAACCTTCTGTGCAGACAGGCGCGAGGAGCCAACGATGCGAGAATTTCAGGAATTGCTGATTGATCTGATGCGCCACGGCGAGCCTGTGGGCGGGCGTCGGCTGCGTGGCAGCCAGGATGATCCCCTGTCGGAAGCCGGATGGGCGCAGATGCGTCAGGCCGTAGGCGAACACAGGCCCTGGCGCAAGATCATCAGTTCACCCTTGTTGCGCTGTGCCGAATTTGCAGCGGAGTTGTCCAACCGCCACGATATCCCGCTTGAGCACGCAGCCGATCTGCGGGAAATCGGTTTTGGACAGTGGGAGGGCATGACGCCGGCCGAAGTCATGGATGCCTATCCCCAGTTCTTGCAAAACTACTGGAAAGATCCGGTAACGCATACGCCGCCCGACGCGGAAACGCTGTCAGGTTTCATGCAGCGGGTGAGTCAGCGCTGGCAGCAATTGCTTGCCGATCCGTCGGCCGAGCCCCTGCTGCTGGTCTGCCATGGGGGCACCATCCGCGCCATTCTGACCGAGGTGCTGGGCATGCCGGCCCAGTCGCTGTGGCGCATCGAGGTGCCTTACGCCAATATCAGCCGGATCCGGGTGAGCCGTTACCCGGATGGCTCGATCACCCAGACGCTGGTGTTTCACAAGCAGGTGCTTTAACCCGGCGGATTCTTGATCAGTGCATGCTGGTGGCGAACGATTCGCTGCGGTATTCGCTGATGGTCATGCCGGTCTGCTTTTTGAAAAACTGCCGCAGGCTGTGGCCATTGACGAATCCCAGCTCCTGGGCAAGATCCTCCAGGCTCACCCGCGAGCCTTGTGCCAGCGAGCCTTTGGCCCGTTGCACCCGCACCGAATTTTTCAAGGCACTGAACGTCAGGGCATGGCTTTTGAGTTTACGCTGCAGCGAGCGCGGGCTCATATTCATGTGCCAGGCCAGTTCTTCGATACCGAACGACTCATCGTGTAATTTGTCACTTAATACGGCACTGACCTCGGTGACAAAACTGGTGGTGGCGGCACATTTACTGGCGGCCTTTTGCTGCAAGGCCAGATTGGCATCCGGATCGTGGGTTTGAAAGGGGGCATGGAGCACTTCTGTGCTGACGAAAATCGTGTCTTTGTCGCAATCGTGGTACACCGGACAGCCGAAGTATTCCTGATACAGGGCGTGATGGGGGGTAACCGGGTGGCGAAAATGGATCATCACCGGGGTGAACGACAGGCCCGTTACGTCTTTGACTCTATGGTAGATACAGCTGAAGAGCCCTTCGGCATAAAAAGGCTTGTCGCCGATGGGAAAGCCATCGCTGGTTTGGTAGCTGATACCCGCCAGATCTTCCTGCTCGTTGATTACCAGTTCGACCGACGGGTGCAGCAGCCACTTGCATTGCGACAGCAACTCTACCGCCTGCTTCAGATTGGCAGAGGTGTAGGCCAGGGTCAGGTAGTCATCAATGGATTCGGGAATGAAGGCCCGGGCAAAGGCCAGCGCCAGATCGGTCCGGCCCGTGCTTTTTTCCAGGTTGTCCATCAGCCGTTCCAGATCTTCCATGCTGATGCCTTGTTTGCGCACCATGCGTTCGAACAAAAACAGATTGCCGGGCAAGTCCTTGAACGACAATCCGCACGCCATGGCAGATTCGATAATGAGCTTCATGACTTGCCAGGGGAAAGCAACTCCCATCATTTTTCCTCGGAGCATCGCCCTCCCGGGGCGCCGGTCGTGCGACCCGCGCGTTGACCTGCGATCCGGGGAGTGCCTTGATTAAGGGGAAGGACAGGCAAGCGGCCTGTCAAGACAAAGGATTATGAGGGGTTTTTACGCTGCAATCGAGTGAGGTTGTGTAAAATTTGGTCAATCAGAACAGGCCAACCCCCCTGTCTATATATTCTGTTCTGGCCCTGTTGGTGCCCTGCGAGGCGCTGAGGGTGTCGATTTCCAGCACACCGGCAGGAATGCTCAGAAACGCCCCTGATACGGTTGGCAAGTAAGACTCGGCTGCATTGCCGGCGTTGTAATCGCGATTCCACTTCAGGGCGCGCGACTGAAACGACAGGAACATGCCATCAGCCTGGCCCGCCGGATTGCCCTTGTCATCGCGCTTGCCAATCCACAGTGACTGGAACTGGGTCAGGGGGAAACACACATCGGCACCGGCCGCCATACAGTGTTGGGCCGGCACTTCCACGCTGTTGATACCGTTTTCTGCCCGCAGGGTATCGCCGTTCTTGATGCCGGTATGCATGGCACGGGCTTCGTCAAGTTCACCTGTCAGGGTCGAAGGCGAGGTGTCTTCGCCGTAAACCAGCTCCGCCTGATTGACAATGTTGACTTGCCCCAGCAACGGGTTCAGTGCCAGCGCCGCACAGACTTCCGGTGCCTGGGTGCAACTGCCGGTTTGCTTGCTGATGTAATCGAGATTGGTGCGTACGGTGGTTTGAACGGCACCTGTGAGGCTGGCAATGGTGCCCGAGAGCATCCCTTCTGCCTTGCCAAAACCGACGCGCAGGCCAATGGGCGTCGGGCGGCCATTAATCTCCTCGAAGGCGAATTCCACATAGGGATCGGTCATGCGAAACGGCACTATTTCACCGTCACGGTAGCTGGAGCCATCGGCTTTGCGTGGATGGGGCATGAGCGGGTTCAGCCGGTAATAGTTACTGTCGTAAATATGTCCCATGGAGAAGTTTTCGATCAGGATATCGGCTGGCTGAATTTCCCAGTCGTTACGTTTTTCGTCCCAGCGGGGGTAGCGACCCAGTTCCATCACCTCGGCATTGGCCTGCATTTCGATATCCATGCCCAATTGCGCCCGCACATAGTCCACAGAGGTGTCGCCAGGCTGTTGATATTGATCTATCTGGAGAAAGGCCTGACCCGTGACGTTGGAGAGGCTGTCGTCGTCCATTGGTCGAAGTTCGGCCATGGCGGTGGTGGCGGTAAGCCACATCGCGCAAGCCAGGAGAGTGCCGTAAGCAGGTACTGCGATAACCATGAAGTAAATCCTGAGTGTGGGTGAATGCAGGATTACTGTACGGTAGTGCCATTCATGCCACTATCAGCGAAGGCGCCAGATAACTACTCAAACGCGCCAGAGGGAGCGAGTGTGCGTAAGGTCACAGGAGTTCTCGGGACTAATACCGCTGCCGGTGTGACGGCGTGGGCAAAAGGGCAATTTATTTTTGTGCATGGTCTCGTTAGAATAGAGTAAATACTCCAATTTTTTGTGATGCACCGGATGGCGTGAAGTCCGGCTGCTTCACAGTACTTTTGTGGTACTTGCGTATCATAAGTGCGCGCATTATCGTTAACCATGATCGGTCACTTTAGGACATTGCCATGAAGGCTTTGGGTTATCAGGCAAAAGATGCCGTATTGGCAGCACCGTACGCAGAAATTCTGCTCGAACTGGCGATTGAAAAGGGGGTTGAGGGCAGCGAGCTGCTGGAAAAAGCAGGCATCCGCGAGGCGGTGCTGCGCAACCCCGATGCGCTGCTTTCGTATGAGCAGATGGTGGGTCTGGTGCGCCACGCCATTGCCCTGAGCGGTGATCCGGCACTGGGGCTGGCCTACGGGACGCGCCTCACCTTCACCACCCACGGGGCCATGGCCCAGGCGGCCATGTCGGCAGAAACCGTGGGCCAGGCGCTGGCGGCGATGCAAAAGTACTACCGGATTCGCATGGCGCTGGTGGAGTGGAAATTTTTCATTGAGGGTGACGATGCTGTGCTGCAGCTTGACGACAAGATCGGCCTGGCTGACTTGATGCCCTTTATGGTGGAAAGTTTGTTCGTGGCACTGATGATGGTCAATCTGCTGTTCTTTGGTACCCGGCTGATGCAGGGCGGCCGCTGTCTGTTGAACTACTCCCGGCCTGCCTATGCCGATGCCTATGAAGAGTATTTCAATGCCCAGATGGAGTTTGATGCCGGTGTCAACCAGTTGCGCTTTAACAAGGCGTTTCTCGATCTGCCGATGGCGCTGGCGAACCCGGTAGCCAAACGCCTGGCTGAAAAGGAGTGCGAGGAGCAATTGCGCGCCGTTGATGAGCAGGAAACGCTGGTGGTGAAGGTCAAGCGTATGCTGCAGGCCGAACAGGGCGTGATTCCATCCATGGAAGAAGTGGCAGACATGCTGCACATCACCTCGCGCACCTTGCGCCGGCAATTGCAGGCGTTTGACACCAGCTTTCAGGACATTCTCAGCGACGTGCGCAAAAGCCGGGCGCTGGAAATGCTGCGTGGCACTGAAAAGTCGGTGGATGACATCGCCCACGAACTGGGTTACAGCGACCCGTCCAACTTTGGCCGGGCGTTTCGCAAATGGACCGGCAAGTCGCCCAGCGATTTTCGGGAGTAGCGAGGCGCTTGCCTGCTTCCCTTAGGGTCGGGCCCCGATGGGTCTTTGTTACCCGAACGTAACCCAGGGTTACCCTGAGTTGCCTGTGAGCAGCGTCTGTATGCTTTATGTAACCTCCTGATTTGCGAAAAAAATCGCTAAATTTCCCGATTCCTTCCTGTGAATGTGAGGCAGGTGGCAAAACCCGCCTTGCTGTGTGTCTTTGGTATTTCTTACCTTTACGTAATTGACAATAATCAATTTACCCTGCAATCCGGATGCCCTTGCCAGACTTGAACTGGCGGGCCTTTGCATGGCAGTGGCAGGCCGACCGACAGCGTAACAAGGAGACGATCATGCGGGCCCCAACGAAAAGCGATGGCATCGCGCCATATCCCTGGCGAACAAGAGCATGGCACGGGTGGTTGCTGGCAGTGTTGGCACTGCTGGTGACGGCCTGTGGTGAGTACAGCGGCACGGAAGCCGCCGCGGTCGAGGCGCAGATTACCAGCCGCACCAGTCAGGACCAGAGCCAGACCTGCAGTACAACGCCAACGGCGCAAACGCTGACGCCCGTGGCACAGGCAGGAGCCGAGCTGTACGCCAAACAATGTGCCGCCTGCCACGGCGGGGCGGGTTACGGCACCGCCAACGGGCCGTCGATGATCGGCTGTGCGACTTGCGGCGATCTCGATACCCTCACCAACCGCATTGCCACCACCATGCCGGTGGGTTCGGTACAAAGCTGCGGTCTGGATTGCTCCAAAAAAACCGCCGAGTACATTCTGGCCGCGTTCAACAGTGGTTTTAACGATTTTGCGGTGCAGGCCCAGTCGTGCTCGGTCGATGGCATCACCCTTGAGGCGCCGGAGAAGACCCTCTATCGCGCCAGCCTGAGTCTGGCGGGCAAACTGCCTGCCGAGGCCGAAGTGGCGGCGGTGGCCAACACCGATGTGGCCGCGCTCACTACGGCCATCAACGCCTACATGGAAACCGATGCTTTTTATCAGCGGGTGATGGAAATCTACAATGACATGCTGCACCAGGATAAGTACCTGCCGGGCGAAGAAGCCCTGGGGTTGCTGGACAATACCGACTACCCCGAACGACGCTGGTTTGCCAATCTGGGGTTAAACACCTCGACCGCCGGTCCGCAGCGTACGCTTTATGAATGGCTGCGCAACGAAACCAATGATGCGGTGTCTGAGGAAGCATTGCGCCTGATTGCCCACGTGGTAAAAAACAATCGCCCCTTCACCGAAATCCTGACCGCCGATTACACCCTGGCCAACCGCTATTCGGCCCAGGTGTGGGGCGTGCTGGGGCAAACCAGCTTCAAACTGCTGGCGACACCGGTGGACCCGGCCTATCCCGAAGATCCGGAAGATTTTCGCGAGGTGCGAATTCCCAAAATTCCCCATGCGGGCATCTTGACGTCGCCCATGTTTCTCAACAAGTTTCCGACCACTGCGACCAATCTTAACCGCCACCGCTCACGCAAGATTTTCGAGTTTTTCCTCGATACCGATGTGTTGGCGATTCAGGGCATGCGTCCCGACCAGTCTATTGATTTGATCAGCACTACGCCCACCCTGGATAACCCCGCCTGCACCGGTTGTCACGATGTGATGGACCCGGTCGCCTCCACCTTCCAGAATTGGGATGCACGCGGGCGCTATCGCCCCAGTCGTCTGACCCGCGATGGCTGGCCCAGTGACATTCAGCCGCGTGGCTTTAATGGCGAGGTGATGCCCCTGTCGGGTAATGCCGATCGCTCGCTGCAATGGCTGGGCAAGCAGATTGCGCAGGATCCGCGTTTTGCCCGCGCCACCGTCAAAACCGTGTTCAAAGGCTTTACCGGTGAGGATCCGCTGTCTGCGCCCAGTGACGATGCCAGTGAGGCGGCCAAGTCAGCCTACGTGGCCCAGCGGCTGTATCTGGGTAATATCGAAAAGGAATTCATCGAGTCGGGCTACAACTTCAAAACTCTGGTGCGGGGGGTGTTGCTCAGCCCCTATTACCGTGCGGCAGAGGTCAGTGGCGATTCGGCCGGCATCATGGGCAGTGCCCGGTTGCTGACGCCCGAGATGCTTGATCGCAAGCTCAAGGCCACCACCGGCTCGACCTGGAAACACAGCTGGGCCAGTTACAGCCATTTTGACAAGGAGCGGGGCGAGTTCAACCAGCTTTACGGTGGCATCGACTCCGACAGCATCGAAAAGCGCATTACCCACCCCAACGGCTTGATGGCCTCACTGCAACTGCGCATGGCGACCGAAATGGCGTGCGAAGTCACCGCCAGGGATTTCTATCTGCCGCCTGCGCAACGCAAGCTATTCCCCTATGTGGCCAGAGACTCGGTGCCCTATAACAGCGATGGTGCACCTGTGGCCTCGGCCATTGCCAACATTCGCGCCACCATCCGCCATTTGCACTGGACCTTGCTGGGGGAAAAACTGGCCGATACCGATGCGAGGATCGACACCACCTATGCCCTGTTTGAAGCCATCTGGCGCGATGGCCAGCCGTTGGTCGCCACCAAAAAATGGCAGCACCGCTATCTCAATTCGCGCTGCGATGTGACTGAAGACCCGGTAACGGGCGAGAAGTTGCCCGAGGCACAGCAAATTCGCGAAGACAGCAGCTATGCCCTGCGGGCCTGGATGGGGGTGATGACCTACCTGCTGGCTGACTATCAATTTTTGTACGAGTAAGGCTTTGAAGGAGACTGGATCATGAAACGCAGAGACTTATTTCGTGCTTTTACCGCGACCGGGCTGGCCCTGTGTTTGCCTGCCATTGCCATGCCGGTGCGGGCCGCCGACCCCGGTCGTTTTTGGGTGATGGTCGATGCCGGCGGCGGCTGGGACCCCCCCAGCCTG
>JBFHRO010000139.1:0-8482 GCA_041591635.1 Oleiphilaceae bacterium | reverse complement strand
GGCGGAACTCAAGTCAAGATACGAGGAGTTTGTAAAAACATTTAAAGGTGCCGAAGAGCGAAAGGCTCTGCATATTCTCATTGAAATAAATGATCAGGTTTCGCGCGAGGATGCAATGGCGCGTGCTCAGGAAATTTCGCGAGAGATATCGGAAGGTTTAGGCTTCTCGATTGCCGCAGAAAAGTATTCTGATGACATAGGAACGGCAAAGCGGGGTGGTTTGCTTGGCTATGTAACACAAGGTACGCTGGACGAGGAAGTAGATGCCGTCCTGTTCAAGCTTAACAGTGGCCAGGTTTCTGGGCCTGTGCTCTCTGACTATGGCTACCACTTGGTCAAAGTGGAAGATATCAGAGAAGAAACGGTTCCTGTGTTTGATGCGGTAAAAGTATCCCTTGAGCTTGAAATCAAAGGGGCTCGGGCAGAGAAGGAGCTTGTCGCCATGGCGGAAAAGCTTGCGGACATCACCTACGCGTCAAATGGATTAAGTGAAGCTGCAAAAGAGCTTGGTCTGGAAATGAAAACGCAACTGGGGATAAAAAAGGGCGCTGGCGAGGGTGATTTTGCGCATCCAGCCATGCAGAAGACCTTGTTCTCTGATGATGTATTGCAGGATGGCAGAAATACAGATGTCGTAGAAGTGACCAAGGACCGAAGCCTAGTGGCCCATGTTTCGCGTTTTCAGCCTATGCATACCAAGGATCTTGCCGACGTCAGAGAAGAGATTGCATTGGCAATTAAGTCAGACAAGGCTGGACGCATGGTTCGCGACAGAGCAAAGGAAATTGTGACTGCGCTGAAGGATGGAAAGGTCAGTGAGGAAACAAACTGGATTGAACACAATGCCGTAGTTCGAAACTATCCGGAGGAGGACCAGTCTGTTATGAATCTGGCATTTTCGTTGTCAGTCGACCCTGTTGCTCAATCAATTGGATTTGTTCAGTTAGACAGCGGTGACGTCAAACTTCTGAGACTCAAAAGTGTTCAGACTCCCAATATTGAAGAACTGACTTCCGATCAAAAAGAAGGTATTGAGAAACTGCTTGGAAGTACCTTTGGTGGCATGGATTACCAGCTTTATCGTCAGTCTTTGAAGTCCAGAACGCAGATTGAAAAACTCTAACACTAAAAACGAGACTTACCCTTGCTGAAGGAATCACCATGAAGACCAGAGACCTTGTATTGTCACTGATTGCCGACACTCTGCAGATTGGCGATACCCACAGGTGGGATGACGATACGATCCTTTTGGGTGGGATTTCCGAGTTTGATTCCATGGCCGTTGTCAATATCATCACAGCGATTGAAGATAATTTTGGTCTCGTCATTGACGATGAGGAAATTACAGCGGATGTGTTTGAAAGCGTTGGCACCTTGGTGGCTTTTGTCGAATCGCGATTAAAATGATCGTTACGACAAGCTTTATTGAGGGGGTTGCAGGAAAGCTGTTCGCGATTGAAAGAAAGCATCCGAGCCCAACGCATATCGTGCTGATACTGCAGCCATTTTTTGAAGAAATGAATAAGAGTCGAAGCATGCTGAGTACTTGCGCGAGAAGACTCGCGTCGAATGGTGCTTTGTGTCTGTGCTACGACCACGCAGGTACAGGTGACAGCACAGGGGTGCCTGATTTGTCACTCTGGGCGCAAGATCTGGCCGCTATTGCTCATAAACTAAACCTTGAGCACGGACTCCCCCAATTTTGGCTGGCTGTACGGGGTGCCGCGATGGTAACCGTTAAAGCCCTGGCTCAGGTTGCTAACAAGGATGGTTCGAGTGGCAATTCTGCTAGTATCAAGCTTATTTTTTGTAACCCTGTATTTAATGGCAAAACCTGCTTTGCCCAGTTGGCTCGATTACGCTTATCGGCAGATCTTTTGTCTGAAGGTGACCGTAAAACCACAATGCATCTGATTCGCCAAGAGGTCGACGCGGGAACTACCGAAATTGCAGGATACTCATTGCATAAAAAGTGGGTCGAAGATGTGGAGAGTTTTGATTTGGCCACTGAAGACCTAAGGACATTCAGTAGTCGTTCGGTTGCCTGGTTTGACATCCTGACCCGCCCTGCCGATGATTTGACGCCATTAACGGCCAAAGGCGTGCAACTGCTGCGTGATGCAAAAAGCGATGTGCATGCCGAGACCGTATTGGGAAATCAATTTTGGGCGACACAGGAGATTACACAGGCGCCTCTTTTTATTTGCGCCATTGAGCGCTGGATCGCTCGTATGCTGGAATAATTCAGCGATCTTCGGATTTATTCATTTGGATAGAGGGTATGTCAGTGAAGTATTTAGGGTATTCGTTGCTTGGCGCTTCGTTCGTTTTTTTTGTTGGATGCAGTTGGGTCGACCTGAAACCTGAGGCAGCTCAGATTGAAGTTCTAGGAAAACCTGCCGGTGAGAGTTGTAAGCTCCTGGGCTCAGTTAAAGTTCAAACAAAAAGTAAAGTTGGCTTCTATCATCGTTCAGAGGATGTTCTGGAAAAGGAATTGGAGATCTTAGCACTGAATGAGGCATCAACGATGGACGCCTCGGCCATTGTGCCTGTTACCGAAGTTACAATGGATGGATCCAGGCGTTACAACGCTTACCAGTGCCCCACAACCAATTGACATCGGTCTCTCTCCCGGCTTTACTGGTCGGTGAAAACTCAGGGAGTTCGAGGAATTATTGTGTGGTCTGTCGACCAGTTTCTTTTCTCCAGCGGTCGAGTGCTTCATGGTATGTGTCCCATACGCAGGGGGCACAACCGCTTTCGCAACACTCCCACTCTTCGGGTTTTTCGGGTGGCTGGTTGTGCTGATTCGCTTGTTCGGTCATTGGTAGTTGCTTGTCGTAAAACGCCATTAGATTAAATGGAGAGGTGTTTGCCCTGCTCAGGGCATAGGCAAACACCGCTTGTCTGATTTAGAGTCGATCGTCTACTTCGGACTTATCGAGCACGTATTTGACATCAAATATAACACTGTTGCTCTTCCCTAATGCTCGTATAGCGGAGGCCCCCATGGTTTTGAACTCATCATGCGCGACCGTGATAATGATGCCGTCGTAATGGTTGTTCTTAAGTGTGTCGGTCAAGGCCAGGCCATACTCATGCTTGACTTCGTCTGCTGAAGCCCAAGGATCGTAGATATCTACATTGGCATGGTAGTTTTGGAGTTCCTGGACCACGTCAACCACTCGCGTATTGCGAATATCCGGACAGTTTTCTTTAAACGTCAAACCGAGAATCAGTATATTGGAATCGACAATATGAATCCGCTTTTTAAGCATTTGCTTTATGACCCGTTCGACCACATGCTGCCCCATGCTGTCATTGATTCGCCGACCGGAAAGGATGACCTCGGGATGATAGCCGATTGACTGTGCTTTGTGCGTAAGATAGTAAGGATCAACGCCTATACAGTGCCCGCCGACAAGACCCGGTCGAAATGGGAGAAAATTCCATTTGGTTCCGGCGGCCTGAAGTACTTCGAGGGTGTCGATGCCAAGCTTTTCAAATATCAGAGCAAGCTCATTGATTAGCGCAATGTTAACGTCGCGCTGAGTATTCTCGATTACTTTTGCAGCCTCGGCTACACGAATGGTACTTGCCTTGTGCGTACCGGCCGTGATCACAGACCGGTATAGCTGGTCGACAAACTCGGCGACTTCAGCGGTAGAGCCGGAAGTGACTTTCAGAATGTTAGTCACCCGATGCTCCTTGTCGCCCGGGTTGATGCGTTCGGGGCTGTAACCTGCATAAAAATCGGTGTTGAACTTAAGCCCCGATACTTGCTCCAGAATCGGAATACAGACTTCCTCTGTTGCCCCTGGATACACTGTTGATTCGTAAATAACGATGTCGCCTTTGCCCAGTACTTTTCCGACCGCCGTAGAGGCCGAGCGTAATGGTGACAAATCAGGCGTTTTGAATTCGTCAATGGGGGTGGGTACGGTTACAATGTACACATTGCATTGCCGGGTATCTTCAAGCTCGGATGTAAACGACAAACGGGTTGCGGAAGCGAGCAGTTCTTCTTCCACTTCAAGCGTTGAATCCTTTCCGGTCTTGAGTTCTGCGATGCGTGCCTGGTTGATATCAAAACCAACGGTGTCGAATTTTTTGCCAAACTCCACGGCCAAGGGCAATCCGACATAGCCAAGTCCAACCAGGCATATTTTGCTATTACTTACGTTCATTAATCGAATCCTTAAGCGAGAACAAAGTTGCGGCAAATCATAGCACAGGCTTTCCAAAAAGTGTTTTTCTCGCACCGGGTTATCTGTAGAATGCCGACTCTCTTGCTAGCATCGCTGCATTACCATTACGCTAGCGGGTATCAATATCTTTCGTATCAAGGATGTCTATCAATAACTTGCAAGCAGTAACTAAGCGTGTCATCTACCTTTGATACTTGATCCGTCTGTCAGGACTTCTGTTACATGGCCCACATTCGCGTATTCAAACATTACCTCCATTTGCCTTTTGTGGTTCTTGGATTACTGGAGTCGTTTGCTTATATCGCGGCGGTTTATCTTGCCGTTGAGATTCGCCTGAGTATTGCGGAGCTTCCTTCCGCTCATACCATTATCGATATCCTCCCTGCCGCACTCGTTTATAGCTACACCATGTTGTTGTGTATGAATGCCATGGGTGTATATCAGGCTAAGATCAAGGAAGGCAATAGCGGCATGCTGCTGCGTACCTTTATGGCATTTGCCATTGGGGCAGCTATCTATCCCTTCTTTTACTACATCTCCAGCGACACCTTTGGACTGCTTTGGCGTAGCGTGCTGGTTTTGGCGTTAGTGTTCTCGCTGGTTCTGGTATTGATCGTCAGAGCTTGTTTTTATCTGTTGGTTAGCGACGATGCCTTCAAACGGCGCATTATAGTTTTGGGTGCGGGGAAAAAGGCCAAAGCCTTATACGGAAAATTTACAACGGAGGATGAGAAAAAAGGTTTCGTCATCAAAGGATTTTGCCCGGTTGATGACGAAAATATCGAGGTTCCGTCGGAGCTTCTGGTGAGCGGAAAATATGGCTTGAAGAACCTGGCTACCGCCATGGGCGTGGATGAAATAGTTATCGCCGTCGATAATCGGCGCAAAACACTTCCTATGAGCGAGCTAATGGATTGCAAAATGGACGGAATTGAGGTGGTTGATGCGGTTCGCTTTTATGAGCGGGAGACGCGCAAGGTGCCGCTGGAAATGATCTCTCCAAGCTGGTTTATTTTTTCTGACGGGTTTATTCAGTCGTCGTTCGGCGCTTGGTTAAAACGTGCCTTTGATATTCTGGTCAGTCTGGTGGTGCTCGCGCTCACATGGCCCGTGATGGTGGTTACTGCCATCGCCATTAAAATGGAGGATGGTTGGGCGCATCCCGTGTTTTACAAGCAGATGCGTGTTGGTCTCAATGGCGAGCCCTTCTTCGTTTTGAAATTCCGCAGCATGATCGTTGATGCAGAAAAAGAAGGGAAGGCGGTATGGGCAACAAAAAATGACGCAAGAATTACAAGGGTTGGCAACGTTATTCGCAAGTACCGGATTGATGAACTTCCGCAGGTTTTCAATGTGCTTAAAGGCGACATGGCATTTGTCGGGCCGCGACCGGAGCGTCCCGCCTTTGTTGATCAGTTGAGCAGAAAGATCAATTTTTATAATGAGCGTCACCGCGTTAAACCGGGCATAACCGGCTGGGCTCAGCTGTGCTTTGCGTACGCAGACAGTGAAGAAGATAGTATGGAGAAGCTTAGATACGATCTGTATTACATCAAAAATCAAAGTCTCTTGCTCGATGCGATCATCATACTTCAGACGCTCGAGGTCGTTCTGTTCAAAAAGGGCGCACACTGATAGCCATCGCGTACGCCCATCAATTCATTCATGTTTTGCCGAATTTCTCATGCTCTTTTTCTTTTGAATCAGAAAATCAATGAACTGGCTTACCTGTAGTTTTTGATCTAACGATTTTTCAAGCAACGCATTCAAGGCCATGGCGATACCGTCAGACTCTGAGCCATTAGGTACCTCTGTTGCATTTGATTGCGACTTTGCCAATGCTGAATGGGCATCTGCCAATTTTGCTTCAGCGTGTCGTCCACCATCCGGGGTAAGTTCTTCTTTGAGCTCGTTTGCCACGGTTTGAATGACTTTACTATCGATAAGATCCAATCTCTCCATAAAACCAAGCAACAGCGCTCTGTCCATGAAAACATTTATTTTTCGCGGTATACCTTGCGTATACTCGTGAACTTTCCGAAGACCTTGTTCCGAAAACGCCGGCTTGTCTTTCCAGCCAACCTGTTTGAGTCTGTGAAGAACATATTCAATGGTTTCACGTTCATTAAGCGCTTTTAGATGGCAAGAGGCGATGATGCGCTGCTTGAACTGCTCCAAAGCCGGATGTTGCACTTTGAGTCTAAGTTCTTCTTGTCCCAGCAGAAAACTCTGAACCAAGGGCTTGTTGGCAATCTGGTAGTTCGAGAGCATGCGCAACTCTTCCAGGGAGTCGCGGGGGAGGTTCTGTGCCTCATCAATAAGAATAAGGGCTCTCTTGTCGGCTTTGTTAATGCCAATCAGAAAATGCTCGATTTCACGCAGAATATAAGCTTTGGACGTATTCTCACACTGAAGCCCAAAAGCGTTGGCAATGGACTCCAGCAGTTCTTTTGGCGACAGGTTCGAAGTAACGATATTAGCCGCTACATAATGGGTTGAATCAAGACGACTCAGCAGGCTGCTGGCGATAGTGGACTTGCCCGTTCCAATTGGCCCGGTAATCACAATAAAGCCTTCTCCTTGAGTAAGCCCGTATTCCAGATAGGACAGGGCCTTGCGATGCGGTGGACTGGCGTAAAAGAACCTGGGATTCGGGCTCAGCTGAAAGGGTTTGGCGGTAAAACCGTAGTAGGATTCATACATGATTAAAATTTCACAACAATGGCTGTGGAGACACTATTTTCCCGATAATCCTCATTCGTTTTGTCATCACGATACAGGTGAGCATATCGCGCTGTTACGGAGGTATGAGCGTTGACTTGGTACACCAGATGAGTGCCATACAGTCGATCTGTATAGGCAAGCGTATTCTGGCCGCCAGTTTTTTCGGTTACATCGGTAAAGGTTGCTGTTAATCCCAGATTTGCAACGCTGGTAAGCAAAATGTTCCAGGCAAAGTCCACACCGTGCTGGCGAACAATCGCCCCGGCCGTTTCGACGACATCGGATCGACGCAGTGAAGCGAAGCCTAGTGTGTAGGTGGATTTACCCTGTTGATACGCGCTACTAATGCTTGCCTGCTTGACCAGCTTGACGCCGTCTACAATGTCGTTAACTACCACGGGTACCCCAACCAGTGACTCGCCCGCTTTGGGTTTGTCCTGATCCGATGTAGGTATTCGGCAATCGCTAAGTGTTGCCCGTACTGAATTGGGACATATGAGTAACAGTTGAACATTGCTCACCGCCGCGAAAGCAAAATTGTTGACCGTTTCCGAGTAACTTAATAACGTACTGGTGTGTTTCGTGGCGTGTTTTGCCTGGAAGTTGTACGCATCGCCATAAAACCGCTTGGTGTAACTGCCTTCCGTGCTTAGTCTGGCAGAAGGTTGCCACGCATACTCACCGCTAATAAAGTCATCCCCTTGATCTTCGGGAACCCAGTTATAGGCTGCGCCGAAATGGCTGCGGCGGCTTGGTCGCCATTCGAGTCCGGCACCTGCAGATTTAAACTCTTCTCCTTTTTCCGCGACTTTTCCGGTTTCGACAAACTCATAGGCGCCTTGCAGCCGAACAAAAATGTCAGATGCGACATGCGTCGCAGTGACTGCATTGGCCTGGTTGTTTAGGGCATTTTGTTGGCTGTTGCCATCCAGTACGCGACCCGAGCCACTGAGCATCCAGTAAGACCTGTCTAGCCCATAGCCGCTTTGCAGGTCGATTCCAGCGCCAAAACTTTCTGAATTGCTTTTTTGGTCTTCCAGTACGGACATTTGACCATCAACATGGCTCTCAAAGTCGAAATAACGATTTCTTGGCGTATCAAACAAAACGCTGCTTTGCCACAATTGCGCCTCCTGGTATCCGCTGTTTCCAGCGATTCCATTGACATTGGTGGTCGCCAGCGTGTTTCTGATTTGTGATACCGCGTAGCCGGCACTTGCTTGAATTCGATCATCAAGGAGACTCCGCGTCGCGTAAGCATCGACAAAATGGGAGTTCTTGTTGCGTTTGGAGTCGGGTTTATAATTGTGATTTTGAAACCGGTAAGTGAGTCTATACGAGGTGTCTGCCCCTGTGTCAGCAATACCTATTTCCGGTTCAAGGCGCAGGACGGTCTGACGTTGTTCGTCAGTGGACACCAGGGTTGCGTTATCCGTGGTATCGACCCCTGCAAGCACTGAGGCCTGCAGCAGTGGCTGCGCCAACACCGGTGACGAAACGAAACAAGTTACGACAATGGCCAATCCTGGGCAATATCTCAGAAGCATGGC
>JBFHRO010000138.1:0-8580 GCA_041591635.1 Oleiphilaceae bacterium | reverse complement strand
CGTTGCAGGGCTTGCTGTATGGCCTGCGGCTCCTTGGCGGCACGCGGCGATTGCAATACGGCCAAAGCGTCAGAAACACCGACGGCTTTCAAGTCGTCCTGCGACAGGCGCCCGCCAATCGGCACAAAATTACCCAAACCGGGGCGTTTTTTGTCCTCCCGCATTCGAAACAGAACCTTGCCGTCCAGATGGATCAGCCCCCAGGCCACATGAACGTAGCGAATGGGTTGGGCACCCTGAGCATGGTGTGCCTGGCGATTCAGCTCGACGTGACGCAGTAATTTGCGTTGCTCATCAATCCGCGGAGAAAAATCACCCTGTGCGTTCCAGAAGGCGCGATCGAAGACAAACTGCTGCGAATCGGTCAGGCAAATCAGCAACGAACGGGCAAAGAGCGCGGCGGGGCTCGACACAAACTGCCAGACGCCTTCCTGAAGTTTGGCCTCGTGCAGCAAGCCCGTGGTGCTGAATACGCGCTGCGCAACGGCCACCGCAGATTCAGCAAGATCCGCGGCGCTGGGCAACTGCTCGGCCAATTGGGTGATCAGGTCAGCACGGGCAACGCAGGTGTATTCACCTCCTTCTTCGGCATACCTGGGCAACAACGGATAAAGCGCACCCAATACCTCAATAATTCCCATGCTGTTTGCTCCTTTGGGGTAATGCACACGCGTTCCGCCGTTTCACTTTAAGCATCCGTCTGCGCCTTGATTTTCGCCACTGCGACGGCATCCAGCGCTACCCAGGTAACGGCGCAGTTTTTATGAACATACTTAACGGATTGTTTCAGCAGCTGAACCTGAGAGAGTTCCCATGCGTTAATCCATCAGGTAATCAGTGTGCCCAGTGTAGGAACATTCCTGAGATTCGGTAACGGACAACTGCCGGACAAGGCATCTGCCCTGGACATGGCAATGCGAAAGCGTGCCGCTACTCGATGGATGTCGGCCAGCGGTTGATACACCAACCGGCTCACCGTCAGCCGCCATACCAGTGTTCGTAGGCTTCGTAGGCTTTTTTCCAGGTAAAGCCGTCTTCAACCTTGTTGAACAAACGCGCTGCCATTTCGTTGGCGGTGGCGGGGTGTTCGAGATAAAACCGTAGCGCCGTGGCCAGTTCAGCGGGGTTGTCGGGCGCTACCAGCAGGCCGTTTTCGCCGCTGTTGATCAGTTCGGGAATTCCCCCGACGCGAGTGGCCACAAGGGGCACGTTGAAACGGGCGGCCTCCAGCAACACCAGCGGAAACCCTTCCTTTCGACTGGGCAGGCAAAATACCTCAGCCCGTTGGTAGTAGGGAGGAATGTCGGCAAAGTTGACATCCTGCACAAACAGCACCCGGCCATCAATCCCCAGGGTCTGGCACAGGGCCTTCAAGGATTCCAGAGCGCTGGCGGTGGCGCCCACGAACACCAGCAGCAGATCCGGATAGTCGGCACTTAGTTCGGCAAAGGCTCGCACCAGCACATCTTGCCCTTTTTGGGTTTCGTATTTGCCTATATTGAGAATCACCCGGCCGCTTTGCGGTACCGGGTTGGCGGGCTGACCGGTCGGCGCCAGATCTCCCACGCCGTTGTAGATCACCAAATAATCGATGCCATCACCCACGGCATGCTGCAACCGCTGGCCAAGCTCGCGGGAGCACACCATCACCCGCCGCACGCGTTGCAGCAAGGCGTTCCATGCCGTCTTCTCAGGCGTCGGCAAGCTCTGCAAACGGGTGACATCGGTGCCATGAAACGAAAGAAACAGCGGGATTCGGGTGTGCCTTACCAGTCGCTCCAGCGCAAAGGCCGTTTCGTTGGGGTAATGCACATTAATAGCCCGCACCCCATGCTCTCGGCAAAAACGCAAAAATTGGCGTCGAAACAAGGGCTCCCACAGGTGAAACTGCAGTTTCTGTTTGAGCGCCAACTGCGGACGCCAAGAGAGTACTCGCCAGTGAAGCGTCCTGATCCCTTGAACCTCGCCCCACACAGGCGTGGGGGCATTCCAGTCGGTGACCAGCACCAGCGGTTTGAACCGACCGGCGCGTTGGGCCTCTTGTGCAAGATTGATGACCACCTGGTTGACGCCACCTAAGAGCTTCAAAGACCAGGGCAAAACGAAAAGAACGGTACTGTCAGATACATTCATACCCAAGCTCACCACCGCTGCCTATGCCATCAAGGCATCCGCTACCCCAAAAATCGCTAATTACGCCGACGGCTTTTAACTCCGCGGCACCCCCTGCTCTCGAATCGGACCGCTGGCACCGAGTTGGTGTCAGTACGCCCTTATTACGACTTTGTTCCTGCTTTTGGCAGTCGTTGCATAACAAGCTCGACGCATTTGCCCTCAAGGCCCGCCGGCTTGCCCCTGACCAGCCAGGCCAGCAGCACCAGTACGACAAACAGGCCGCCGTAGCCGACCACCATCACCACCAGACTCAACAACGATGGCCCCAGCCAGGCGACGATTAGATGCGAGAGCATCAAATCCGCCAGCAGCATGCCCAACACCCCGATCATGCCACCTATAAAGGCCACCGCAAAATCACGAAACGGCATACTGACGATATGAAAGGCGTAAATCAGCGGGGGAAAGGTGAGGATCACCGAGGTAATCAGGTAGGCGTTGGCGGCACCTGTCACGCCATCGCTTTGGGTCATCACAAACAGCAGGGGAACAAACACCAGCAACCGGCACGCACTGAAAAAGGTGGTGATTTTGGGCTTGCCGATCGCCAAAAATACCGAACCGGCATTGGCACTGAGGGAATAAAGGGCGCCCGCCAGCGCAATGCTTTGCAATACGGGAATGGCCTCCATCCATTTGGTGCCCAGCACCACAGGCACAAACACCGGTGCGATGATATACAGGCCGATGGCGGCCGGCACACTGATCAGGCCAATGCTGGCCAGAACATCGACAAACAGCGACCGCAGTTGCTGGTAATCCTTTTGCGCCTTGGCGTAGCCCGGAAAAGACGCACGATTGATTGAGGCGGTGATTTCATTAGCGGGCACCGAACCGAATTCCTCCCCCACTTTGTAAATACCGACTGCCGCCGGGTTAAGGAGCTTGCCGATCACCAGTTCTGAAAGCCTTAGATTGGCGAACCTCAGCCACTCGTTGAAGAAAATCCAGCCCGAGAACGAAAACAGCTCCTTGCTGGCCGCCAGGGTAAAGGCCGGCCGATAGGCACACATGCTAAAGCTGAACCAGAGTGTCGCCACGCGGCTGACCAGAAAACCTATCACCAGCGCCCAGTAGCTCTTGAGTACAAAGGCGGCCACCATGGTCGCCACAAAGGAAATCACCTTGGCGCTCATTAGAAAGATGTATTCGGTTTTAAAGTCCAGCTCTTTTTGAAACTGCACAATGCCGATGTTTACCACCCCGTTTAACAAAAACGCCAGTGCCACGGTATAAATCAGGCCGGTCAGCAGGGGTTCCTCGTAAAAGGCCGCCACGGCAGGCGCCGCCAGATACAGAATGCCGGCCGAGAGCACCCCGATAATGCACTTCACCGTCCAGGCGGTATTGAGGTGTTTGTCTTCTATACCGTGCTTTTGAATCAGGGCAACATCGAGCCCGAAGGCCCCCATCAGTTCCACAATGGCGTAAAACGACATGGCAAGCGCCATCAAGCCAAAGTCGCCGGGGCTCAGCAACCGGGCCAGCACTATGGTGCTGATCAGCCCCAGTAATTTCAGACTCAGTCGGGTACCAAATGACCAGATAATCCCGACAAATACACTTAGTTTTAAATTAGACATATAGCGCGCGACGCTCTTAAGTAGTACGCGAAACGATGAACCCCTACCGGGCGAGCGATTCTAACACCCCAAGCCGGGTCTTGATGCGAAAAAGGCCATCATCAGGTTACAACACATCACCTTAAGCTTGTTGAATGCTGCAAAGTACTGCCTGGCGATACCCTCGGAATCATAGGGCGAGACAAGGCACAAAATCATTTTCTGCGCCGAGCGGTTGAGCGACAGTGGCCTCACCCAAACGGGAAACCACCAAGGAGAAACACCATGAAACGCAACTGGCTTATCGTACCCACCTTACTGATCACCACCACCGGCACGCCCGTGCTGGCCCAGGGCAGCGCCCAGAACCTTGCCAACAGCGGCTACCATTCGGGGCAGTCGGTGGTGCTCGGCGCCAAGGGCGCCACCCAGACACTGTCGGGGTTATCGGCCATTCCCCTGAAGGTGCTGGAATCGGCCGGAACCCTCAGTGGTGCCGCTGGCGACCGTCTTGCCACCTATGCCAAGGGCACAAACGATGAGGCCCTTGAGATCAGCGAAGAAGTGGTCTCCGTCGGCCCCGCGCCCGACATCGCCATTGAGCACTGATGGCCATTCAACACAGACCCAAGGCATAGCACTCACCGCACTGGCGTCTTGCACGCCAGCGCGCCGGTTTCATTCTCAGGAACAGATCATGATCAGGCTCCCTCACCGCTTCCCCCTGCGCAGGCTTGCTAGCCTGCTGCTACTGCTTCCGCTGGCGGCCCAGGCCGGCAGCCATGCCCCGGCCAACGGGGGTGGTTTTGCCCCCGATCGGGTCGCGGCCTTTGGCAAACAGGTAGAGCGTTATGCTGCCTCAAGGCGCGCTCAGGTGTTTATTATTGGCCGCCAGGGCGTACCTGCCGATCAGCTGCCGCCGGGCGTCGAGCTAACGCACACCGGCATTGGCATTTATTCCAGCATTAGCTCGGCACAGGGTAAAACGCTCAAAGGGTATGCCATTCATAACCTGTATCAAACCCATGAAGGCGGTGACCAGAGCCACCTTGCCATGGATTATCCCATAGACTTTTTTTCGGGCGTGGCCGAACTCAAGGCCGGCATTCTGATTCCCACCCCGACCCTGCAGGCCAAGCTGCTGGCCTCGTTTGAAAAGGGCTATCACACCCGCCTGCATAACTCCGATTACTCGCTGGTATCCAACCCCTTTACCACCCGCTATCAAAACTGTACCGAGCATACGCTCGATATTATTTTTGCCTCGCTGTACGCCACCGATGATCCCTCCCGGATCAAGGCCCATCAGAAAGCCTATTTCACCCCTCAAAAAATCCGCTTTTCATCTACCGAGCGCTGGTTTGGCCCCTGGGTGCGCCAAGACTTTAAAATCGACGATCACCCGGGGCCGGTTCACACCACCACCTTCAACGCTATTGAGGGGTTTCTGGAACAGTACGGGCTGCTGCAAGAAGCCGCCCTGCTGACGCCCGCCCCGCAGGTTCATTAATACCCGGAGGCGGGGGCGTTTAGAGGCAAGGAGCAAGGGCGAACCCTTACTTGTGTTCTCGCGGCACAATGGCGAAGTTGGGCATGCTGGTGTAGTCCGGCTTTACGCTGCGCTGCTGAAACTTCTGCCAGGCTTCTGCTGCCCCGGGAATGCCCGAATTGACCGCCGCAGCCAGTGCCGGCTGCATGTTGGACGGAAAGCCTGCCGGCGCGGCAGAATAGCCGGTCATTTCACCGGGCTTGAGTTTGAGATGACTTGCCATGGCGGCACTGCCGCACTCGGTTCCGCCGTCATTGAACCCGGCATTGTACGGAATGACTTTGCCGTTGGTGCCGTCGTACGCCTCATCCACCGAGCCGAACATGGGCGATGTCTTGTCGGGCGCCACCAGCAGGTGATAGGCCGCACCGAATATCCAGCAGAAATTCGACGACTCCCCGCCCGTTCCCACGCCCATGCGCAACACCGGGAACTTCGCCTTCCAGGCAAGCAGGTCTTTGGCCTCGGTAAATTGCAGCTCCACCAGCGCCCCCACTGCCCAGGTGAAGAAATCGTCCATCCAGGGCGAGGCTACCGGGTAGGAGTAGTTCGGTTTGAGGGCCCCGAACGAGTTCAGCTTGTTACCCAGGTACATAGCCTTGTAAGCCGTCAGATTGGTGGCCACCTTCTCCTGGAGGTACGACTTCAGCGGGTGATCGTCGGGGGTTATGTACGCCGCCTGGCCCAGCGTTCTCAGCGACCATGCCTGGGCGCGATCCTGCTGGTCACCGAGGAATAACCCCTGGGCGAACTGACGCTTGTAGGGGTTGGCTGAAACAAAGTTGTAGGCCACCCAGAACTGCAATTCTTCAAGATAGTAATAGTCCCCGCTGACCAGGTAGGGCCAGTAGGCAAATGCGGGCTGGTGGGCCGTGTCCTGCCGGTAGGGGGTCAGGCAGTTGGCGACTTCTGCAGTACAGCGCGGAATGGCTTCGTACTGTTTGGTTACGGGATTTTTGGAGTCGCCGGTCTGCCAGCCATCGTAAGCATAGGGGTAATCGTTTATGGACAACGGCAGGCCGGTGGTTTTGTCGCGATAGTGCATTGACCAGGCCCCTCCTGCATCGCCCATGCCGAGCGACACCCGACGGCTGGTGTCGGACTGTGTCAGCAGGTCTACCGCATGCCAGGTGGGCAGCGGCCCGATATCGGGGCGGCCGCCGGTGGTCGGCATCGCGGGTTGCGCCATGCCAATGCCCATGGGCCCAAACTTGTCGTACACGAAGCTTTGCGCTATCGGGTCATTCGGCCCGGCCTGGTACCCGCTGCTGGCCAGTGCGATGCTGTAGACTTCCTGCATTTTGGCTTCGTAGTCGGTCAGGGTGCCTGGCTTGATGTTGTTGATCAGGGATGGGTCATAATTCGGCACCGCCCCGGTCTCAATCAGATACACAGGATTCATGGCCACGTGAATAGCCGGCCGCTCACCCGCAACGCCCGACCAGAGCTTTTTGTGCCAGCGAGCGTGGCGCAGATGTTTGAGCCCGCTGATACTGTACTTCAGGTTCCCCTCGACGCGAATCGAGGCGTCGTAGGTAAATGTTCTCGGGTTCGGGTCGTAAGCGTGACCGTTTTCCACCACGACATCCACCGCCACGGCGTTGTTCTGTCCGTACACCCGGATATTAAAGCGCCCCGACAGGTGCGAGTGGGCTGTGCCGTCGGCCTTTTTCAGCGGCGCCGCCACCAGCCATTCGTTGACTATCGGGCCGCTTAGCCACGGCTGGCTGCTTGGGGTGGCTTGCAGCAGCTGCCTTGCTGACAGGGTGAAGACTTCACCCTCTACCACCAGCTCTAACACAGCGTCCCATCCCGATGCCAACAGTTGTTCCCGCGACCTTGCCGTCCCTGCAGAAGGGGTGTGCGCAATGATATTGGCGAGCATGGACTCACCGGCGGCCATCTGTGGAATGATGGCTGACAAAATGGCATGGCGAATGCTGCCGTCAGGGTGCGTTGCCTTGGTGTTGGTTTGCAAAGGCAGAATCATGCCCGTTTCGGGAAATTCCAGCGCCAGTGAGGTTCCGCCTGCAAACTCCCCTGCCTTGAATACCTGGCCAAAGGTCAGCGCAACGGCGGTACGCGCCTCGTTACTGGTGTTTTGCAGCGCTACATGCAGGGGCCTTAGTTGACTTGTTACGGCGGGTGGCGGTGGTGTTGAGGGGGCCGGCACGCCGGCTGCCGTCAGTGATAATCCAGCGGCGTCGGCACTATCGATAATGGCGGTTGGCGGATTGTCTTCTGCTGTTTGCGGCTGCTGCACCGGCTGTGGTTGTTGCGCTGGCTGCTGTTGTTGTGCTGGCTGTGGTTGTTGCGCTGGCTGCAGTTGTTGCGCTGGCTGCAGTTGTTGCACTGGCTGGCGCTGTTGCACTGGCTGCGATTGTTGTGCTGGCTGCAGCTGTTGCACTGGCTGCGATTGTTGCACTGGCTGCGATTGTTGTGCTGGCTGCGATTGTTGTGCTGGCAGCGATTGCTGCGCTGGCTGGCGTTGTTGTGCCGGCTGCGATTGCTGCGCTGGCTGGCGCTGCTCTGGTTGCGATTCCTGCGGCTGTTGTTCCTTGCATGCCGCCCCACTGCCCACCACGGCGGTAACCAGCAGCAGGCGGCAAAGCTTCCACGCGGGCACTCTGTATTGTTTTTGCATCGACTTATCCCCTGCTGTTGGTTCGCGCTGCAACGGCCGGATACGGGTGCGCACAAAACCGGATACTGACGGGATGGTGGCTGCGGGCATCTTGCATTAGCGCCTGTCCGGCATGCTGCGCACGCGAAGACCTTAATAAACAAAATACAGCAAACCTCTTGACAGGGACAATTTCAAAAGGCGACGGGCTTATCAAAAACCAACTTCTGCCGCCGAAATTTAGGCAAATGCACGCTGGCGAGGTGTTTTTGCAAAAGGAACGCGCCGCAAACCGGGCGGCGCAGGTGGGTCTGGCCGGTATTACTTCAGCAGCTGATCAAGCAGGGTTTCAAAACTGTCGGTTTCATCAAAAGGAGCGACAGGCTTTCACTAACAGCTGGTGGCAAACCCGGGGCCAGGTTATCCAGAGCATGGATCATCGCCTCGGAAAACAACGCCGGCATCAAGATGGATTCCCAATACTGGTTGGTGGAAATGCAAAAGAGGATATCGGCCCGGGGTACCGGGTTGTTCAAGGTGGGTTTCATGCTCAGTCGGGCTCGGTCAGTGAGGCGTTAACGACATCGTAGGCCATCGCATCCTTGCCAAGCTCAGGCACGTACTGAATCACCAGTCCGCGATGATGCAAGGTGGCCAGTGCTGCGCCGATG
>JBFHRO010000137.1:0-8596 GCA_041591635.1 Oleiphilaceae bacterium | reverse complement strand
CAGCCTAGAGACGAGATGCCCGTTGCGCTGCGCCAAACCTTGACGCAGGAGGGGGTGGCGATCCGCATGGATGTCGACCTGTTCGATGAGGACATCGCCCTCTATTTCCCCCTGAACGGCTACCCGGATCTGGCACTGCATTACCAGGGCAACGATCAGCTCTATGCCCACTACAACTGGCTGTTGCTGGGGCTGATGCTGGCACTGCTGGTGGGCATAGGCTTATCGGTGTGGTGGCTGGGGCGACCGCTGGGGCGGCACATCGACCAGCTGGCCGAGGTCAGCCGCGACATAGGGGCAGGGCAACTGTCGGCGCGCGCCGCCGAACAGGCGCCGGCGCCGCTGGGCAAACTGGCGCGGGATCTGAACACCATGGCACAGCAACTCGATCAACTGATGCAGGAACAAGAGGCCATGACCGGGGCGGTGTCGCACGAATTGCGCACGCCCATTGCCAACCTTCGCTTTGCCCTCGACATGACCCGCGCGGCCGCAAACATGGATCAGCTGCGCCAGCAAGTCCTTGAAATGGATGGCGATATCGATGCCCTCGATGACCTGGTCGATGAACTCCTGACCTATGCGCGCCTGCGCCATTCCAGCGAGCAAGTGGCAAAACAGCATTTGCCGTTGCGCCGGTTGCTGCAGGCCCTGATCGACAAGCTGGGCCCGCAGCAGCCGGGGTTGCACTATCAGCTCGAGTGCGACCCAAAGGCGCAACTGCTGGCGAACGAAAGGGACTTGCAGCGAGCGGTGAGCAACCTGCTGCGCAATGCCCAGCGTTACGCCTCGACCCAGGTGGTGATTCGGGTACAGACGCACCCCGCCAGCCTGACCCTGACGGTAGAAGACGATGGCCCCGGCATTCCCCCGGCCGAGCGCCAGCGGGTCTGGTTACCCTTCACCCGCCTCGACGAAAGCCGCACCCGTGCCAGCGGCGGCTTCGGCCTGGGGCTGGCCATTGTGCGGCGTATTGTGCAGCAGCATGGCGGTGAGGCTCGGGTCGATACCGGTGCACTGGGGGGAGCCGCCTTTATCTTGCGCTTTGTACTCTGACCGGGCGGGCGCTGACAAACGCTGACAAACGCCGCACCTTTTCTGAACTGCCGATACCAGGCGGCTTGCGCATACTGGGCACTTCAGGATAACCCGGAGTGTCAGTATGCAATCCATCCCGCTTTCTTCAGTGCCAAAACCCGCACGCCTGGTGGCGATCGACGTGCTGCGAGGGGTCGCCGTACTGGGTATTCTGTTGATGAATATCCAGTCTTTTGGCCTGCCCGACGCCGCCTACTTCAATCCCACCGTATTGCCTGCCTCGACCAGCGATAGCTGGGTTTTTAACCTCAGCTATGTGCTGGCCGAATCCAAGTTCATGACCCTGTTTTCATTACTGTTTGGCACCAGCCTGGCGCTGATGTCCGATCGGCGTGAGCGTGCCGGCGAAACGGCACGGGGGTATCTGGTGCGCCGTCACCTGTGGCTGGCGTTGTTTGGAGCCATTCACGCCTATTTGCTGTGGCCGGGAGACGTGCTGCTGGTGTATGCCCTCTGTGCGTTCTTGATTATGGGCACCAGACACTGGTCTGCCACCCGCCAGATCGCTCTGGCGACGGCCTTGCTGGCCGTTCCCGGGGCGTTGTTTCTGTCGGGAGGTGGCGCTGGCGTGGCCGAGTTGCAAGATGCCTGGCAACCCTCGCCGGGCGCGCTGGCCCAGGAGGTCGCCGTGATGCAGGGATCCTGGTGGGGCCAGTTGCCCTTGCGTGCGAAGACGGCGCTGGAGATTCATCTGTGGTTGTTTCCCCTGGTATTGGTGTGGCGGGTATGTGGTTTGATGTTGCTGGGCATGGCCCTGTATCGCCTGGGCGTGACCAGCGCCCGGCGCTCCGGTCGCTTTTATCAGCGTCTGATGCTGGCTGGCTTTGGTCTGGGATTACCGCTGGCCAGCATCGGACTTTGGCTCAACATCGAGCACCAGTGGCAATTCGACTTCGCCGCAGGGCTGGGGCAGATCCCCAATTACGTGGGGAGCCTCTTGGTGGCCGGTGGTTACCTTGGCCTGGTGATGTGGGCGTGCCAGCGCGAGCTTTTTCCCCGCTTACTGCAGGTGCTGGCCAATGCCGGACGTATGGCGCTCACCCTGTATCTGAGTCAGACCCTGATCGCGACGAGTGTGTTCTACGGCCACGGACTGGGATGGTTTGGCCAATTGTCGCGCCTTGAGTTAATGGGCGTCTGTCTGGCCATGTGGGTGGTATTGCTGGGGTTTGCCAGTGCCTGGCTGGCGCGGTTTGAGTATGGCCCCATGGAAGGGTTGTGGCGGTGGTTGTGTCACCGGCAGCCGCGTGATCAGGCCGGCACGCCCGCCGCGCTATCTCGCCCGGCGTCTTGTGTGCAGGAGAAAGCCCGATGACAGTCAGCAACACCGACCCAGGTACATCCGCAATGAGTGCGCCACGCCCAAGGCGCCAATGGCTGGCCCTGGGCGCTGCCCTGCTGGTACTGGGTGCCGCGCTGGGATGGCTTGAACAGATGGCCGCGAGCAATGCACCTGCTGCGCCGGCCGCCATCGTGCCTGAGCCCCTGCCGGTGTCGGTGCGCCAGATTGCCCCCGCCAGCCAGCGCGCACAAATCCGTGTGCTGGCCCAGGTGCAACCGCGCTGGCAAACCGCCATCAAGGCCTTTGTGCGTGCCGAAGTGATTGCCATTGCCCCCGCGGTACGGGCGGGCAGCCAGGTGCGCCGGGGTGACCTGCTGGTAACCCTGCAAGACAGCGCCTACCGTGCCGCCGTGGCCGAAGCCCGCAACCGCCTCAGCCGCAGCGAAGTGCGCTGGCTCGAAGCCCAGCGCGAAGCCCAGCAGGCGCGGCGTAACTGGCAGCGTGCCGCCCTGGCAGAGGCGCCTGGCTCGCCCCTGACGTTACACGAACCCCAGCTGCAGGCGGCCCGGGCCGAGGTCGAAGCGGCCCAGGCGGCGCTGGCCGATGCCCAGACCCAGCTGGACTACACCCGCCTGCGGGCGCCCTACGATGGCGTGATTGTGCGCACCTCGGTGAATCCCGGCGAGGTGGTGGAGGCCGGGCAAATGCTGCTTGAGCTCCTGGATCACCGCCAGCTCGAGATTCCCGTGTTGCTGGATGCCAGCCAGTGGCAGTTGCTGGCCAGCGATTGGCAAGGCCAGCCGGCCCAGGTGCAGCTGTTGCAGGGTGAAGCACGCTGGCAAGCCCGGCTTGAGCGCGAAGGTGCCGAGATCGACCGTGCCAGTCGCCAGCGCCGCCTGTACCTGACGCTGAACTTGCCGGCCGAACCCCAGGGGGCATCGGCCACGCACCCGCGCCTGCTGCCGGGTGAGACCGTAAGGGTCACCTTGCCGGGGCGGCGTTTTGATGCAGTGCTGGCGGTGCCGCAAGGCGCCTATACCCGTGATGGGTATGTGTGGTGGGTGGATGCTTCCCGCCAGTTGCAGCGCTACCGGGCCCAGCCGCTGTTTGCCGATCAGCAGCACTTTTATCTGCCTCTGCCCGAAGGCGAAGGGCCCGCTGTGGGCGCATGGAATCTGGTGCTGGCGCCCTTGTCGAACTTCGTTCCCGGCACCTTGGTCGCGGTACGCGAGCCGAACCAGGCCGACACCCGCCTTGTCACCCTCGCCACCCTTACACCAGGAGCCCCCCGCTGATGCATGCGCTGACCCACTGGTTCATTCGTAACCCCGTTGCTGCCAATTTGTTGATGGGACTGATTCTGGTGGCCGGCTTTCTTGGCGCCACCCAGATGCGTATTGAAGGCTTTCCCAAAATCCCGCCCGATGCCATCGGCATTTCGGTCACCTATCCCGGCGCCAGCGCGTCCCAGGTCGATGAAACCGTGACCCGCAAGCTGGAAAAGGCGCTGCAAGGGTTGCCCGGGGTCAAGCGGCTGATCAGTTCATCGACCCCCATGAACGCCTACGTACAGGTGAAGGCCACCGAAGGGTACCCCCTGCCGCGCCTGCTGGAGGCGGTCAAGGCCCGTCTGGAGACAGTATCCGGCCTGCCGCAGCTGGCCGAGCGCCCGGTCATCCGTCAGGAGGCATTTGAATTTCCGGCCCTGATCGTTCAGGTCTACGGTGCGGTGGAGCAAGAGGTATTGCAGCGTTCGGGGCGTCAGGTCAAGGCGGCCCTGCTGGCACACCCCGACATTACCAAAATCAGCCACTGGGGCGAAAAGACCCCTGAAATCCGCATTGAACTCGATCCGCAACGCTTGCAGGCACATGACCTTGGTTACACCGAGGTTGCCGCGCGCATCAACCAGGCCTCACTGTTGCACCGCTCGGGCACGCTCAGCACCGATGCCGGCAGCATTGGGCTGCGGGCCGATCACCAGGCCTATCACTGGCAGGATTTTGCCTCGCTGCCGGTGATTACCGGCGCCGACGGACGGCAACTGCGCCTGGGCGATCTGGGCGAGATCGTCGATGGTTTTGCGCAAACCGAGTCTCAGGTGCGTTATCAGGGGGTACCCGCCATCGGTCTGGAAATCCGGATCGACGGCAAGGGTAATCTCTTGCACGTCAGCGCCAGTGCCAGAGAGGTCGTGGCCCAACTGCAGCCGCTGTTGCCTGCCGGGGTGCAGGTCGCGATCTGGGCCGATCAAAGCGGTTATATCGCCGACCGCCTGGCCCTGTTGAAAAGTAACGCAGTGCAGGGGCTGGTGCTGGTACTGGTGATACTGTCGCTGTTTTTGCAGGTGCGCCTGGCGTTCTGGGTGGCCATGGGCATTCCGGTCTCCATTGCCGGCACCCTGTGGCTCATGGGGTGGGACACGCTGGATTATTCGCTCAACGATATCACCACCTTTGGCATGATCCTGGTGCTGGGATTGCTGGTAGACGATGCCATTGTGGTGGGCGAGAGCGTGCACCGTGAGCGCCAGCTGACGCCGGATGCCATACTGGGCACCCAGCGAGGGGTAGACAAGGTCGCCACCGCCACCCTGTTCGGCGTGCTGACCACCATGGCGGCCTTCTACCCCCTGTTGCTGCTGGAGAATCCGCTGGGCAAGGTGCTGGGCGGCTTCTCGGCGGGTGTCATCATTGCCTTGTTTTTTTCCCTGCTGGAGAGCAAATGCATTCTGCCAGCCCACCTCGCCGCCATAGACTTCCATCGCCCGCCCGGAACCTCGGCCCTTGCCCGCGCCTGGCAGCGCCTGCAGCAGACCCTCGATGGCCTCTTGCAGCAGGTGATTGTCTGTCACTACCGGCCCGCGCTGGCGCTGGCCTTGCGCTACCGTCACGCCTCGCTGGTGCTGTTGCTGACACTGGCCATGCTGGGCATTGGCCTGGGCGTCACCGGGGTGGTGCGCAGCAGTTTCTTCCCCGATGTGCCCGGCAGCCTGATTCGGGTTACCCTGGCCATGGACCCCCAGAGCCCGTTTGCGCTGACCCGCGCCCATACCTTGCATCTGGAACAGATGGCGCAGGCCGTTAACGAGGAAGTCACTCGCGAGTACGCACTGGCGCAGCCGCCCATCGCCCGGGTGATGACCGCGATCAGCGGCGCACACCAGGTAGAGATCTACGCCGAACTGGCACCCGAGGCCGGACGCGGCCCGGGCACCCTTGCGCTGGTACAGCGCTGGCGGCAGCGGACCGGGGTGCTTGAAGGCGCCCGCGAACTGGATTTTTCAGCCACCGAAGCTCTGGGGGGCGGTTTTGCCCTGACCCTCAACGCCACCGACGAGTCACGCCTGCGCACCGGTGTTGAGCAGGTAAGCCGGGCCCTGGCAGGACTGAAGGGGGTGTCGGATGTGCGTGACGACCTCAAGGGCGCCGCGCCCGAAATTCAGCTGCACCTCACGCCCCAGGCCGGATTGCTGGGCGTTACCCAGGAACAGCTGGCCAACGACATCGCCAACCGCTACGGCGGGCTGGAAGTGCAGCGATTACAGCGCAACGGCGATGAAATCCGGGTGTTGTTGCGTCATCCCGACGAGGCACGCGATTCGCTGGGCGATCTGTTACAGGCGCAGATCCGCACCCCGCAAGGGCAATGGGTGGGGCTGACCGAAGTGGCGAGCCTCGAATCCAGGTACGTGCCGGGCGTCATCTGGCGGCGCAATGGCGAACGTGCGGCCACGGTTTATGCCCGCCTCGACAAGTCCCGGGTAAGCGCGGCCGAAGTGCTGGCGCAACTGCAGGCCGGCGTGATTCCTGAACTCGCAAGGCAGCTGCCGGATCTTAGGGTTCGGGCTGCCGGAGAGCTGGCCGAAGAGGGGGAACTGCAGGGCGGCTTGAAAGAGGCGCTGATTCTGGCATTGTTGCTGATCTACGCCCTGCTGGCCGTGCCACTGAAAAGCTATACCCAGCCGTTTATCATCATGGGGGTGATTCCCTTCGCCCTCGCCGGCGCGGTGGCCGGTCATCTGATCGCGGGCATTTCGCTGAGCCTGCTGTCGTTCTTTGGCATGCTGGCGCTCACCGGCATTGTGGTCAATGACAGCCTGGTACTGCTCACCACCTATAACCAGCTGCGGGCCGAAGGTATGGCGCGGGATCAGGCCCTGGTCGAGGCCGGCGCCCGACGCTTTCGCGCCATTTTTCTCACCACCTTCACCACCCTGGCCGGCCTCGCCCCCCTGCTGCTGGAAACCTCGGAACAGGCCCAGTACCTGATTCCGGCCGCGGTCTCCCTGGTGTACGGCGAACTCTTCGCCACCCTGATCACCCTGTTTGCCGTGCCTTTGCTGGTGGGGTGCGGGGGAGGGGTGTTGGCCAACGCCTCGTCAGCGCACGCCGGCCCGGGCGAACACCCTGACGGCTGTCAGTCATTGCACGCCCCAGTGGGTGCCTAGGACTCGGCAATTGCGCAACAAGCTGTTGCGCAAATTACGCAGATACCATGGGGGCATAATCAGGCCATTATCAACAAATGTAATCGGCTGGAAGAGGCTTGGTTTTATGTCACCGGTACCCAACAGCACGGTTGGAGCCGCAACGTACTGATCCAGCAGATAGAAAGCCAGTTGTGGCAGCGCAAGGGCAGTGCCGTCACCAACTTCCAGCAAACGCTACCGCCCTTGCAATCCGATCTGGCCGAGCAAAGCCTGAAAGACCCTTATGTATTCGATTTTCTGAGTCTGACCAACGACTATCACGAGCGAGAGTTGGAGCAGGGGCTGGTCAAACACATCACCCAGTTCGAGATCAGTTTAGAATCAGAGGTGGTGATATTTTGATGGCCCTTTCTGGAGCTACCGTCGGAAAAGTTGCTGTTGTCGACTCATGCGCGGTCGGTGCCTATCTAAATCAGCGCGTGGCCACTTAAGATCATTTCGAAAATACAAGTCGAGGCTGCATCGGGGTTGAGCAAAGCGTTCACTCTGTTTAATGCGCTTGGTCAAAAAGCCTTCTCAGGAGCCCTCTAAATGCCCGCCTATCCCATCGACCAAAAATTCGTGATTGCGGTGTCGTCCAGTGCGCTGTTTGATTTGACGGAGTCGGATCGGGTATTCCGCGAGCAGGGAGCCAAGGCCTACAAGGACTTTCAGGAACAGAACCTCGATACCCTGCTGGGCAAGGGTGTCGCCTTTGCGTTTATCAAGCGCTTCCTCTCGATTAACCAGCGCTTCCCGGAGCTCAGGCCGGTGGAGGTGGTGCTGCTCTCGCGCAACTCCTCAACCACCGGGCGGCGTTTCTAAGCGGTGCTTCACCCTTTGCGCATATTCCAGCGTTATCTGTGAGGGTGTGCCAATAGACCGCAATGCTCAACAAAGGGTGTAAAGTCCCTGTCTGTGAACAAAAGCGGTAGTCGATTGATTATGCAGAAAGTAGCAATAATCACATCCGCTGTTTTCCTGATAGTGATGCCTTTTTTACGAAGCGCCCTATAGTTTTCGGCGCAAAGTTCGACCATTTCTCGGCCGAGCATTGCATGCTGTTCTAGTTTTCCCAAGGTGCTCTTGGTTCGCTGGTAATCCGCATCACTCCTGATGCCTTGCAGTATCTCCAGGTAAATGAGGTCACCGATTGCCACATTGCCTTGCAGTAGTTCAAAGTCTAGCCTGTCGGTTGCGGGGTCAGAGCTGCCGTTCAAATAGCCAATCCAAACGCTGGTATCGGCTATTATCATTTTCCGCCCCGCATCTCATCCAGATTGCCTTCCCAGGTTATTTTGCCGCGCAAACTGCGTACCTCATGCTGTTGGTTAAGCTTGATGAGAAGCCTCAAACCCTCTTCAACAGCATCTTTCTTTGTTTTTAAGCCGCTAGCTTTTAATGCGTTGGCCATTAACTCGTCATCAATCACAATATTGGTTCGCATAAAATGTGCCTCAAGTGTGTATTAATGTTCGCGATCATACACATTATTATCTAGGAGTTCGCCTGGTATCAACTTTGAAGTGCGACAACTCAGTTTAAATTTCACTGTAAATTTCCTCCGCTGTTTTGAAGTTGTGTCTCTTTCTTGGGCGAATAGTCATGGGTGATCTGTTGGGTTACGGGGTCAACCAGGTTGGTCTCAACTACTGAATATCATCGACGCCAGCCAGCCGGGAGTGTGGCGCATTTAAAATGCACGCAGTCCATGCATCATTGGCTGTTGGGTGGTATTTGGGTTG
>JBFHRO010000136.1:0-8712 GCA_041591635.1 Oleiphilaceae bacterium | reverse complement strand
TAACTTTTGTTCACACAACTGGTGGAGCCTGCGTAACTCTGATAAGGAGAAAACCGTCTCGTTCTCCTGGGAATCGGAATCACTACAAATATTCTTGCCGATCAGCTTTAATAATAACAGATTATCTTTATCTGGATAAAACACATAATCTACATTGAAATCCAATGCATTTTTATTTTTATGCCCACCCAAAGGAACCAACAGGCGAAGAATCCACAAAAAGACCCTGGGCTGGATATCAACCCTTGTGTATTGATTATTAAAGAATAAACGAATAGCCATAACGACTCCCTTGCCTTGCAAGTTTTATTCACACTGCTGCAACATTATGCGTCGCAGCAAATTTTCATTATTTATTCAGATTCCGACACCCGCAGGGCGATATGCCGGCCTATTGAATAAACCCCATGGAAGCCGTTGCTCCTCCCGTCAAAACACACTCCTGCTCAAGTGCCAAAATCAGGTCATTTACTGAGATTAGAGGCCTAAAGCGGTGCTGCCGAATCACGGCCGCAAAATCGCCGGGTGTCAGATTTTGCAGGCGCTGAATTCTGGCAACCTGCCCCGGCTCCGGCGGCGGCAGGGAGATCATGCCGCAATAACGCTGGAGTAGTTCAATGGCTTGCCAGGGCTTGAGAAAATCAAATTTCACCTTTAGGTCGAACCGGCGCAGAGTTGCTGGATCCAGCCCTTCCATCAAATTGGTTGAGGCTATAAAGACCCCCTGAAAGGACTCCATTTGGGTCAGCATTTCGTTCACAAGGCTAATCTCCCAACTGTTGTGGGCACCGCTGCGATTTTGCAAAAAGCTGTCTACTTCATCGATCAATAACAGTGCGCCGTCGCTCTCTGCCTGACTGAAGGCGTACGCGATGTTTTGCTCACTTTCTCCCACATATTTCGACAGCAAATCGGAGGCACGCTTCACCATGAGCGGCACATTCAGTTGTTCGGCCAGCCATTTACCATAGGCTGTTTTGCCTGTGCCGGGCGGCCCGAAAAGGCACAATCGGCCCGATTTTGATTGAATCAAACCTTCAGAAACCTGAATCAGGTTCGCATCAGATTGAATAAAGCGCGGATCATAGATTTCTGGAATCCTTTCATTATTCGAGCGAGGAATGGCGCGATGCCCCTGAGCCTCCAGCGTACCATTCATCAGCAACTCAAACGCCTCTACCGGCCTCATTGATCCCAGCTCATTACGAACCAATCGGACGACAGAGGCGGCCCGGGTAATCATCGCCGGTGCCAACAAGTTTGACTCTGCAATTCGATTTACATCAGAAGGCGCAAGAAAATCGGAGCAGGCTTCTAACAGAATCCGCTCACGCTGCTTCCTGGGCGGAACAGGAAGCTCAATGACCATATCAAAACGGCGAATAAACGCGGCATCAGCCGTCCGGATTGAATTCGACAGCCATAGCGTGGGCAAGGGGTTCTCTTCAAGCATTCGATTCATCATGCCCTTTTGAGACGAATCGAAAAAAATATTCTTACGGCTAATTATATCTTCAACATCATCCAACAAAATCATGGCGGGTCGCCTCGCCAATATGCATTGCGCGGCACGAAGCGCACGCAGCCTTGCATCACCATTTATCGGGTCTTTATCAGAATCCGTACTGGCGATTTCAAAAAGTTCACACTCCAGCGTCTTGGCAAGCAATTTTGCCAGCTGGCTTTTGCCTGTGCCCGAATCACCATACAGGAACACATTCACCCCCTTTTGGCCGGAGGTAACAGCATGTTTAAGATAGCTGCACAATGCCTCAACGGATGATGACATGTGCTCGTAATCGCCCATATCTAATGTGGCAGGAGAACTAAGTTCAAAGGTATCTCTCAGCATTCTGGCAGGGTCCATATCTGACGAGAGAATACGATCTGCAAAATTACGCGACAGTAACTCCAGTGCCGAGCTCGCATGATGTTTACAATAGCTAAAGCAAAGTAAACCCGATTTGGCCAGAATTGCCTTCGAATGAAGCGATTCACGTATCTCTGACTCAGGAATATTCAGCACGCCTGAAAGCACCCGAAATAGCTTTGAGGCGGGAAGGTCCTCCATCCATGTAAAAACATCGTTAAGAATTTCTTCACTTTGCAATAAAACAGCAAATTCTAAAATACGGCAGTCGGTTTCTGATAAAGCCAAAAGTTTTTGAAAACGAGCGATATTGCGACCGAGGAAGGGCGGCATAGGCTCATTACATAGTTTTTGTTCACAAAACCGATGGAGCTTGCGTAACAGCAACAAGAAATCTTTCTGCTCCACCCCCCGGAGGTCGGCATCCTGACCGATCAATTTCGGCATCAGGTCGTTAAAATCCAAATGCTTGTATCTATACCCTCCCAAAGGAATCAGCAAACGAAGAACCCACAGGTAAACCTTCGGCTGGATATCAATCTGTGTGCGTTGATTACGAAAGCGAAGATGCATGGTCATAATGATTTCCTTAGTTGTTCAGGTTCATTATCCACACGGGTACGACACCATGTGTCGCAGCCGTGCTGTGCTGGTTAACCAAAACCGGACACTTTGATTTGAGAGAGGCCATATCAGATCGACTAGACCAATACAGCACTCATCAAGCGCATTTAGTGGAAGCATTTTCTCGCCAGCGCCGTTGGCGTCTCCCTTCTCCCGAATGGCGCCAGCCTAGCTCCGGCGCTGCAGCGCAATAACACTGATATTGTCCGACTTGGGAAAGCTCAGTACCGCTTTGAGCAACCCGCGCACTCCGGTTTCCAGGTCTCCCGTTTGCATGATGCACTCCAGCTTCTCGTTGCTCAGATTCTCGAACAGTCCATCGCTGCACAACAACAGAATGTCACCCTTGTTCACCGTGGGCAGACAAGTAGTTGGTTTAGGCGCATCGCTATAGGGTGAAAGCACAAACAGGTTTTCGACCGAATTGGCGAATAACCCTAAATCCCGATCAATCGCCAGGGCATCGGTTTTCTTGCCCATCGCCTGCTCCACTAGCATCAATTCATCCCGCAACGTATGGTCCCGGGTCAGTTGCGTCAACACGCCACTCCCAGGTTGGAACAGATACCCCCGACAATCCCCCGCGTGCCACAAGCGGATGAAATCGTCATAAAGCTCTGCAGTCACCAGGGCGGCACCACCATTGAGCTTGCTCTTGTCCCTGCGAGCTTCGGCAGAGAGCGCATCGCGAAGTTCCTCGGCCATTTCTGGCGGTGGTAACCGCAACCTTCTCTGATCGATCCGTGCCATTTGCTCGCAGAGGGTTTTGCTGGCTGCCGCCGCAGCGGGAAGGCCACTCACGCCATCGGCCACGGCGACACGCACACTGGGTGCCTTGCGCGGGGCTTGAGTGTCGAGTCGACCGGAACTGAAATAATCCGGTTCCTGAGTAGCGACACCGTTGATGAGAATGGCATCCTGATTTTCCTTGTAATAGGAACCAGCGTGGGTAAAAGCGACGTAGTCGACGTTCATGTTTGCCTTACCTCTTGAGTTAATTCGTTGTTCAGCTATCTGAATAGTGGTTCCACTTTTGCCATCGGCATCCGCTTCTCGGCTTTTTCACAGCAAGTGCAACATTAGAACATCACGATCTGACCCGTTCCGTGCTCGATATATTCCCAAGCGTCGAGCAGCTTGCCCCCACATTTCTGGCAACCAGCGTTTTTGCACCTGTCACAAGCGTTGAACTTATGACCACATTTATTACACGTAACACCGGCAGATTGGATTGTGGCGCCAAGTCCGAGAGTCCGACCGCATTCATCACAATTTCCGCAAATAGACACCAACATTTTTTTCTCCTTTCGTCCTGATCATAGAACGACAAGCTGCGTTGTTATTTATACCGCGGCACGATAGCGCGGCGACTAAACATTAAATCTGATCTCAAGCTTATCTCCATCCCAAACCATAATTTCACCGTTCCAGCCTTCCTTTGCATACTTGTGCAATCCATTGCTTCTGAAAAATTGATCCACATAATCCGTCTCCTCAGCACAGATAAACTAATTATAATTAAGCGTTACGACAGATTGCGTCGCAGAAAAGTCGCCGACACTAGCGTGATGCCCAACGCGATCAGTGACCCGCAAGTGCACGCACTACGTACCGCTTGTTACAGCCTGAGAAAAATCCTGCCAAAGCGCGAGGTCTCAGTGATGTCGGCAGCGTACCCGCGTTAACGGAAACCTGTTCCTCTTCGACTTTTTTGGCAGCACGTTGAATACGGCCGCCGAGAACCCGTTGTTGCCAGCGATCTTGCTCAAGGGATGTTTGTCTGCGCCATGCGGGGGCGAGCGAGGCCGATTGTAAAGTGGTTTCAGGGGCGAGACTTTATGACGGATTTTTTTATGGCAGCGAAGCCCGCGAAAGCTCGTAGCGACTGGCTATCATAAATGCACTTTCCAGCGCTTCGTCGGCCCGCAGATCAAGGCAGTGTATTGACAATAGCTACACACAAACCTATCATCCGTGTATCTATTGGATATACATAAGGAGATCGCCATGCGTGCTGCTGCCATCAATTTACGTGCCTTGCCGGAGCAACGGGATCTCATTGATCATGCCGCCAGCCTGCTAGGCAAAAACCGTTCTGACTTCATGCTGGAGGCTGCGTGCGAACGTGCGCAATCGGTGCTGCTTGACCAGGTTTTCTTCGGGCTGGACGCGGAAAAATTCCAGCAGTTCACTGCGATGCTCAACGCACCACCGATTGCCAATGCGGGTCTTGAACGCCTGGCGGCCGTCAAGGCACCATGGGAAAACAATCCTGCATGAGCTTGAAGCTATCCGCGCCGCAGTCACTTACTGCCGTGCACCACTTGAGCGACTTCGAGTGCGGCGAGTCCGCTTTGGATGAGTGGCTCAAACGACGGGCGATGAACAACCAGGCCACCGGTGCGAGCAGAACCTTTGTGGTCGTTGATGAAGAAAATCGGGTGCGCGGCTTCTATGCGATGGCGGCCGGTGCAGTCGCCCATCAAGTGGCGACCAGTTCGGTTCGTCGCAATATGCCCGACCCGGTTCCAGTCATGGTGCTCGGCAGATTGGCGGTGGATCGCCAGACACAGGGCATCAAGCTCGGGGCTGCCATGCTGCAAGATGCGGTAAACCGTGCCATCACCGTATCGCAGAACACCAGCGTTCGTGCGTTACTAGTTCATGCGCTCCACGAGCACGCCAAGCAGTTCTATGAGTATTACGGCTTTCAGGAATCGCCACAGCATCCGATGACGCTGGTGTTGAGCCTGAATAGCGTCAAGGCTTAATCGCACCGATTCACTGATTCAATCCCTCACTTCTTTGCCGTTGAAACAGGTCACTATCGTCTAACCCTACACACCCGATCTTGCCCTGACCGAACTTTCCCTCAAACGCGATGCCTGCCGGTAATTCGGATGCACCACCAATTATCTATCAACACATATCAAAGGTTTTAATGTGATATGCAATAGCTAATCGCCGTTGTGCTCCATGACTTGCCGTGATATGGTTTTGCATATATTTTTTGAAAAATGATATATTAATACATATCAATATGAGCTATGTAACAGAGCAGATACTGCAAAGCCTTCGAGAAGCGCGCGTACGTAAGGGTTTTAGCCAGAGAGCGCTGAGCGATCGTTCGGGGGTACCCCAAAGCCATATATCGAAAATCGAGTCTGGCGCCGTTGATCTAAGGGTTTCCAGCTTGATTGCACTCGCCCGCGCGCTCGACCTGGAGCTATTTGTCGCGCCTAAAAAAACTGTTCCTGCAATAAAGTCGATCATTCGAAGTAGCAAAGGTGGTTACGATGAAGGTGAACAAATGTCACCTGCATACCGTTTAGATGGAGACGGCGATGACTAACACTGTATCCACTCTAAACGTTTTGCTCTATGGCGAACCTATCGCAACGATCACCCATGTTGGCAATGACAGAACGCTGTTTGCCTTTACGGATGCTTACGTTAACGACGAATCGCGACCCGTATTGGGACTTGGTTTTAAAGATTCGCTCGGTGGCTTGCTTACCAATTTCAAGCCTACCCAGACCAGGTTAACCCCGTTTTTCTCCAATCTATTGCCAGAGGAAACGATGCGAAACTATCTGGCAGAACGTGCAGGCGTTAACCCGGCGAGGGAGTTTTTTCTGTTGTGGGTGTTAGGGCAGGATTTAGCAGGAGCGATCACTGTTGAACCTGTCGATGGTGAAGCGCTGCCGCCTGACAGGCATCAAGAAATTGAAGATGAAACGCAATACGAGGCACCGATGCGTTTTTCATTGGCGGGTGTGCAGTTGAAATTTTCAGCCGTGCAACATGCCAACGGCGGTTTGGCGATCCCGGCTACAGGTCAAGGTGGCTCATGGATTGTGAAATTGCCGTCATCTCGCTTTGAAGCGGTGCCGGAAAATGAATATTCGATGATGGAATTGGCTCGAATGTTAGGAATGGATGTGCCAGAGATTCGGCTGCTATCCATTAACCAGATCGCTAACATCCCGAAAGGAATCGGGACGTTTGGCAACAGTGCCTTTGCGATCAAGCGTTTTGATCGTGCGGATGGGCAAGCAATACATATTGAGGACTTTGCGCAGGTTTTTGGCGTATATCCTCAAGATAAATACAAAAAAGCCAGCATGCGTAATATTGCTCAGGTTATCGGCATAGAAGGCCAAGAGGAAGACATTGCTGAATTTACTCGCAGGTTGGTGTTCAATACGCTAATTGGTAATGCTGATATGCATTTGAAGAATTGGTCTGTGATTTACAAAGACAAACGCACGGCATCCATTGCACCGGCTTATGACTTTGTCTCGACCATTCCCTATATACCCGATGACAGTAGCTCGCTAAAGGTTAGCCGTAGCAAAAAGTTCAGTGATTTTAGTCTGGATGAATTATCACACTTGGCGGCTAAATCCATGTTGCCCGAAAAGCTGGTGCTAGATACGGCCAAGCAAACGGTGGCGGGCTTCAATGAAGTATGGGCGAAAGAAAAAGCCCACTTGCCGCTTACCAAATCTATGATTGAAGCAATTGAGAAACACTTGCGAAGCATACCGCTACGCGAATTTTCTGGCGGGGCCGGCTCAATATGAAAACTACCTGTTTACCCGGTGGCGCCCGAGAGTTGGGGATTGCGGTTGTAGTAATAGCTGGCGCCGCAAACCAAAGAGATAACGTGCCCGCCGCGCGAACCGGGAACGGGGTCCCGAATCATCATCCTGTGGTCGGGAGCCACCAACTTCAATCAGAATGCCGTCTTCCAGGGTGTCGTTGCCGCTGTTGCCTTCAAGGATATGATATCTTTAACGAAACGTCTGATTTGATGGCACTGGGCGGTGACCAGCCGACTTCCAGCACCTGCACTTCTACCACCTTTGCTCCCGGGTGATATACTGCAATTATTTTGCAATTATTGTACACTTTTTGAGCTGGCAGCGCGGATCTCCGGAGGATAGTTATGCCGGGGTTAAATGGCCGGCCTTGATGCGTGGCTGAGCCCAAAGGGCGGCCTGGAGCGGCGGCCTGTCTTCGCAGTGTGTTTCACGATCAGGGGGTTATCTCTCTGAATAATATTGGGGTCGATAGAAATTGCAGGGAGCACTTTATGAAAAAACTGTTGATAGCAATGTTTCTATTGCTGCACATTTCAACAAGCGCAGCACGTGAGCCAGGTATTCCACTGCTGGAGATAGAGGGTGCCGGCTGGACGAACGAAGAAATAGCTTATATCAAAAATCTGAACCGTATCGGCAGCATTAAAATAGCTACCAAAGTCAGCTCTGCGGTTTACCACCCTAACCCTGATGGTTCTATCAGCGGCTTTCATTACAACGTCCTGAAAGAATTTGCCGATCTGGCCAATATCAATATCGACATTAAGCTCGTCGGCTGGAATGACTACTTTTATAAAGAAAATAAATCGTTAGACCTTGTCAAGTCAGACCCGGACTATTCTTATGTTCCCAGCCTTATTGAGCAGGTTGATCTGTATCTGGACGGTATAACATCCCTGCCCTGGCGTGAAAAAATGTTTGACATCATTAAGTTCGTGCCAAGCCGTCAGATGATTGTTACCCGAAAGGATACTAGTTTACCTCATATATCCGATCTGAATAACAAGGTTTGTGTAATGGTGAAAAACACATCGATGGAGCTGAATCTTGAGCAAGTGAAGCTCAGAAATAAAATAGATTTCAGCTATTACTATGTTTCAGACTTTGATGAGATGGATAAAGCAGTCTCTGAGGGATTGTCGGATTTTACCGTCTATGACAGTGACAGAGCTTTCGCAGCGCTAAAAAACTACAAAAATCTAACCATTAGTAATGCGATTAGCCAGCCCGAAGTCATGGGTTGGGCGGTCAACAAAAACAACAAAGTTTTTAAGAAAATATTGGAAAAATATTTAAAGTATGCGCTCGAGAATGAGATTCTTGATAAATACTGGGGAATTTCCTATGGAGTTTCATTTGTAGAATATCTCAACATTCTACAAATAAGCGGACTGTATAATGAAAATACGAAATAAACTGATTTTCTATATAGTTCCAAGCATTACCCTTCTGATAGCACTCATTCTTTCTGCAAACTTTCTAATAACAGGTAAAAAAGTTACGACATTACAGTTCGACCTGCTTATAAACAATGTCAATCACATAACGTATAAATGTAAATCCAATTACGAAACGATTGAAGCACTTGGCATGTCCGAAGTCGAATATTAC
>JBFHRO010000135.1:0-8738 GCA_041591635.1 Oleiphilaceae bacterium | reverse complement strand
CTTGCGCCTCGTTTTGCGATGGGTCGGTGGAGGTGGCCGGTCTGTGATTCAGGTCTGTTGGGGGAGGCTTACGCCTTGCCATTGGCCGGCCGGGCCGATACGCTTGCCCTTCTTACGGATGGTCAGGGTGCCGGCACGGGTGCCTACTGGCTGATTGCAAAGAGATACCGCAATGATTTCGTTCAAGAAAAACCCGCAACAGCACAGAGTGGCGGTCATTTTACTCAATCTTGGTACCCCCGACGAGCCCTCGGTGCCGGCGATACGAGGTTACCTCAAGGAATTTCTCAGTGATCCCCGGGTGGTGGAGACGCCCCGCCTGCTGTGGTGGCTGATTCTGAATCTGTTCATTCTGCGGTTTCGTCCGGCCAAACTGGTACACAATTATCAGAAAATATGGACGGCCGAAGGATCACCGATTCGCGCGATCAGCGAGCAGCAGGCGCGCTTGCTTGAAGCGCATCTCGACAAGGGCGATTACTCTGTCAAGGTCTACTCTGCCATGACTTACGGCCGCCCCAGTATTGCTTCGGCGCTGCAGGAAATGGCTCGGGAAGGCATTGAGCGTCTGGTGGTGTTGCCCCTGTTTCCCCAGTACAGCGCTACGACCACGGCAGCGGCCTGGGATGCCTTGCATGCGGCTACCCGGACAATGCGAAATCTGCCCGAGATCCGCTTTGTCAAACGCTACCACGAGGAGCCGCGCTATATTGAAGCGCTGGCGCAGTCGGTGCTGGATCACTGGCTGGCCACCGGACGTAGCGGCAAGTTGCTGTTTTCGTTTCACGGTATTCCTCGCGCCTATGCGGACAAGGGTGATCCTTACCCGCAGGACTGTGCCGCAACGGCCGCTGCAGTCGCCAGACAGTTGGGGTTGGCCGAGGGTGACTGGCTGGTGTCGTTTCAGTCACGGGTGGGACGCGAGCCCTGGCTCATGCCTTACACCGATGAAACCGTGAAACGTCTGGGTCAGGAGGGTTTGCAGGGGCTGGATGTGATTTGTCCGGGATTCAGTGCCGACTGCCTGGAAACGCTGGAAGAGATTGAAGTGGAAAACCGGGAGATTTTCACCCGGGCAGGAGGAAGTGACTTCCATTATATTCCTGCGCTCAATGCCAGTGAGGCGCATATCCATGCCCTCGCCGCCGTGGTTGCTGCCCATCTGTAACCGCAGGCGGAAATTTAACGCGAATTTCATTTGACAAGGCGCGCGCCTTCCTTAGCATTTGAGCTTCACTTCAACCAAGGATACCTGTGTGATGAAGAAATTCTGGGCCTTTCTGGCCGTTTTGTTTGCATTCAGCATGACCGCTGAATTTGCCCACGCCAAAAAGCTTGGCGGTGGAAAATCGTTCGGGAAAAGCTACCAGACTGCACCGGCGCAACCCGCCAAACCGGCGGCTGCCCCGGCAAATTCAGGGCAGCAGCCGACGCAGCCGGCGGGTGGAAACAAGGGCATGCTGGGCGGTTTGATGGGGGGCTTGCTGGCCGGCGGCCTGATTGCCGCGCTTCTGGGGGGCGCCTTTGAAGGCCTACAGATCATGGACATGCTGTTGTTTGCACTGCTCGGTTTTGTGTTGTTCAAACTGTTTCGCAGTTCCAGGGCCAAATCCCAAATCCCCGGGCCGGCGCCGGCGGCCGCCATGGCCGGCAACGGTGCAATGGAGCAAACTGTGCAGCAGCGTACGGCGCCCACCGGGCGCCCCGTGTTTGAGTTCGGGCAGCCGGCCGCTGCACCTGCAGCCGCCGCCAGCGTGGAGCCCGCGCCTTTCGTACCTTTCAATCTGCCCCAGGGATTCGATGTGAAAGCGTTTACTGAAGGAGCCAAGGCACACTATCGCACCTTGCAGGAGGCCTGGAACAAGAACGATCTGGCCAGCATTCAGGAATACGTAACGCCTGAGCTTTATAACTCCCTGCGCGATGAGCGCGCCACGCTCGAACCTGAGCAGCATACCCAGGTGCTGTGGGTGGAAGCCGAGCTGGTGCGAGCTGATCAGATGTTTGGCAAGGCCGAGTTGAGCATCCGGTTCCGTGGTCGCTACCGCGACGATGTGGAAGGGGTGGAAGAAGATATTACAGATGTCTGGCACCTTGAGCGCGATCTTGGCCAGGAGGGCAGCCCCTGGTTCATTTGTGGTATCGAAGCCTGATCGACCGGCTTTATTGTGACTGTGAATGCCCTCCTGCGTGAGGGCATTTTTTTGGTGTCAGGTGCGTCAGTGACTCTCGACCGGAGACTCGTCGGGGATAATGGTTTGCGCCAGACAGTAGCCAGAGCGGGATGATTTTTTGGCCTCGTACATAGCCTTGTCGGCTTTGGCCAGCAAGTCAGCCGGGGTGATCGCGTCGTGCGGGTACAAAGCTACGCCAATACTGCAGCCAACGCTCAGCCATTGATCTTCAAAGGCTACGGGCTGCTCCACCAGGGTCAGCAGTTTGCCGGCAATGGCGGCGACCTGCGTCTGAGGATCATCAGCCAGGGGGGTGACGGCAACGAACTCATCGCCGCCCAGGCGGCATATAAGATCATGCTTTCTCAGCCCCTGGCGAAATCGTTGTGCCAGTTCCACCAGCAAAGCATCACCGGCGGCATGGCCGTAGCGATCATTGACCGGCTTGAACTTGTTCAGGTCAATGAAGAGCACGGCCAGTGCATTGCCGCTGGCGTTGGCCTGCTGCACCATCAGATCGAAACTGGTGTTGAAATGGCTGCGATTGGGCAGGCCGGTGAGATTGTCAAGACTTGCCTGCTGCAGCAGTTCCTTTTGTTGCATGAGTCGCCGGTGAATTTTGAGCTTGTTGGCAATCAGTTGGGCCAGTGAGCGGGCGAAAAAATAGTCTTCGGTCGACCACAGGGTGCCTTTGCCGGTGACTTCGACGGTTAACAGCGCCATCACCTGCGTTTGATCCTTCACGGGAATCGCCATATAGCCAGAAATGCCATGGGTCGCCCAGTAACCCGCCGTGCTTGTGCGCACGGCCGTGTTTGGATCAAGGCGGTCTGCCTTGACCGGCATGCCCTGGCGAACGGCCTCATGGTAAGGGTTATCGGCGAAGGGCAGGCTGCATCGTGGCGGGTTCGTGCCGGTTTCGGTATCGGTCGATGCCGTAAAGAGTTGTTGGCACAGCAGGAGCTGACGCCGTTCATCAATCTGCCACAACGCAAGACGGTCACAGGTCAGCGAGGTGCTGGCTTTGCTCAGTATCCAGGCGACCATCTTGTCGAGGTCATCCTTGGGGTTGGTGTCATCCATGGCGATTTCCAGCAAATGGCCGGTGAGCCGGGTTTGGCGTTTTTCCTGTTCCAGTTGTTCCTCCAACAAGCTACGAAAACGACCAAGCAACTGGTTAATGGCCTTGCCGAGACTGGCAATTTCATCCTGGCCCCGAACGGTCAGCAGATTCTTGGTACGGTTGTTGTCGCCCAGGCGCGCCAGTTCCCGTGCGAGCTGCGCGATCCGTCGCAGCAGGCCACGGCTTAAACCCGAAATGACCGCAACGGTGGTAAGCAGGCCCGCGAGACAGAAATAGAGTAAATAATCCCGCTGGGTTTGCCTGCCTTGCTGATACAGGTGGCGTTCCTGTTCCAGACTGATCACCAATGAGGGCTGGTCAAAAAGGTCGGCCAGTCGTTTGTCGCCACGAATCCAGTGATCGTCGATCGGCGTAATGACCATCGGGCTCTGGTTGAGTTGGCTTCGCACCACGGTAGGCAGATCGGCAGTGGCGAAGTGGGCAATGGCCAGCGACAAAGCGGTAATTTCCCCCAGTCGCCGGACACGGTCGGCGTGCAGTTCGCGCGACATCAAGAGAAATCCGCGCGGTTCGCTGGCGCCATCGCTGCTGGTGACCGGCTCCACCGCAATGATGTAAATCGCCTGCTGGTAGGTTACGTAGCCGCTGAATTTTTTATGCTGGAGTTGCACGGGGGGGCTGTGAGGCGAAAGGATTTGCGAGCGCACCAGATCGGTGAAAAAGTCACTGCTGGCCGTGGGCATGGCCTGCACTTCGGGCTCGCCATCGAGGTTTTGGGCGCGCTCAAAACCTGCCACAGTTACAAAGCGGTTATCCAGAAACAGGATGTGCTGTATGCCGGGCTCGAAGGTGCCGGGGCTGATGTTGGATTCGATGAAGGCGTCATTGGGCGCGTCGATAAAGTTGTAGGCGTCGTCCCACACCGCCCAGTCATAGACCAGCTGGCTTAAACCATCCTTGTCGGCCGCCAGTGCCTGCTCAATACGTTGCAGGTTGGTGCGCAGCTCCTGCTGTTCCAGGGCCAGATAGCCCTGGGTGTGGGTATGGCGAATAAACAGAAACAGCAGGGCAAACAGCAGGCCCTGAATGACCACGACAATCCAGATGGTTTTGGTGTAGATACTCACCCGTAAATTACCTGTAGGCGGCGTAGATCTTCTCCAGGCGGCCATTGGTGGTAAGGGTGCGAATCGCCTGGTTCATCTCTTCCAGAATAGCGGCTTTTGCCGGATGTACCCGGAACATGATGTCAACGCTGCTGATTTCGTTGCCGATATGACGGTTTTTCTGGCTTAAACAGGGCTGCCTGGGTGTCGAGATATAGCTTGAGACAGGTGTCGATCCGCCATGAGTTGAAGCATCAGGCGCCCAGGAGTTCAGAATGCCGGCGGCTTTATGATCCGCTTCAGCCACTGCTGCAGTTGCCCCAGGCGTTCGTAAATGGCGCGTTCGCTTTTGTACCAGGCATGGGCGGTGGGCAGCGCACAGCGCCAGTTGCAGCGGCGGGTGGGCCGGGCCAGAAATTCGGTGGGTGCGGGTACGGGATTCAGGCCCTGCGCTTTAAAAAGTTGCAGCGCGCGAGGCATATGGGACGCGGAGGTCACCAGCGCAAAGGCCTTGCTTTGCAGCAGCGGTTGGAGTTGCCGGGCTTCTTCGAGGGTGTCCCTTGGGCCGGATTCGGTGAGGATAGCGGCTTCTTCTACCCCCAGGCTGATGGCGGCCTGCTTCATCGCCAGTGCATGGGGCACCGGGTCAAGCTCGGCGTAGCCGGAAAACACCAGCTGCGAGCCGGGATTGCGTTGGTGGATGCGAATCCCCTCCAGCAGGCGAAACAGCGAGTGACTGCTGAGCTGGGCCAAAGGCGGAATCTGGTCGTCAGAACTGTGATAGCCCCCGAGTACGACCACATAGTCTACCGCTTCGCCCTGATAGGCGGGCACCTGTCGCTCGATCGGCGCCAGCAGCCAGTCGGCCACCGGATGCAGGCAGAGCAGATAAAACACCAGCGCACAGCCCGTGGTAAGTATCAACGCCGGGCGGCGCCTTCCGCGTACCAGCAGCACCACGGCCAGTATCAGGCCCAGCACAATCCAGGCCGAGGGCATCAGCAGGCCGCCGATCAATTTCTTGAGTTCAAATCCCATCACCTTGGTTCCTGAAATGGCGTCTGGTGCAAGCGGCGACTATGGCATCCAGAGTTGTCGCAGTGCATTGTTCTTGAGTTATTTCGAGCAAAAAAGTGCGAAAGCGCAGATTTTTGTCGGGGTGTTGTTCGTGCTTTGGCGCGAAATGCACATGATATGGCGACACAGGTGTCGATGACTGCCGTAGCATTCAGGCTGTCTAACACTAACACAGGAACCCTTATGTCGCTGCCAGGAAAACTCTTCACCTCGCTTGTTAGCGCGCTGTTCAGAATGCCGGCCAGGGGGCCGGTGGCGCAGTCGCGTACTGCCAACGTCAATGCCTGGGGCAAACAGACCCGTGCCAGGCAGCCGGCGCCGGTGTCGTTACGGGTGGCGCAGTTGGTGGAAGAAACCGCCGACACCCGCTCAATCTGGCTGGTGGCCGATACCGGTGACCTGCCCGCGGTTGCCCCGGGGCAATTTTTCACCTGCGTGGCAAGCGTTGAAGGGCAAACCCTCAAGCGGGCCTATTCGCTTGCCAATGTACCGGCCCAGGATGGCCGGATTCGTCTGACCGTCAAGCGTCTGGCGGGGGGACAAATGTCAACTTACCTCCATAACGCACTGAAGGTCGGCGACACCCTGACGCTGGCCGGCCCCAGTGGCGATTTCGTGCTGCCGCCGACGTTGCCGGCACACCTGGTGATGATTGCCGGGGGATCGGGCATCACCCCCATTCGCAGTTTGCTGGAAAGCGCCTTGCGCCAGCAGCGCGAGCTGGAGGTGACGCTTTACTACGCCTGCCGCAATGAGGCAGACATGATCTTTCGCGACGAGTTGCAGGCCATGACGCGGGAATATCCAAACTTTCGCCTGATTCCTGTGTTTTCCGCGCCCGCCAAAGGCCAGTCGAAGCACAAGGGGCGGATGACGGTGGCCTGGTGTGAAAAAAATCTGGCGCTGACGCCCCAAAGCGAAATCTATGTCTGCGGTCCTGAAGGCTTGATGGCCGAAGTGGAAACGGCTCTGCAAAACCTCGGTGTTGACCGGCGACGGCTGCATCTTGAGCGGTTTTTGCCCGCCGCCCATGCCAGTGCCAAGCGCCCCACAACCGAGCAGCGCGTTCGCTTTGCCCGCAGCGGTGTGGAAGCCCGCGTGGCCCCCGGCCAAAGCCTGCTGGAAGCAGGGCTGGCGGCTGGCGTGGCGCTGGAATACAGCTGCCAGGTGGGTGGCTGTGGCCACTGCCGGGTGAAGGTCACCGACGGCCACACCGTCAGCGATGAGCCCAACTGTTTGTCTGAGGCGGAGCAGGCGCAAGGCTATCGGCTGGCGTGCCTGTCGTATGCCTGCGATACGGTCACCGTGGATGCCTGAGGTTCGATCAGCACCGGCACCGCGTTGAAATTCATAACAATAACTGCACAAGTGAGTACGAGGTAGCGAATATGATTATCGATAAAATGCTGGACGGGATTCCTTCCCCTGCCCGCAACCGGGTGGAAGCCACCCTTGAAAATGTGTCTCTGATGTTGCAGGTCAAGAACCCCAAGGTGGCCTCGTCCATGGCGCCTTCGGCCATTCGCGGCCTGTTTATGCAGCAGGGCAAGCGGCACGATCATGTGCCCATGCAGGCCAACCACCAGGTCAATTTTGATTTGACCTACAAACTCGATTTTCCCGAAATGAATGCCCTGTACCGGCGTGCGGTGGCGAATCAGTGGGACGGTGACCGGGATCTGGACTGGTCGACCGACGTTGACCCCATGAACCCCGAAGTGCCCATCATCAACGCCAATTTCATTCCGCTGGAAGGCTTGCGTGAGTACGGCGTCAAACTCAACAAGAAAGAAGTGGCCGAGGCCAATTTCAACATGGCCTGCTGGATGCTGAGCCAGTTTATGCACGGCGAGCAGGGGGCCCTGTACGCCTCGGCGCAGGTTACCGAGAGCGTGAAGTGGATGGACGGCAAGTTCTACGGAGCGACGCAGGTCATGGACGAGGGGCGTCATCTGGACGTGTTTTTGCGCTACCTTGATACCAAAATGCAAAAGTCCTATCAGATCAACGATAACCTCTTTGTGATCATTGATGACCTGATGACCGACTCGCGCTGGGATATCAAGTTTCTCGGCATGCAGATCATGGTCGAGGGGTTGGCGCTGGGGGCATTCAGCACCCTGCACAACAATTCGCAGGAACCCTTGTTGCGCAAAATGCTGCAGTACGTGATTCAGGACGAAGCGCGCCACGTGCATTACGGGGTGCTGGCCTTGCGCGATCACCTGCGCACCGGCCTGACGCCGGCCGAGCACCGCGAGCGTGAAGACTGGGCGTTCGAGGTTGCCCTGCTGATGCGCAACCGCTTTATGGGCCATGAAGTCTATGAAGAAATGTTCGAAGGCCAGATGACGCGCCGGCAGTGGAACGAGTTCATTCTGGCCTCACCGGCCATGCGGGATTTTCGCCAGCAGATGTTCAAGCGCCTGATTCCCAATCTGGACTACATCGGCCTGTTAACCCCGCGCATGCGCAAGCACTATGAAGCGGCCGGTTTGTGGCAGTTCACCGGAGGCAAAAATGCCAGCGAACTGAGTGAGGCCGACTTGCTGGCAGACCTGGCCTGATGCTCGCGCAGGCAAACGCAGTCGCAACTGAAAGCACGCTGATGGCGCAGTATGCCCGCGCCCAGGGCTGGGCGGTGCTGACGTTTGCCTGCGAGCTGGCCACAGAAGGCCGCTTTGCGACCACTGCCCTGGTGTCGGATACCAGTGATGCGCCACGGCCTCTGGTGATTTGTCTGCACGGATTTCCCGATAATGCCTTGAGCTTTCGCCATCAGATGGCCCCCTTGCAGCGGGCCGGTTACCGGGTGGTGTGTCCGCTGTTGCCGGGGTACGAGCCCGCCTCGGTGTCAAGGCAGTCTCAATCGCGTGATCGCTATGCCCTGGTGCGCATTGCCTGCCGCCTGCTGGCGGTGATTGAAACCATCGCTGCCCGCTGGAATGATCCGCAGACCAAAGTGCATCTGGTGGGCCATGACTGGGGCGCGCTGGCCGGCTACGCGCTGATTCGGCTGGCTCCGGCACGGTTTCACTCCTTTTGTGCCCTGACCATTCCCTATCCTTTGGGAATCACCGCCATGCTGCGCCGGGCGCCGCAGTACTTGCGTTATGCCTGGTACCTGGAGTTCTTTCAGTTGCCGCAGTTGCCTGAGTGGGTCGTGCCACGGCAAAACTGGGCCTTTATTGATCGTTTGCTTGCCAGTTGGAGCCCCAACTGGGCCATGCCGGAGGAAATCCGCGACAGCATTCGCCAAACCCTGGCGGCGCCGGGCGTGCTCGACGCCGCGCTCGG
>JBFHRO010000134.1:0-8749 GCA_041591635.1 Oleiphilaceae bacterium | reverse complement strand
CAGCAGCGCCTGCGGCGTTTTGGCATTGAGGGCAGCCAGCACGACGGCCGCCAGTCCTTTGACAATGATGGCATCGCTGTCGATCAGCAGGTACACCTTGCCGCTTGCCGGATCAAGGTAGTGAATGAGCCATACCTGACTCTGGCAGCCGTGAACATAATTGGCCTCGGTTTTTTCGCTCTCGGGAAAAGGCGGAAGTTTTTTGCCCAGATCGATCACGTAGGCGTAGCGATCTTCCCAGTCGTCGAGAAAACTGAAGGTATCCAGAATCTCCTCCGGGGTAATGCCGGTGCCAAATTCGTTGGCGGTAAATGCTGTTGCTGGTGTGTTGCTCATAGCCGGTGATCCGCAAGATTACTTCGATGGACGCTGTGCCACAGGGCACCAACGCGCCTAGAGCATGCCAAGATGCAGTTTGGCTTCGTCGCTCAGCATGTCGTTGTTCCAGGGCGGGTCAAACACCAGCTCCACCTCGACCTGATCCACGTTGGGTACCTGCAGAACCTTGGTGCGCGCGTCCTCAACGATTACCGGCCCCATGCCACAGCCGGGTGCGGTGAGCGTCATTTTGAGAAAAACGCCGTTCTTGCCATTGGCATCAGTGTCGATCCGGCATTCGTAGACCAGCCCCAGATCGACAATGTTGACCGGGATTTCCGGATCAAAGCAATGGCGTAACGCTTCCCATACCTGGTTTTCGTTCACGCTGCCATCGGCGGGTGTTTCGAAATCGCTGAATTTGACTTCCTTGCCCAGCGCGTCCGAGTCTTTGCCTTCGATCCGTGCCAGATTGCCGTTCACCACCACGGTAAAGGTTCCCCCCAGCGACTGGGTAATGGTCACGAAGGAGTCGGCAGGAATCATGATCTCCACGCCTGAGGGAACCAGTCGGGCTTCAACGTCACGCTTGGTCAAAACGACTTCTCTTTCCGCCATGTTGTCCTCTGTTCATTTTGTGTTCCAGGCGTGGGTGGCTCTCATCCATGCCTGTGGATAATGGATGCTTCCCAAAAGCCGGATCAGGAAACCGAAAAGCTTTCGCCGCAGCCACACTCGCCGGTGGCGTTGGGGTTGTCGAACCGGAACATGGAGTTTAGGCCCTGAGTGACAAAGTCCATGCGGGTGCCTTTGAGTGCCGGCAAGTCCTTGCGCGGTACAAAGAGCGTCACCTGGGCATTCAGGTCAATGGCTTCGTCTTCGGCATCGGGTTCGTTTACCAGCGCGGTTTCATACATGTATCCGGAGCATCCGCTGGTGCGCAAGTACAGCCGTATGCCGGCACTGTGCGGATGCTTGGAAAGCTCTTTCTGGATGTGGCGCATGGCCGCTTCGGTTACACAAATATCCGCTTGAGGACTATAGGCTTGGGTTGTCATGGTCTGCATTTACCTGTGTAGGATTTTCGCTTGTTCAATATTTCCTGTTCCTTCCTGGTGGCGTCCTGATGCCTTTGGAGCAAGGAGCCAGTGATCCAGTGGGGCAGCGTCACTGCCGCTGTCGCTAGCCAAAGAGGCGCTGGATTTTCTTCAGCGCCTCGAACAGTTGCATGACTTCTTCCTGGGTGTTGTAAAAAGCAAAAGAAGCCCGGGCGGTTCCCGGCACGGCAAAGAAATCCATCAGCGGCATGGCGCAGTGGTGGCCGGTGCGAATGGCAATGCCTTGCTGATCGAGCAGGGTGCCTATGTCACTGGGGTGCAATCCGTCGATCTTGAATGACAGTACCGGTACTTTTTCCTCGGCAGTGCCTATCAGGTGCAGCCCCGGGACATCGCGGGCCAGCTGTTCGGCATGGCGCAACAAGGCGGTTTCGTGCAGGCTTGCGGCTGCGCGATCCAGGCTTTCGAGATAGTCAATGGCGGCCCCCAGACCAATGGCCTGGGCAATCGCCGGGGTGCCTGCCTCGAATTTGTAGGGCAACTCGTTCCAGGTGGTTTTCTCAAAGCTGACCCGTTCAATCATTTCGCCACCGCCCTGATACGGCGGCAGTTTTTCGAGCCGGTGTTCCTTGCCGTAGAGCACGCCGATGCCGGTGGGGCCAAACAGCTTGTGGGCCGAAAAGGCGAGAAAGTCGCAATCCAGTGCCTGCACATCGACATCAAAGTGAGGTACCGCCTGCGCCGCATCCACGAGCGTGACGGCGCCGGCAGCCCGGGCCCTGGCGATCATCCCGGCCACCGGGTTGATGGTGCCCAGTACGTTGGATACATAGGTGATGGCCAGCACCCGGGTGCGGTCGGTCAGGCGTTGTTCGAAGGCCTCTTGCACCAGCTCGCCGCGCTCGTTGACCGGAATCACCTTGAGGATTGCGCCGGTGCGCTCGGCAACCATTTGCCAGGGCACTATGTTGGCGTGGTGCTCCATGTGGCTGACCAGAATCTCATCGCCAGGGACCAGGGATTGGCCGATGCCGCTGGCGACCAGATTAATGGCGTCGGTCGTGCCTTTGGTCCAGATGATTTCCTGGCGCTTGCGGGCATTGAGAAACCGGCGCACGTTTTCGCGGGCGGCTTCAAAGCTGGCGGTGGCGCGATCACCCAGTGTATGGGCGCCCCGATGCACGTTGGCATTGTCATGACGGTAGTAGTGACTCATGGCATCGATGACAGACTGGGGCTTCTGGGCGCTGGCGCCGTTATCCAGATACACCAGCGGCTTGCCATGAATTGTTTGATGCAAAATCGGGAAGTCCGCCCGCACTGCCTGAACGTCAAAGGGCGTCATCATGGCTTGTGTGATCGTTGCGGTGGCAACTTCTGTCATAGTGACCTCATGAAAAAGGTAAAATCCGTGGCGTTTCTGTTGCTGTGCTAGTGCGCCTGAGCCGCTTCAATAAAGGCTTCAAGCCGGGCTTCGACGAGCGCACGGGTGCGTTCGTCGGGAATCTTCTGCACCAGCTCAACCACAAAGCCCAGTGTCAGCATCGCAATCGCCTGGGGGCGAACGATACCGCGGGTCAACAGGTAAAAGAGTTCTTCTTCGTTGAGCTGACCAATGGTGGTGCCGTGGGCGCACTTGACATCATCGGCATAGATTTCCAGCTCGGGTTTGGTATCAATCTCCGCCTCGGGTGACAACAGCAGGTTGCGATTGTTCATGGCACCGTTGGATTTCTGCGCATGGCGGTGAATGTGAATGCGGCCGTTAAAGACAATGCGCGCACTGCCCCCGGCAATGCAGCGGTAGTTTTCGTTGCTGTTGCAGTGGCTGGCAATGTGTTCGATGTCGGTGTGGTTGTCGTAGTGTTGCTCACCCAGTGCCACACAGACACCGTTGAGTTCACACTCGGCACCGGTATCGCTCAGGCCGATCTTGAAATCGTGCCGGCGCAGCGTGCCGCCAAAACCGGCACAATGGGCACTCAGACGGCTGTCGCGACCAAGATTTGCCCGCGTCAGGCCGGCATGGCCGGTGTTTTCCCCGGCCATGTCAAGCCGAATGAAAGTGAGCTGAGACTGGGCGCGCAGGTCCAGCTCGGTCACGCTGGCCACCAGGGAGGCTTGTTGGCCGTCGCCCTGGTATTCCTCGATCAGCGTGGCTTGCGCCCCTTTTTCCATCAGCACATAAAGCTTGGGATACGAAGCGCCGTCGCCCTGATGCCGGTGCTCGATCACCAGAGGCATTTCAAGATGGCGATTTTGATGGAAGCGAATGAACAGAGCATCTTCAAAACGGGCGGTATTGAGCGTGGCAAAGGGCAGATCGCTACGGCCATAAAGGGACGATGCCGCGACCAGCGCTGCATCGGCGACGTTCAGCTGTGTGAAAGTGCAAATGCTCACCACATCGCCTGGCGGCAGGCGCGATTCGTTCGCTTGCCACTGGCCGTTGCTTACCTGCAGGTAGTAAGCCTGCGTTTCTGGCCGGGTGTCAGCGGCGGGCGTTGTCAGCGGCTGGCCGGTAAAGGCAATACGCTCCAGATTCTGCAGCGCACCGGCCGAATAGCGCCAGTCTTCGGTTTTTCGCGTTGGCATGGCCTGCGTCTGAAGCTGCGTCAAGGCGGCCTTTTTCAGCGCAACGAGGGGCTCAGGCAAGCCATTGGGGCCGCTCGTGGCGGTTAACAAGTCTGGGGGAAAGCGTTTTGCTGCGTTCATTCATCATCTCCCGAATCAGGCTTTGGTGGCATCTTCGATACCTAGCCAGCCGTAGCCCTTGGCTTCCAGTTCCAGTGCCAGCTCCTTGCCGCCCGATTTGACGATCTTTCCCTTGGCCAGTACGTGTACATAGTCGGGCACTATGTAATCCAGAAGTCGCTGGTAGTGGGTGACCATGATGACGGATCGCTGCGGATCGCGCAGGGCGTTTACCCCGTCAGCCACCACCTTGAGCGCATCGATATCGAGCCCGGAATCGGTCTCATCAAGAATGGCCAGGCGCGGCTCAAGCATGAGCATTTGCATGATTTCATTGCGTTTTTTCTCGCCGCCCGAAAACCCTTCGTTGACGCCGCGCTTAAGAAAGGCCGGATCGAGGTTGACCTGTTTGATCTTCTCCCGTGCCAGTTTCATGAAGGTGGCGGCATCCAGCTCTGCTTCGCCCCGGTAGGCGCGAATGCTGTTGAGGGCGGTTTTAAGGAATTGCAGATTGCTCACGCCGGGGATTTCGACCGGGTACTGAAACGCCAGAAAGACACCTTCCCGGGCACGCTGCTCGGTTGGCATGTCGAGCAGATCCTTGTCGGCCAGGCGGATTTCACCGGCGGTGATCTCGTACTCGGTATTTCCCGCCAGCACCTGGGACAGGGTGCTCTTGCCCGAGCCGTTAGGGCCCATGATGGCATGGACTTCGCCGGGGCGAACGTCGAGGTTGATCCCTTTGAGGATGGGGGTGCCGTCAATGGCCGCGTGCAGGTTTCTGATTTTTAGCATGTACAAAACTCTCAACAGTTCGGCTGGCGGGGTCGCGCCAGTGCCGGGTTATCGGTGTGCAGTCGCGCCATCGGTCAACCGACGGATCCTTCAAGGCTGACTTCAAGCAATTTGGTGGCTTCCACCGCGAACTCCATCGGCAGTTCCTTGAAAACCTCCTTGCAAAAGCCATTAACGATCATGGACACGGCCCGTTCGGTATCTATGCCGCGCTGCTGGCATAAAAAGAGCTGTTCATCGCTGACTTTGGAGGTGGTGGCTTCGTGCTCGACGATAGCGCTTTTGTTCTTGCTTTCGATGTAGGGGAAGGTGTGCGCGCCGCATTCGCTGCCAATCAGCAGGGAATCACACTGGGTGTAGTTGCGGGCATTGTGTGCTCCGGGCCCGAAGCGCACCAGACCGCGGTAGCTGTTGTTGCTCTTGCCTGCAGAAATCCCCTTGGAGATGATGGTCGAGCGGGTGTTCTTGCCCAGATGAATCATCTTGGTGCCGGTATCGGCCTGCTGGTAATTGTTGGTCAGCGCTACCGAATAGAATTCACCCACGCTGTTTTCGCCCCGCAAGATGCAGCTGGGGTATTTCCAGGTAATGGCCGAACCTGTCTCGACCTGCGTCCAGGAGATCTTCGAGTTTTTGCCAATGCAGGCGCCGCGCTTGGTCACGAAGTTATAAATCCCCCCCAGGCCGTTTTTGTCGCCCGGGTACCAGTTTTGTACGGTGGAATACTTGATTTGGGCGTCATCAAGCGCCACCAGCTCGACCACGGCCGCATGAAGCTGGTTCTCGTCACGCATGGGGGCGGTACAGCCTTCGAGATAACTGACATGGCTCCCCTTGTCGGCAATGATCAGGGTGCGCTCGAACTGCCCGGTGTTGGCGGCGTTAATGCGAAAATAGGTCGAGAGTTCCAGCGGGCAGCGTACGCCTTCGGGAATGTAGACGAAGGAGCCTTCACTGAAAACGGCCGAATTCAGCGCGGCGAAGAAATTGTCACGCTGGGGCACCACGGTGCCCAGGTATTTTTGCACCAGTTCGGGATGCTTGTGTACCGCCTCCGACAGGGGGCAAAAAATAACACCGGCTTCGGCCAGTTGCGCCTTGAAGGTGGTGGTGATGGAAACGCTGTCAAACACGGCATCCACGGCAACCCCGGCGAGCTTGGCCCGCTCGTGCAGGGGAATGCCGAGCTTTTCATAGGTGCGCAGCAACTCCGGATCGACCTCGTCGAGGCTCTTGGGGGCGTCGGCCCTGGACTTTGGCGCCGAAAAATAGGAGATGGCGTTGTAATCGACCTTGGGAAAGTGCACGTGAGCCCATTGCGGCTCTTCCATCTCTTTCCACAGCTGGTAGGCTTTCAGGCGCCAGTCGAGCATCCATTGAGGCTCGTTTTTTTTGGCGGAAAGGCGGCGAATGACGTCTTCGTTCAGTCCCGGCTCAAAAGTATCGGATTCGATGTCGGTGATGAACCCGTGTTCGTACTCTCGCTTGATCAGCTCGTTAACCGGATTGCCGGAGTTGGACATACGCGAATGCTCCGTAGGTTTCTCGTGGCTGGCATGGGCTCGGTGCGGTACTGCCAGATTGCATTTCTGTCTGCAGGGGTATTTTACAATATCTTACTAAAAGAGTCAGGTATTTAATTTGATCGAAGACAGGGGCGCAATTTTAACCCTTTTTGGGTGGGAGTAACACCTTGCTCGGTTTCGGTTATCTTGATCTGGACAGGTATTAATGACCGTTTGTTCAGCGGCTGACGTCGCCCTGCGTAACCCTTATGCTAGAAGGCTGACGTTTCGCAACCGGATCTGACGCTATGGCGGTGTTTGTTGCTTTGGTGCTTGCCCTTATTCCCCTGTACCTGATGATCGCCCTGGGGTATATCGCCGGGCGTGTTCTGGATTTGTCGGGCGCGCCTCTGGCACGGCTGATGCTGTACCTCATTACGCCCATCATCGTCTTTGGCGGCGTGATGTCGGCGCCTTTGTCGCCGTCGGCCCTGACCTTGCCATTTTGGGTGTGGGGGGTGGGAATTGTGATCAGCCTGACTTTTTTGCAGATCGGCAAGCGGGTATTGCGCGACTCCCGGGCCAATATCCTGGCGTTGGCCGTGGGCACCGGCAATACCGGGTACTTTGGTATTCCGGTGGCCTTGCTGCTGTTTGGCAATGAATCTCTGGGTATTTACATTCTCTGCATGCTGGGTACCACGCTGCATGAAAACTCGGTGGGGTTTTATCTGGCAGCCAAGGGGCGTTATGCCGCCCGCGATTGTCTGATGCGGGTGTTTCGGCTGCCGTCTTTGTATGCGTTTTTGTTGGCGGTTGTGCTGAATCTGGCCGGTTTAAGCCTGCCATCGGTCTTGGCGCCTTTCATGACGCAGATGCAGGGTGCCTACACGGTGCTGGGCATGATGATCATTGGCCTGGGCGTTGCCGGCATGCGCCGGGCCGAGATTTCCGCTGCCTTTACCGGGCTGACCCTGGCGGGCAAGTTCGTGCTATGGCCGGCGCTGACGTTGGCCCTGTGCTGGTTTGATCAGCAGGTGACGGGTCTGTTTAATTCGCTGGTATACCAGTGCTTATTGTTGGTAGCCATAACACCGGTGGCGGGTAATACCCTGGTGATTGCCACCTTGCTGCGATTGCATCCAGGGATGGTGGCGTCAACCGCGCTGCTGACCACCCTGGTTGCCCTTGGATTGATACCGCTGGCAGTGGCTACGCTCATGCCCTGGCTGGCGGGCTAAACCGGTTCAGGTTGTGTGTCTGGCGTTCGCAAAACATTACAATAAACAGGGAAAAACGGGCCGGGATGAAGATTAATGAGTGTCGGGTCAGTGGTTTTGTTGTTATACTGATTAAAAATTAACCTGTTGAGTGGGAGGTTCTATGGAAGCTGTCAGTGGCAGTCAGGCGAAAAGCCTTTCGCCGGTAAGTAATAATCCCCAGGTGGAGTTGCGTCAGGAAGCGGCCCGGGAAGAAGCGCTGAAGAAAGCGCAAGAAAGCAAGGCGGCCGAACAGGGCCAAGCCCCGCGCCCCGGCGTTGAGGTCACACTCAGTGAACAGGTGGAGCAAGCGAGCCGGACGGCCGATGCCCGCAATGAGCGGCAGGAGTCCCGGGCGATCGAGAGCCGCGCCGAGCCGCAGTCAAATGCCAGCTTTTCCAAGGCGGCCAGCTTCAGCACCGCGCAAGAAGGTCAGCGACAGATCGACGAGCTGGTATAAGCCTGGATTGGCAACAGCGAAAGACGCAGGCGGGGGTGACCTCAGCCTGCGTTGTTTTTTGTATCTGTGGATGCCAGTTCTTCCAGTGTAGGGCGCCGGTTGGATCGCGGATCATCCCAGGGGAGTTCGCTGGGCTCGTACCAGCCCATCTGGGTGAGCACCGCCTTGCGGGTTTCGGTTGACAGGGTATTCCATAGTCCCTGAAAGGCTGCCAGGCCTTTGTTGCGCCGAGGCCCGGATTTGCTGTGCAGCTGGTCTTCCATTTGCGGCAGTTTCAGCGCCGCCACCAGGGTTCCTTTAAGTAAATAGGTTTTCCCCAGGCTTTTTTTGATATGGGTGCGCCGTTGCAATACTTCTTTCAGTAGCGGAAGGGCAATGCGTGCCGAATTGACGTCAAACTCTTCCGGATCTTGCACCCGTACACACTCCTTGCTGGCGACTCGTCGGGCCATTATGTCTTATGCGCGGGCGATTTGTCATGGTTGCCGGGGTGTGGTTGCTGCAAGCCGGCGTATGGAGCTACCTCGCCCTGACCAATGTGCAAAGCCAACTCATGGCCCAGGCCAGCAACATGGTGTACTACCGCGAACCCAGCTACGGCACCTTCCAGACCGCCGCCAGCCTCAACCGCTTTTTCGGCACCCCGCAAAGCGTAACCTT
>JBFHRO010000133.1:0-8917 GCA_041591635.1 Oleiphilaceae bacterium | reverse complement strand
GAATTCGGGTTAACTGCGGAGTCACCCGGCGCATGTTGGCCATGGAACGGTAACTCGCTGCTGAAAGGTGGAAAAACAGCGCTTTGACAATAACGGTAACCAGAATGATGGCAAGTCCCCAATTTCCGACCATTCCGTGAAAGAAATCAAGTAACAGGAACAGGGGGTAGGCGATAAAGAATAACCAGCCATAATCGACAGTCAGTTCCAGCTTGGGTGCGGCAGCTTCCAATCGATCAATGATTTTTGGACCCACGTACAGTTTGGCGGAAATGGTTTTTTGCTGCCCTGGCGGAATGCTGACTGCCGGACTGACAAAGCCCATCAAATGCCGCGTACGGCCATTACTATCGGTGATGACACGGGTTTGATAGTGATGTTCCTGATCCGCAGACGGGATCCAGGCGGAAATGAAGTAATGCTGGATGAAGGCGATCCAGCCACCCTGGATGCTCTGATTGATGGGCGCTTCTTTGAGGTCGTCAAATCTGAAGGTGCCGTAGGGCTCGCGTGGACTCGAGAGTACCATGCCCAAAAATGATTGCAGACCCATACTGTTTTGTTGGGATGGGTCCGGGCTTTGATCCCGTTCGATCTTGCCGGAGAAATTACCAACCCATTCGCTCTCCGACTGGTTATCAATCAGGTAATCCACTTTCACCAGGTAACTGTCACGCTCAAAAGTGTAACGCTTGGTGATCTGTATCTTGTTGGCTGTTGTAAGGCGAAGATCGACTGAAAGCGATTTTTCGCCCTCGTTCAGCCGGAATTCAGTGTGACTGGCCTCAAATACGGGCTGGAGCTTATTTTTGGCTGAATCTATGCCATCACGTCCGAACAAACCGCTTTTTGCGGTGTAATAACGGTGTGAATTGGATTCGAGCAAGGCTAAGGGTACCGGTGAGGATATTTCGGCCCGGTAGGCAGGCAATAAGGCTTGAACAATATTTCCGCCTTGCAGATCAATGGTTACCACCAATGTATCGGTGGTAATCTGAATCAGACGGCTTGATACATCGCTGGTTTTGGCAGTGGCAATATCACGGGAAGTCGCTTCTTCCGGCACTGTAAACTCGGTGCCTGGCATCGCCAGATCGGAAGATTGCTGATCCAATCCTGGCACGGGCTGATCGGGAAGGATCGTTGCCGTTTGAGTCTGCAGCGGTTGGTGACCATAGTCTTTATTCCACTCGAGAATCATGAGATAGGAAACGATCGCCAAACCTATAAAAATGATACTACGTCGCATATCCATGGTGGTTTATCACTCGTTAGCAAATGATTCTGGTTTCGATACCAGAGTGCAGCAGTTGGAAGAATGCGGGACCGGATCGAACCCACCTTCAGAAAAGGGGTGACATCGCATAAGACGTCTCAAGGCATAATAACTGCCCTTGAAAAATCCGAATCGGTCGATAGCCGCGATGGCATAGGACGAACAACTGGGATAGAAGCGGCAATGGGGACCTAACAGCGGACTGACAAGATACTGATAGGTTCGAATCAAAAAGATGGCACACCGTTTGAACATCCGAAACCTTTGTGTATGGCGTCGCTACAGAGTGTTTTGAAGTTACGTCTGACTGGCTGCGGCCTGACTACGTTGCGTCAATTTTTGCCACAAATGATCAAACTGTCTAAATATCTGTGCATTATCAAACTGATCCGCGCCTTTTTTGACCAAAACAACAATGTCGAGTAGCGGGAGTTTCACTCGCTGATGCCGAAACGATTCCCTGATAACCCGACGAATACGGTTGCGTTGTACCGCCTTGCGGATATTTTTCTTTCCGATCACAAAACCGATTCGAGCATTGCCACTTGTGGTAGTTCGCGCCAAAAGCACGAAACTGGCATTTGATGTTTTGCAACTTGCAGCATCAAACACACGTTGAAATTCCCCGGCATTCAGTAAGCGAACCGAGCGGGGAAATTCAACATCTGTCATGGGTAGCTTGTCTGAGCTGATCAGGCAGAAAGTACTTTGCGACCTTTTGCACGACGACGTGACAACACCTGACGGCCTTTTGCTGTAGCCATACGGGCACGGAAACCGTGATTACGCTTGCGCTTGAGTACGCTGGGTTGAAATGTTCTTTTCATGAGGGATCTCGCTTGAATAAAAATTTGTCAACAGACACTTTGGCAACAGACACAACGATCGATACAGAATCGATCTGAAAGACCAAAAAATAACCTGAAAAATAGGAGCGGGAGTTTAAAGAATCCTTGGCAACAATTCAATGTTTTCGTCGTGAATCTGTCCGGTCGAGCTATTTGAGGCGAAGGCCTGAGTGGGCATGACAAGAATGCGCATTTAAACCAGCACAAGGGACCGGGAGGTGAGAAGGACTTAGCGAGAAAAGAACGAAGGGGGGTAACTAATAATAAAAAGGTTTTTTATTTAAGGTTTTTTGTAATGACTGTATTTATTATAGCCCGGTTTTACTGTGCGCAAGTCATTTTAACTTATATTAAACAATACGTTAGTAAACATATAAGCCGTCTGATAAAGCGCCGGCAAGCATTGGGCAGGCTGTTTGGAGTCTGTGGATAAAAAGCACAGTTATTCACAGGGTCAGTTGTGCCTGACATATGCACAGTGCTGCTATGCACTTGTGATCAGGATTGTCCCCAGGTTTATAGAGGGCGCTCATTGTTCAGGCAACACAGAAATCAAGTGCGGATAAAAACACGTCAGAGTTGTTAACAACAATGTGCGTAAGTTAGTAACATATTGAAAATTATAGTTAATGTTATTAACAGCCTGTTCATGATAAAAAAGTGTTCTGGTAGGTTTGGCATTGTGGCTGTAGAATTGCGTCCTTGCTGGCTGATGAATCTTGAATCTGCCAGGCAATCGGCGCCGGTATCATCCGCCGTGAATGCTTTCTTTGGTTATCTGACCGTTTCAGCAAGGTGACAGGACAACGAGTGTCTCAGGATTTGTGGCAAAAATGCCTATCGAGCCTGCAGGAAGAATATCCTGCACAAATGTTCAATACATGGTTACGGCCCCTGCAGGCAGAGGTCCGTGAGGGGCAACTGTATTTGTATGCGCCGAACAAGTTTGTGCTGGATTTCGTCAGTGACAGGTTTATTGGTCGAATAAAAGAACTCTTGGTACAACACAAAGCTGAAGGTGTCGATTCGGTTCAGTTCAAAATAGGTTCGGTGAAATTAAAAGAGACCGAAGCGATTTCGACCTTGGCAACAAAACCGCCTGCGGCCGCAAAAATAAAGATTGAGAAAGGCAAGGTAGTTGACCTTGACGCCGCCTCGGATGCCGGCAAAGAAGACACTGAGCGTAAAATCGAAGTCGAAGGATCAATCAAGCATCAAAGCTCGCTCAACCGAACCTTCACGTTCGAAACCTTCATTGAAGGCAAATCGAACCAGTTGGCGCGGGCGGCTTCCATGCAAGTCGCTGAAAATCCAGGGGGTGCTTATAATCCGCTGTTTTTGTATGGTGGCGTCGGATTGGGTAAAACGCACCTGATGCATGCGATTGGTAATGAAATTCTGCGTCGCAATTCCAAAGCAAAAGTGGTGTATCTGCATTCCGAGCGATTTGTGGCCGATATGGTCAAAGCACTTCAGATTAATGCGATCAATGAGTTTAAACGTTATTATCGCTCTGTTGATGCTCTTCTTATTGATGATATTCAATTTTTTGCCGGCAAGGAGCGCACTCAGGAGGAGTTCTTCCATACCTTCAATGCGTTGTTGGAAGGAGGGCAGCAGATGATACTGACCTGCGACCGCTATCCAAAAGAGATCGAAAACATGGAAGAGCGACTCAAGTCACGATTTGGATGGGGTTTGACCGTCATGGTTGAACCGCCCGAACTTGAGACCCGGGTTGCGATTCTGATGAAAAAGGCGGAACAGAGTAACGTCAGGCTCAGCAGTGAAGCGGCTTTTTTTATCGCCCAGAAAATACGTTCCAATGTCAGAGAGCTTGAAGGTGCGTTGAAACTGGTGGCGGCGAATGCGCACTTCACCGGTCAGGAAATTACTCCCGCATTTATTCGTGAAAGCCTGAAAGATTTGTTGGCGCTTAACGAAAAACAGGTAAGTATTGATAATATTCAGCGCACGGTGGCCGAGTATTACAAAATCAAAATTGCCGATTTGTTGTCAAAACGCCGAACGCGTACGGTAACACGCCCACGTCAGGTAGCCATGGCCCTTGCCAAAGAGCTGACCAACCACAGCTTGCCGGAAATCGGTGATGCCTTTGGTGGGCGGGATCATACGACGGTACTGCACGCTTGCAAGAAAATCGTGGAATTACGAGAGCAGGACGCGGGAATCAGAGAAGATTATCAGACTTTTTTGAGAACCCTGACGACTTGAGAGTGACAAACATAAAACAACCAGTAAGCATATTCGGAAAATCGTTATGAGCATGCATGTTCTGATAAACAGGGAAGCCTTGCTTGCACCCTTGCAGGCGATTGCTGGCATGGTTGAGCGCAAGCAAACCATGCCGGTGTTGTCCAATGTATTGATGGTAGCCGGTGAAACGGGTTTGAGGATTACCGGAACCAACATGGAAGTTGAGCTTGTCTGTGAAATTGCTCAGGTTGAAATTCGGCAACCGGGCCGAATTACGGTGCCGGCACGCAAGCTGGCCGACATTTGCCGATCATTGCAGGATCAGGCAACACTCGATCTCCGGGTCGAGAACGAACGTTTTCATTTACGCTGTGGCAAGAGCCACTTCACGCTCATGACCTTGCCGGCGGAACAGTTTCCAAACATTGAGGATGCTCCGGATGATCAAAGCATTGTGATTCGCCAGGGTGATTTCAAAAAGCTGCTTGATGCTTCTGCCTTTGCGATGGCGCAACAGGATGTCCGATACTACCTCAATGGCATGCTGCTCGAGATTGGCGACAGTCATCTGCGTGCAGTAGCGACCGATGGTCATCGCCTTGCAATGTCAACGTTAGCAATCGACAATAAGTCGCCGGGTAACCGCCAGGTGATAGTACCGCGCAAAGGAATTCTGGAGTTATCCCGTTTGCTGGTTGACGCTGAACAGGACGTACAGATTTGCCTGAATGACAGCCACATCAGAAGCAAAATCGGGGCATATACCTTTACCTCGAAACTGATAGAAGGCAAATTTCCAGATTACAACCGTGTGGTTCCCCGGGGCGGCGACAAAGTTGTGATTGCAAGCCGAAAGGAGCTGAAAGCCATTTTTTCGCGTGCCGCGATTCTGTCACACGAGAATATTCGTGGGGTGAGGCTGCAGATATCAGACAATTTATTGCAGGTTTCTGCCAACAATACCGAGCACGAACAGGTTGAGGATTCGTTAACCGTTACCTATTACGGTGAGTCACTTCAGATTGGTTTCAATATCGGTTACCTGATTGATGTGTTGAACATCATCACCAGTGATGAAGTGAAAATGACGTTTTCAAATGCGAACGCCAGTGCTTTGGTGGAATCCACTGAAAGCCATGATGCCTTGTATGTAGTCATGCCGATGCGGATTTAGGTGCTGGTTTGCACGGGTTAATGCGGTGTGTGGTGTCGGGTTGGCCCGCTCACGAAAATGGGGGTTGGAAGGAGTACTATCGAATGAAGGATACATTGGTGAATACCCTGAAAGGGGTTTTTCGTATTGGCCAAACGACACTGGTATTGTCGAAAACCGGTCTTAACTGGATGAGGGGTGACCGGGGTGCGCCCACACCCAGGTTGCTGCGTCAGACGTTTGAGGAACTGGGTGCGACTTACATCAAGCTTGGCCAGTTCATTGCCAGCTCGCCAACCTTTTTTCCCAAGGAATACGTTGACGAATTCCAGCACTGTCTCGACAGGACCAAACCATTGCCTTTTAGCGTGATGAAAAAGATCATGATGGAAGATCTTGATCGCCCTCTGGAGTCGATTTATTCCTCGATTGACCCGACGCCTTTGGCCTCGGCATCCATCGCCCAGGTCCATGCGGCGACGCTGGTAACCGGGGAGGATGTAGTGATCAAGATACAGAAACCCGGTGTGGCAAACGTGCTGCTGACTGACCTGAACTTTCTGTATGTCGCCGCCAGGATCATTGAATATCTGGCACCGAAAATTGCCTGGACATCGCTGTCGGGCATAGTGGAAGAAATCCAGCGCACCATGATGGCCGAGTGTGATTTCATCATGGAAGCCAATAATCTGAAGGAATTTCGCCAGTTTTTGTTGAACACCCACAATGAGGATGCCGTGGTGCCGCTTGTTTACGAACACGCGACTACAAGGCGGGTTCTGACCATGGAGCGGTTTTACGGTGTTTCGTTGACAGATCTCGAGACCATCCGAAAACATTGCAATGATCCCGAGAAAACCCTGATTTCGGCGATGAATACCTGGTTTGCCAGTTTGACCCAATGCAACTTTTTCCATGCGGACGTGCATGCCGGAAATTTGATGGTGCTTAAGGACGGGCGAGTCGGATTTATCGATTTTGGTATTGTGGGGCGGATTTCTGCGGGTACCTGGGAGGCGATGTCGGATTTCATTTCCAGCATTATGGTTGGAAACTTCGATGGCATGGCTGATGCCATGGTACGGATCGGCGTGACGGACAAGCAGGTTAACTCAGAGCATCTGGCCAATGATATTCGTGCGCTGTACAAACGGCTCGACAAGATGGTGCCTGATTATTCGATTCTGTCGAATAATCAGGAAGATGATATCAACAACCTGCTGATGGACATGGTGAAGATAGGCGAGCGTCACGGAATTCATTTCCCGCGAGAGTTTGCTTTATTGATGAAGCAGTTTTTATATTTCGATCGCTATGTGCATATTTTGGCCCCTGAACTTGACATGTTTATGGATGATCGGCTTAACATGCTGCACTAGTGACACTGGTGTGCGATTGTAAAAGGCCCGGCAACGCCGGGCCTTTTGATTTTTGAGGGCAGAAGTGACCTATGACGGTGCGCTACATAAAGCTGAGCAGATTTCGAAATCTCAAGGATCAGCAAATCGACCTGTCGAAAGACATCAATATTGTTTTTGGAAAAAATGGCAGCGGAAAAAGCAGCTTGCTAGAGGCGATTTACTTTTTGCTTACTACCAAGTCATTCAGAGAACAAAAAACAGAAATTCTGATGAACATGCAAACGCATAATGGATTCCTGCTTTTTGGTCTTTGTGAAGCTTCGGCACTTGAATACCGGATTGGCATTGAACGAGGGAGCCAGGCACCAAGTACCATTCGGGTGAATGGCGAGAATCTTCGCGCTGCTTCCCAATTGGCAAAAATCCTGCCGGCCTTGTGTGTGGATTCCGGCAGTTTTGACATTTTAAACGGCCCGCCTGGGGAACGACGTCGTTACATGGATTGGGGTGTGTTTCATCTGGAGCCTGAGTTTGCCCGAATCTGGGCCAGCTACAATAGCTGCCTTAAACAGCGGAATACCTTGCTGCGAAATGATAAACTAGACGCCAGCCTGTATCTGCCGTGGGAGCGTCAGTTGGCGCGGGATGCACAACAGATTGACGAATACCGGCAAAAGTACATTGACACGATCGGAGAAATTCTCGGATCAACCCTGGGATGCCTTTCGGGCAGTTCGGTTTTCAACGATTTTTCAATGCAGTATGTACGTGGCTGGGATGCCAGGGAAGAACTTCGGGAACTGCTGGAGCAGCAGCGTGAACGTGATAAAAAAGCCGGTTTTACCCAGCTCGGACCCCATAGGGCAGATTTGAAAATTCGCATTGGAAAATACCAGGCGCAGCAGCTGTTGTCGCGGGGTCAGCAGAAACTGCTGGTCAGTGCCCTGGTGGTTTCTCAGGCAGTATTTGTAAGAAATTTTCTCAAAAAAGATCTTGTTGTGTTTTTGGACGATGTTATCGCTGAACTCGATAGTGATGCTGTGACGGGATTGCTCCGCATGCTGGGACAGTTGGGGGTGCAGATTATCCTCTCGACCATCGAGCGGGAAAGCGCCTTGGTGATTGCAGATCGGTGTTGCCCCGATTACAAAGTCGATTTGTTTCAGGTAGAACATGGCATGGTCACGAAATATGACGCCACACTGGCTTAGGAGCATGTTACAAGATGTCAGAAAATAACAGTTACGACTCATCTAGTATCAAAGTCTTAAAAGGTTTGGACGCGGTACGCAAACGGCCAGGCATGTATATTGGTGATACGGATGATGGCACTGGCCTGCACCACATGGTGTTCGAGGTGGTGGATAATTCCATTGACGAGGCCCTGGCCGGCTATTGCAAGGAAGTCAAGGTAACCATTCATGCAGATGAATCCATTACGGTAACCGATGATGGTCGGGGTATCCCCACGGACATTCATGAAGAGGGTGTCTCGGCGGCAGAAGTGATCATGACGGTGTTGCACGCGGGCGGCAAATTTGATGACAACACCTATAAAGTATCCGGCGGTTTGCATGGGGTGGGCGTGTCGGTTGTGAATGCCTTGTCAAAGCGTCTCAAGCTGACGATTCGCCGCAAGGGCAAGGTGCATGAGCAAATCTACCATGACGGCGTGCCTCAAAGCCCACTGGCCATTATTGGCGATACGGATCGCACCGGCACTGAAATTCATTTCGTCCCATCACCCAATACCTTTACCAATATTGAATTTCATTACGATATTCTCGCCAAGCGTCTGCGGGAATTGGCATTTCTGAATTCCGGGGTGCGGATTTTGTTGCGTGATGAACGCTCGGGGAAACAGGAAGTCTTCGAATATGAAGGCGGGCTGATGGCGTTTGTCGAGTATCTCAACAGTAACAAGACACCTTTGAATCGGGTGTTTCATTTCGTCAAGGAACGTGAAGACGGGGTAACGGTAGAAGTTGCCATTCAGTGGAACGACAGTTTTCAGGAAAATATCTACTGTTTTACCAACAACATTCCCCAGCGTGACGGCGGT
>JBFHRO010000132.1:0-9124 GCA_041591635.1 Oleiphilaceae bacterium | reverse complement strand
TTTGAAGAGGTCAAAAACGACAAGCGTTAATTGATCCTCAAATGGCGTGATTGCGCGCCTTGAACATGGCGAAAGTCTGGCGCGGGAGTTTATACTCCCGCGCGCCGTTGTTGGGAGTGCGCCAGTCTGCGACAGGTTGCATCAAATATTATCTGAAAGTGTCAAAGTAAATTATGTCCAAGCGCGATTATTACGAAATCCTGAGTGTTGCCAAGTCTGCGGATGAAAAGGAAATCAAGAAGGCATACCGTCGGCTGGCAATGAAGTATCACCCCGACCGCAATCCCGATGATGCGACAGCGGAGGAGAAATTCAAGGAAGCGACTGAGGCTTATGAGATTCTTTCTGATCCCCAGCGTCGGGCGGCTTATGACCAGTTTGGCCATGCTGGCGTCGAGCAAGGGGGCGGTGGCGCTGGCGGTTTTGGTGGTGGAAGTTTCAGCGATATTTTTGGTGACGTCTTTGGTGATATCTTCGGAGGTGGCGGTGGTGGTCGCTCCAGATCCTCGCGTGGGTCCGATTTAAGGTACAACCTCGAGTTGGATCTGGAAAGCGCCGTGCGTGGCACTACCGTAAAAATCCGTGTGCCCACCCATGTCCGCTGTGACGGCTGTGATGGCTCCGGTGCCGAGAAGGGTACCCATGCAGAAACCTGTGGAACCTGTCGTGGCGCGGGCCAGGTACGGATGCAGCAAGGTTTTTTCTCGGTTCAGCAGACCTGTCCCCACTGTCGTGGGCGAGGCAAAACTATCAAAACACCGTGCAAAAAATGTCATGGAATAGGGGTGGTTGAAGAAGAAAAAACGCTGTCGGTGAAGGTTCCTGCGGGCGTCGATAATGGCGACAGGATTCGACTGGCCGGAGAGGGCGAAGTCGGCGCCAATGGTGGTCCTGCGGGGGATCTCTATGTGCAGGTTTCGGTCAAGGAGCATGCGATTTTTGTCCGGGACGGAAAAAACCTCTATTGCGATGTTCCTATTACGTTTGTGGATGCCGCCTTGGGTGGCGAAATGGAAGTGCCTACGCTCGACGGTCGGGTTAAATTGAAAATTCCACCGGAAACCCAAACCGGAAAACTCTTTCGCTTGCGTAACAAGGGGGTAGTACCGGTTCGCGGCGGTGCCCCCGGAGATCTGTTGTGTCGGGTGATTGTCGAAACGCCGGTAAACCTCACCAAGCGTCAAAAAGATCTGCTGAAAGAGTTTCAGGAGACGCTGGATTCGGGAAAAGGCAGTGAGCACGCTCCGCGCAAACACTCGTGGTTCGAAGGCGTGAAAAACTTTTTTGACGACATGAAATTCTAGACTTCCTGAACGGACAAGGTGCTGACTGAGTTATGGTTAGAGTAGCGGTTATTGGGGCTGTGGGCCGAATGGGCAAAGCGCTGGTGGAGGCGGTTCAGGCGGCAGATCAGGCCTGCCTTGGTGCGGCGGTTGTGGCTCCAGAAAGCAGCCTGATCGGCGCGGACGCAGGCGAGGCTGCAGGTGTAGGGCGGCTCGGCGTGACACTGGTTGGCGATCTTGCGAAGGTTCTGACCGATTTTGATGTCCTTGTCGATTTTACCACCCCTGAGCTGACAATGCGCAATCTGGATGCGTGTCGCAAGGCAGGCAAGGCCATGGTCATTGGCACCACTGGCTTGTCGGATGCGCAAAAAACGGCCTTGACCGAAGCTGCTTCTGACATTCCGGTGGTGTTTGCCCCCAATATGAGTGTTGGGGTAAATCTGGCGCTTAAGTTGCTGAAACTTGCGGCAGAAGTGCTTGGGCAAGATTCAGACATCGAGATTGTCGAGGTTCACCACAGGCACAAGAAAGATGCCCCTTCGGGCACGGCGCTGCGTATGGGTGAAGCCGTTGCGCAAGCGCTGGGACGTGATCTGAACACCTGTGCGGTATACGGTCGTGAAGGATTGACGGGGGAGCGGTCACGCGAAACTATCGGATTCGCGACCGTGCGCGCCGGCGATGTGGTGGGCGATCATACGGTGATATTTGCCAGCGAAGGTGAGCGACTCGAAATCACCCATAAAGCCAGTAGCCGGATGACCTTTGCCAAAGGCGCGGTACGAGCCGCTGTGTGGTTGGAAGGTAAATCCTCCGGGCTGTTCGATATGCGTGATGTGCTAAATCTGCACTAACCTCTGCATCTGTGGAGCCGACCGAGCCAGGCTCGGATCCTGCGGGCGGGATGCGGCACTTGGAACTGGATGTTTTACATAGACAGTGCCAGCTTGGGTCGCTAAAATGCCGGGGTTTGTGTGCGCTTTCTGTGCGCTCGTTCAGAAGACAAAAAATGGAATAATTATAAAAAAGCGGGATGGGGAAGTTGTGCGCTCCATCTCGCTTTTTTGCAACCTGAATTGTGCATTTTTCGTGGTTTTGGTCGGGCGCCTCTATGTTTCAGGTTAAAGAGGATATGGCATTGATTAAACCGGCAATTCTGGCTCTTGAAGATGGGAGCATATTCAAAGGCGTATCTATCGGGGCCGATGGCCAGACCAGTGGCGAAACGGTTTTTAACACCGCAATGACCGGTTATCAGGAAATTCTGACGGATCCTTCCTACGCTCGCCAGATAGTTACACTGACCTATCCCCACATCGGCAACACCGGTGTCAATGAGGAAGATGTCGAATCTGACCGCATATGGGCGGCAGGGTTGGTAATCCGCAATCTTCCATTGCTGGCCAGTAACTGGCGCTGCAGCAAGCCGTTGGATGTGTACCTCAAAGAAAACAACATAGTTGCCATTGCAGAAATAGATACCCGGCGTTTGACCCGTATCTTGCGGGAAAAAGGCGCGCAAAATGGTTGCATCATGGCGGGTGACGCCATCTCGGAGGCGGCGGCACTGGCGGCAGCGCGAGATTTCCCTGGCTTGAAAGGCATGGATCTGGCAAAAGAAGTGTGCCGCAAGAAGCCTTGGTCGTGGGATCAGGGCGAGTGGACGCTGAAAGCGGGGTACCAGGGGCAGAGCAAGCGCGAGTTTTCGGTGGTTGCCTACGACTTCGGCGTCAAATACAACATATTGCGCATGCTGGTTGCTCGGGGATGCACACTGACCATTGTTCCGGCACAAACGCCTGCGGCTGAAGTGCTGGCACTCAAGCCAGACGGCATTTTTCTCTCTAATGGGCCGGGCGATCCGGAACCCTGTGATTACGCCATTAACGCGATTCGAGAATTGCTCGAAACCCGGATTCCGGTGTTTGGAATCTGTCTGGGGCACCAGTTGCTGGCATTGGCCAGCGGTGCAAAAACCGTCAAGATGAAGTTTGGCCACCACGGTGCTAACCACCCGGTCCAGAATCTGGCGACCGGTGAAGTGATGATCACCAGTCAAAATCACGGTTTTGCGGTAGATGAAAGCAGTCTGCCGTCACATCTTGAAGCCACGCACAAGTCTCTGTTTGATGGCTCGTTACAGGGCATTCGCAGAAAAGATGTCCCTGCATTCAGTTTTCAGGGGCATCCCGAAGCGAGTCCGGGCCCTCACGATGTCGCACCCTTGTTCGACCAGTTCATCAGCGCGATGCGTGCGCGCAAGCAGGCCTGATCGGGGTTGTTAAGACGGTAGTGACTTCAGAATTTAAGTGGATGACGAAAAATGCCAAAGCGTAGTGATATCAAGAGTGTTTTGATCCTGGGGGCGGGCCCCATAGTTATCGGCCAGGCCTGTGAATTTGACTATTCGGGAGCGCAGGCCTGCAAGGCGCTACGAGAGGAAGGGGTTCGGGTTATTCTGGTGAATTCCAATCCGGCGACCATCATGACTGATCCCTCCATGGCGGATGCCACCTATATCGAGCCAATTACCTGGTCAACGGTTGAGAAAATCATTGAAAAAGAACGCCCCGATGCCCTGCTGCCAACCATGGGCGGGCAAACCGCACTGAATTGTGCGCTGGATCTTGAGCGTCACGGTGTGCTCGAAAAGTACAAGGTTGAAATGATCGGTGCCAACGCCGATACCATAGACAAGGCCGAAGATCGTGAACGTTTTGACAAGGCGATGAAATCCATTGGTCTTGAAACACCGCGTTCTGCTATTGCACACAGTATGGAAGAGGCGCTCCAGGTGCTCGACTCCATCGGTTTTCCCTGCATCATCCGCCCCTCCTTTACGATGGGCGGCAGTGGTGGCGGCATTGCCTACAACCGCGATGAGTTCGAGGAAATCTGTCTTCGTGGTCTGGACATGTCACCCACCAAGGAGCTTCTGATCGACGAATCCCTGATCGGGTGGAAAGAATACGAGATGGAAGTGGTTCGGGACAAAAACGACAACTGCATCATCATCTGTTCGATAGAGAATTTTGATGCCATGGGCGTGCATACCGGTGATTCGATCACAGTTGCGCCGGCACAAACACTGACAGATCGCGAATACCAGATTATGCGCAATGCATCACTGGCCGTGTTGCGGGAAATCGGTGTCGAAACCGGGGGCTCCAATGTGCAGTTTGGTGTTGATCCCAAAACCGGAAAGATGGTTGTTATTGAAATGAATCCACGGGTTTCCCGCTCATCGGCACTGGCATCGAAGGCTACCGGATTCCCCATTGCGAAGGTCGCGGCGAAACTGGCGATCGGCTATACCCTTGATGAGTTGCAAAATGACATTACCGGGGGGGCAACGCCAGCCTCATTTGAGCCTTCGATTGACTACGTGGTTACCAAAATACCGCGCTTTACTTTTGAGAAATTCCCCCAAGCCGATGGTCGTCTGACGACCCAGATGAAGTCGGTGGGCGAGGTTATGGCGATTGGCAGAACATTCCAGGAGTCGATGCAAAAAGCGTTGCGCGGACTTGAAGTAGGCTCGAGCGGCTTTGAATCGAAAGTGGATCTTCAGTCCGATGAGGCGAAGGATATTATTGTCCGGGAACTGAAAACGCCCGGCGCTGAGCGTATTTGGTATGTTGGAGATGCGTTCCGGCTAGGTCTGACCGTAGAAGAAGTTTACGCCTACAGCCACATTGATCCGTGGTTCCTGGTACAAATCGAAGACCTTATCAAGGATGAATCGCAAGTTCTGCAAATGGTTAAGACGGATCTTGATCCCGAGAAAATGTTTCGGCTCAAGCGCAAAGGCTTTTCCGATACTCGCCTGGCATCGCTTATGGGTATTTCGGAAAAGGAATTCCGGCGCTTGCGCCATGAGATGAATGTTCGCCCCGTTTACAAGCGCGTGGATACCTGTGCTGCCGAGTTTGCCTCGTCAACGGCCTACATGTATTCCACCTACGAGGAAGAGTGTGAGGCCTTGCCATCGACACGTGAGAAAATCATTGTGATTGGTGGTGGACCAAATCGCATTGGTCAGGGAATCGAGTTCGATTACTGCTGCGTGCACGCGGCCCTTGCCATGCGTGAGGATGGTTATGAAACCATCATGATCAACTGCAATCCAGAGACGGTATCTACCGATTACGATACCTCTGATCGTTTGTATTTTGAGCCGATCACGCTGGAGGATGTGCTGGAAATCGTCGAGCTGGAAAAGCCCAAGGGTGTAATTGTGCACTATGGCGGTCAAACCCCGTTAAAGCTGGCGCGCGGGCTTGATGATGCGGGTGTGCCCATTATAGGTACCAGTCCCGATGCGATCGATCGTGCTGAAGATCGGGAGCGGTTCCAGCAAATGATTACGCGATTGGGGCTAAAGCAGCCATCAAACGCCACTGTGCGCAGTCTTGAAGAAGGGGTGGTGGCCGCCCGGCAGATCGGATATCCGCTGGTGGTTCGGCCTTCGTATGTTCTCGGCGGGCGTGCGATGGAGATCGTATACAAAGAAGATGAATTAACCCGGTACATGAAAACGGCGGTGAGCGTGTCAAACGACAGCCCTGTTCTGCTGGACCGTTTCCTTAACGCGGCGATCGAGACAGACATCGACGCAGTTTGTGACGGTCAGCAGGTTGTGATTGGTGCCATCATGCAACACATTGAGCAGGCCGGCGTGCATTCCGGTGATTCTGCCTGCTCACTTCCCCCATACAGTTTGTCCATGACGGTTCAGGATGAAATGCGTGAAATGGTCAAAAAGATGGCGCTGGAACTGGGTGTTGTCGGATTGATGAATGTGCAGTTGGCGTATCAGGATGGTGAGGTGTACGTTATTGAGGTGAATCCGCGTGCGTCCAGAACCGTGCCTTTTGTTTCCAAGGCAATTGGTGTGTCTCTGGCCAAGATTGCGGCGCGTTGCATGGCTGGCAAGTCGTTGGCCGAGCAGGGGTTTGTTGAAGAGATAGTGCCGAAGCACTTCTGTGTTAAAGAGTCCGTGTTTCCGTTCAAGAAGTTCCCTGGTGTCGATCCTATTCTTGGCCCAGAAATGAAATCCACGGGAGAGGTAATGGGTATTGGCGACAGCTTCGATGAAGCCTTTGCGAAAGGATCCTTGGGGGCCGGTGAGATACTGCCGACTTCGGGAACTGTCTTTATCAGTGTGCGTGATGCCGATAAATCCGGTGTTGTGAAACTGGGGCGGGATTTGGTAGAGGCCGGCTTCAGTTTAATGGCCACCGGCGGAACTGCACGCGCGCTTGAGGCAGGTGGATTGCAGGTTCGTCATATCAACAAGGTAACAGAGGGGCGCCCTCACATCGTCGATGCAATCAAAAACGACGAAATATCCTTGATTATCAATACGACCGAAGGGCGCCGTGCGATTGCAGATTCAGCACAGATTCGTCAGTCTGCTTTGCAGAAAAAGGTAACCTATTCCACGACACTTGCAGGTGGTGAGGCGTTTTGCCGTGCCATCAAGTTCGGTCCGGAAAAGACAGTGCGTCGCCTTCAAGATTTGCATTGAATGGTTTGATTTTATTGGGGTGATGCCGGGCATCACCCTAAAACCTTGTGATAGAGATAAACGCTATGAGCAGAGTCCCGATGACTGTGGATGGAGAGCAAGCCTTGCGCGATGAGCTTCATCGGTTGAAAACGGTAGACCGTCCCCGCATTATCCAGGCGATTGCCGATGCGCGTGAGCACGGTGATCTGAAAGAAAATGCGGAATACCATGCGGCCAGAGAGCAGCAAAGCTTTGCTGAAGGAAGGATTCAGGAAATTGAATCCAAGTTGTCGATGGCGCAGGTGATAGATGTAACCAAAATCGAGAAAACTGGCAAGGTCATTTTTGGCGCAACGATTCGGCTGATCAATGTCGGCACAGAGGAAGAGGTAACTTACCGGATTGTGGGTGATGATGAAGCCGATATAAAAAGCGGTAAAATATCGGTTTCTTCACCGATTGCCCGGGCCTTGGTTGGAAAGCACGAAGGCGATGTGGTGACTGTACGTGTGCCCAGCGGCATTGTTGAATACGAGATTGATGAAGTTTCTCATATCTAGTTAGCCGGTATTTTTGTGTCATACAAAGAAGGGGGCTTGTTGCTCCCTTCTTTGTTTGTCCAGAGAAGTTACTTTGCTGGAGCCTGTTGCAACAGGTTTGACAGGCGCGGATTCGGCTGTTTTGCGCGCCGAAGAATGACGGCAATTTTTCCAATCACTTGCACCAGCTCGGCTTTGGTGATCTCTATGAGTTCGCTAATGAGTTCATTTCGATCCTGTCGTTCAGTCAGCGCTATTTTCACCTTGATGAGTTCGTGATCTGTCAGGGCCCGGTCCAGTTCGGCTACAACGCCTTCAGAGAGTCCGTTTTCACTAACAATCACTACTGGTTTAAGGTTGTGCGCGATTGCGCGGTACTGTTTTTTCTGTGCTGCCGTCAAAGGCATGGTGGTTTCTCTCTTGTGATCACAGGGTTATGTTGGTTTCGATTGCCCTGCTGGCTGCTGCGTTCACCAATCTGCTCATTACCAGGGTTGCTTCTGTGGTAGCGAGGCATGCTGGAAGGTTAGGGAATGTCTGTTCAATCGCGTATAATGCGGGCACAGATTTGGGTGTTAGTTTACCAGCTTGTGCTGGCGCGTAACATCTCGGATGTAACTGCTGTAGTGAGGAAATGGTTTTGGCACGCTCAAAATCCAGCGGACGATGGCTCAAGGAGCACTTTGATGACCCTTACGTTAAACGCTCCCAAAAAGACGGCTATCGATCTCGGGCAAGCTACAAGCTGATCGAAATCGATGACAAGGACAGATTGTTCCGCCCAGGCATGCTGGTGGTGGATCTGGGAGCGGCGCCTGGCGGTTGGTCGCAGGTCGCGATGCAGCGTATTGGTCATCAGGGCAAGGTTGTGGCCAGTGATATATTGGCGATGGATACGCTTGCGGGAGTCGATTTCGTCCAGGGAGATTTTACCGAAGACGAGGTTCTGGAGCAGATTTTGGCTTCACTGCAAGGATGCAAGGCTGACCTTGTAATTTCCGATATGGCCCCCAATATGAGTGGAGTCCCTTCTGTGGATATACCCAAGGCCATGTATCTGGTTGAGCTGGCGCTTGATATGGCTGTACGAGTTCTCAAACCGGGTGGTGGGTTTGTGGCCAAGGTTTTTCAGGGTGAAGGTTTCAACGAATTGCTTGCCCTCATGCGCAACAATTTTACCCAGGTCTATAGCCGCAAGCCTGATGCGTCCCGATCACGATCTCGGGAAATCTACCAGGTGTGCACTGGCTTCAAGGGATAGCCATTACCTCTTCCCGGTGATGGGACGCAAGGAAGTGTGCATTCTTAAGAATGCTGCTTTTTGGCACTGGCCGGGAGCCGTGGTGTGTAGTATGTTGAGCCAGACAAGTCTTATTAAATAAGTTGAGGGAATTGCTCTTGAATGATATGGCAAAAAATCTGATTCTCTGGTTGATCATTGCTGCCGTTTTGTTGACGGTGTTCAACAATTTCAGTTCGACGCGATCAATCGAATCAGTGGATTACTCTCGCTTTGTTGAAATGTATGAAACGGGCCAGGTCAGCAAGGTTGTCATCGACGGACTGAGTATCGAGGGTGTGCGCCCAGATGGTTCGCGCTTTGAGTCGGTACGACCAAGTGCGCCCGATTTTAATCTGATCGACGATTTGCTTAAGTACAAAGTGGTGATTGAGGGCAAAGAGCCAGAAAAACAAAGTCTCTGGACTCAATTGCTGGTGGCTTCTTTCCCGATCCTGGTGATTATTGCCGTGTTTATGTTTTTTATGCGTCAGATGCAAGGTGGCGG
>JBFHRO010000131.1:0-9157 GCA_041591635.1 Oleiphilaceae bacterium | reverse complement strand
CTTCTCAGGCAAATCGAGCCGCAGTGGTTCATTAGCCTATGCCGTTCCCATGTCAGCTGATTATAAATTCTATTAATAAGAACACCAATCCGGCATTGGAAGTGACACTGCCTCCAGCGAAATTAAATTCAATCAGGCGGCGTTTAAGCGGTGGAAACACCGACTGGGAAATCGTACCCTTTGACAAGGGCGTGATCCTTTGTTTTTCCGGTGTAGTAGCTTGAATTATAAAGGATTCACGCCTTTTTTGTTTCTGTATTCATGAAAAATTCAGGCTAGCCAAGCGGGTAAAGTGCCAACAGGTCATCCTTGGTGGCGGATTTGGTGCTTAAGCGCTGATCGGCCTGGGTGAGCGCTTTAATCAAGGCAGCCGGGTCGACGGCTTGCTTTTGAGCGCTGTAAAAGCTCTGCTCGTAACTGGCCAACAAGCCCTGCAGTTGAGGGTCGGCCATCAGATTTTGGATGTCGCTCAAGGACTCGCAGGGCCTATCGGGGTGGTAGCTGGCTGCCCAGTGTTTAAGGGCGATCAGCCACTGCGGGTCTCGTTGCTTAATGGCGTGAACCAGTGCCGTCAGGGGCGATTCGACCACCGGTGCAGGCCCGGCCGACGAAGCCGTGGGGCTGGATCGCTTGCCGAGGAAGTAGCCAATAGTCACGAGCCAGCCAGTAGCCATGAACCCGATCAGCCACCATAGTCGTTGGTTCGCCTCATGGGCAGTGTCAGCCGGTGCCAACGCCGAAGGTTTGTCGATGCTCTCGGGCGGGTTGATGGCGGGACTGTCTGATGCGATCAAGGCTGGCGGGGTTTGAGTGACGATACCGCTGGCAGAGGCCGGCGCCACTACTTCAATGGTTCGTGCCGGAATCAGTGCGACACGTTCCTGATTGTTCAGGGTATCAAACCAGGCGATGCGTAGTTCCGGCAGCGTCCAGTGGCCGGGTTTAATCGCGATCAGGGCCTGTTTCTCTACCCGGCTTGCCTCCACTCCGGCGGCATGCGGTTTGGATTCGGTTGCAGGTTGATCCGGATAAACCTTAAAGCCTTCGCTGACGGGAGCCGCCAACGGCGGAAGGGCCGAGCCGAGCAATCCGAGCGCCTTGATGGTCAGAGTTCGGGTAAGGTTATCTCCTACCCGCACCTGCTCGGGTGTTTTGTCCCAGGTTTCGAACAGACTTAAGCTGGTGGCAGGCAACCAATAGCCGCCAGAAACCGGCGGCTTTACGTCGATCTCAAGGGCATCCGAAACTTCGCGCAGGATTTGCTTGCGCCCAAGGCGTCTGTCTATCAGGGTGCCGGTAAAGGTTTGGGCCTCAATGCGCAGGGTGCCAGCCTGCTGAGGAAAAATGACATACTCACGTTCAACTACTTCATAACGCTGATTAAACCGGTAGGCCGAGGTTTTTTTTTGCTCACCCAAGGCTTCGGTAATAGTGCCGGGCGGGTTGGGAGTGCTCAGCTCGCCGCTGGCCAAATGATCGGCGTAGTAGAGTTTCATGCTGTAGCGGATCTGTTCATACAGGTAAACCTGGGATTTATCGACACTCACTTCAAGAAATGCCAGGGGGGGCTCGGCATCGCTTTGTTCGCGTTTGCCATCGAGAACCTGCACCTCAATGGGCTCGGAGGTTTGACCATTGAAGGTCAGGGGCGGAATGCGGATGGTGCCCGTGTGCCGGGGGGTAAAACTGTACACCCAGGTAATGGTGGCGTTGTTCACCCCATTGATGGATTGCACGTTGTACTTTTGTTGCCGGTCGACCACGTTGAAATGTTCGAACAGGGCCGAAATGTCGGGCTCCGGAAGTTGCAGATTGCCTAGATTAAAGAGGGAATTGAAATTCAGCTCCAGGGCCTTTTTGCCTGTAATGGTGAGTTCAAGCATCTCGTTCATATAGATTTTGTCGCGTGCGACCGACACCTCCAGCGCATCGCTGGCCGTCGACTTGCTGGCGCTTGTCAGCAGCAACAACAACCAAAGGTACGCAAGCAGCGGTCGCCAGCCAATGCGGCCAGTCCATGAGTGAGTGGTTCGCAGCACGACTACCATTTCTTCTCTCCTTTGTGGGCGGGGGCCGGCTGTGCCGACTGCCGCTCCTGATATTGCAGGGCAAATTTCCGGCGCAGCAAACCGCCCGGATCATCGGGAATGCGGCGCAGCCACTGTTCCGTGGTCTGATCGATTTCCGCGTCATCGGCCATGGATTCACCTGGCCCGCCTGGAGGCGTGTTTGCTGGTTCAGGTGGAGCCTCAGCGGGCGCTGCAGGTGACTCAGGCGCCTCGGTTGTCGGTGTTTCAGTGGAAGGCGGATTGCCTGACTCTGGTGAGGAATTCTCCTCTGAGGTGGCTTTGTCGTCCTCAGGCTCTTTTTCCGGCGACGAAGGTTTGCTCTGCCCACCGGTGTCGGCGGCCTGATCCTGGGGGGATGACCGCTTTCCTTGACCCTGATCTTCGCTTTGGCTTGGGTCGTTGGCATTCTGATCGGCAGAGGCATCCTCTTGCGACGATTGTTGCTGATCTTGTGATTGCTGTTGCTGTTGCTGTTTCAGTATTTCTTCCACCAACTGTTTGTTATGCAAGGCATCTTGATGATCCGGGTCGAGAGCCAGTGCCTCGTTGAGCGCCTTCAGGGCTTCTTCGAACTTCTGTGCGTGAGCCAGGGCTGTGCCCTGATTGTAGTTTGTCTGGGCGCTGGTCTTGTTACCGGCTGCAAAGGACTGGGCCGCCGCTTCATAGTCGCCGGCACGAAAGTAGGCGGCACCCTGCCACTGAGGATTGGTAAAACGTGTGGCGGCCCCGGCCGGGTCGGTGGCGTAACGCTCTTGGCCTTGCTGGTCGGGTGTTTGCCACAGATCTTCCCACTCAAAGGCCAACGCATCGGGTGCCTGCGGCAGTATCAGCACAACGGCGAGCCACAGGCTTGCGCCTTTGCGCCAGATCAGCAACCATAACGCAAGCAGGATAAACACCAGATAGACGCCATCATCCTGCCACAAGCGGATCTTGTCTTCGGTATCCGCTTCGCTGGTGTGGCGTTCGACGTCAAGCCGGGTGTCATCCAGCAGCTCCAGTGCATGAAGGTCGGCATCGCCAAGGGTCGCCGCGACGGCCAGTGCCGATGCCTTGCGTGCCAGCTTTTGTGCCAGAGCCAGGTCAAATGTGGGAACGATCAGTGTTTCCTTGTCTTTCAGATAACCGCCTCGGGGCAGAGGGATGGGGGCACCGGTGGCCGTACCAAAACCAAGTACTTTGAGGCGCACATTGGATTCTTTGAGCACCTCGGTAATAGCGTCGATATCTTTGGGTTCAATTTCATCGGTCAACAGCAGCACTTGCCCCTCTGTCGCTCCCGATTGCTGTAACAGTGTCAGCGCCAGTTCAATGGCCTGGGCAGGCTGACTGCCGGGTGCGGGCATGATCGATGGATCCAGGGCCGGTAACATGGCTTCGAGGGTGCGAATGTCATCGGTCAGGGGGGTCACGGTAAAGGCGCTCCCCGCGTAGACCACCAATGCGGTTTGGCCCTCCTTGCGGTGCTGGAACAGGTCAGCCAGTTTGCGTTTGGCAGCCGTCAGGCGGTTGGGTGCCAGGTCGGTGGCCAGCATCGAGAGTGATAAATCGAGAACGACCACCAGATTATCACTGCGTTGATACACCGGCTGTGGCGACTCTCTCCAGCTGGGCCCAGCAAGGCCAAGGCACAGCACCAGGAGAAAAACCGGCGCCAGATAAAGACCGCCGCGGCGTACACGCTTGCCGGTCTGGGGGCGCTGCAGGTGAGCCAGAAAGGCTGGCGAAATCACTTTTTCCCAGCCCGAGCGGGTGCCGCCCCGGGCCGTTTTGAGCCACCACAGCGAGGGAATAAGCAGGAGCAATCCGAACAACCACTGCGGCCGCAGAAAGTGAATGTGGGTGATGAAAGCATCAATCTGAGTCAGCAGGGCATTCATTCGCCGGGCCTTCCTCTGTTGCGTGAAAGGGCAAAAAGGCGTTTGACCAAGGGTTTCAGAGCCGCCAGACCGAAAAGGACAAAGGCAAACGCCAAGGGCCAGTAATAAAGCTCGCTGCTTGGGCGCCAGGTTTTTATGTCTTGTTCAACGGGCTCAAGGCGATTCATGGTTTCGTAAATCATTTCCAGTTCCGGGGTATTTCTGGCTCGGAAATACTGGCCTCCAGTCATTTCTGCCAGCTGTTTGAGCATGGCCTCATCCAGATCTCTGGAAGGGTTGACACGGGTGGCGCCAAAAAAACCGCGCTGAATCATTTCTTCGGCACCGATACCTACCGTATAGATACGAATGCCCTGGGAGGCGGCCAGTTCCGCGGCTTTGAGCGGTTGCACCTCGCCGGAGGTGTTGGCGCCGTCGGTCAGCAGAATCAGCACCCGGCTTTGTGCAGGGCGATTGCGTAGTCGCTTCACCGCCAGACCGATGGCATCGCCAATGGAGGTTGACTTGCCTGCCATGCCTAGCTGGGCCTCATGCAGAAGCTGAATCACGGTTTTGCCGTCGAAGGTGAGGGGGGCCTGTATGTAGGGTTCGGAGCCAAACAGAATCAGGCCGACTCTGTCGCCTTTGCGTTGGTCAATGAAATCGCCGACAACACGCTTCACGGCTTCAAGCCGCGTTGCGGCAAAATTGCCAATGATCATGTCCTGCTCTTTCATGCTGGGCGAGATGTCTACTGCCAGCAGCAGATCGCGCCCCGACACCGGCAGAGTCACCGCCTCACCTATGTGCTGCGGGCGCATGGCCGCAAGAATCAACAAGGTCCAGATCAGCCAGAAAAACAGGCCCTTGCGTTGCCGGCCTGGTTGCTGAGCGGACACACTACCAAGCCCTGCAGCGCGATAACGCTGGGCGATGGCAATGAGCGGTGCATCGAGTTGCCGGTCTGGTTCGGCTTTGCGCCACAGCCACGGCAGGGCAAACAACAGAAAACACCAAGGCCAGGCGAGTTCAAACATCGAGAACCTCCGGTGCGGTGATGAAGCCCGTTGGATAGGTGTGCATGGGGGCTGCCTTCATTTCATTTGATTGAGCCAGCGGCCAAACTTCGTCGGCCATTGGCGTAGCTGGTCGCGTCGCGCGTCGGTGAGCGGGGCGCCTGGTGGTTTATACAGCAGATCCTCGGCAACGGCGGCATCTTCGGTCGTAAAGCCGCACGCCGGATAATGTGTGGCGAGATACTGGATCCATTGGGCGGCACTGTAGCCCAGCACACCGGCGGTACCCTGATGGCGGGCAACGCTTTTGGACAGCGCAATGAGGTGATGCATGAAGTCGTGCGGGTCGCCCGAGCGGGCAAAACGGGATTCGATGGCTTGCAAATGGGCACGAGCCTGGCGATACCAGCGGTGCTTGCGCCAGCGCCGCCATAGATAAAACATCAAAGCGATAAGGCTGCCGACACCCATGATGGCGAGCGCCCACCAGCCAGGGGCCGGTGGCCACCAGCCAATGGCGGCCGGTTCCTGTATGTCCTTCAGCGATGAAAGCATGCCTGCCAGTGCAGGATCGAGTCCGGTGGTGCTCATGTATTGCTCACTGTGATCCTGTCATCGCCGCACTATCTGCCCGAGCTGTTCGATAGAAGTGGCGAGGGTTTCCCGGGTCGATATCTCGGCCAATGGCGCCTGGAGTCGGGTAAAGGTTTGCTGTATTGATTCGCGCTGCTGCTGTGCGTAGCGTTGAAACTTTTGCCGAGCGGCATGATCACCGGCATCGAGCCACTGTATCTGGTGCTCCGAGGCGCAGGCGTAGAGCCCGGCCGGGGGGAGGTCGCGTTCCAGTGGATCATAGATCCAGACCCCGGCGATATCGCAGTGCCGTGAGAGCAGAAAAAGCGCCCGGCGCGTGTCATCGCTGAAATCGTAAAAATCACTGATCAGGTAGACCAGGCTGCCGGGTTTGGCGATGCGTCGGACTTCCTGCAGCGCGTCATTTAGATCAAAGCGCTTGGGCGTGTTGCCTGCTGTGGTTGGGTTTTGCGCCATGGCTAGCGCTTCAAGCTGGTGATTGCTCTGGGCGAGCGCATTAAGGTATTGCATGACCGACTTGCGTTGGCGTGCCGGTTTGACTTCAACATGACCGTGATCAGAAAACACAATACCGCCGCAACGATCTCCCTGCAGTAGTGCCGCCCATGCCAAAAGCGCTGCCGCCTGGGCCGACTTCACGGACTTGAAGTGTCCGGCCCCGCCAAAAAAGAGCGTGCAAGACTGATCGCACAATACGACCACCGGACGCTCGCGCTCTTCGTGAAAGAGCTTGGTGTGGGGCTTCTGGCGACGAGCCGTGACGCGCCAGTCGATACTTCGTACATCGTCCCCGGCCTGATATTGCCTTACCTCGGCAAACTCCATGCCGCGTCCGCGAAAGGCGGAGCGATACTGGCCACTTTGGCGCTGCAATTTGCGCGTCGCTGAAGGCAGCTGCAAGGTGGCGGCTTCCATACGCAGTGCCAGCAGTTCGGCGAGCGAAACGCTGGCCTTCTCCCGGGTCGCGGGGGTAATGGCCGAAGGGTGGCGGGCAAAAAGGTTTTTCATGCGTCAGACGACCGGTACCAGATCAAGCAGCTGGTTGAGTACCTGATCCCGGCTCAGTCCTTCGGCATCGGCTTCAAAGGTCAGAATAATCCGGTGGCGCAATGCATCACGGGCAACCGCCTGCACATCGTCCGGACTCACGAAGTCTTTGCCTGCAAGCCAGGCATGGGCACGGGCACAGCGATCCAGGGCAATGGTGCCGCGCGGGCTGGCACCGAACTCCAGCCAGCGGGCCAGATCGGCGCTGTAACGCTCGGGCTGGCGGGTGGCGATCACCAGTTGCACCAGATAGCGCTCTACCGAATCGGCCATGTAAATCTGCGCCACTTCCTCTCGGGCCGCAAAGATCATCTGCTGGGTGATGGCCGGAACGGTTTCAGCCAGATCGGCCGGTACATAGTCCTTGCGTGCCAGTTTCAGAATCAGATGCTCGGCATCGGCGCCGGGATAGGCGATATTCACGTGCAACAAAAAACGGTCAAGCTGGGCTTCGGGAAGCGGGTAGGTGCCTTCCTGTTCGATCGGGTTCTGGGTGGCCATCACCAGAAACAGCGGGTCTAGCGGGTAGGTCTTCTTGCCGACGCTGACTTGCCGCTCCGCCATGGCTTCAAGCAGCGCGGCCTGCACTTTGGCCGGAGCCCGGTTGATTTCGTCGGCCAGCACCAGGTTATGAAAGATGGGACCACTTTGAAAATGGAACTGCCCGTCTTCCTGGCGGTAGATTTCGGTGCCGGTAATGTCCGAAGGCAGCAGGTCGGGGGTGAACTGAATCCGCTGAAAACTGCCTTCAACGCAGTTCGCCAGGGTTTTGATGGCGCGGGTCTTGGCCAGTCCGGGGGCGCCTTCGACCAGCAGGTGGCCATCGGCCAGGAGCGCAATCAGCAGGCGATTGACCAGGTGAGTCTGGCCGATGATTTGTTGCTCGAGATAGTCCTTGAGCGACCGAAACGCTTCTTTGGTGAACATAAAGGATCCTGATGTTTTTGTATTTTCTTATGTGTATCAAAAGCCTGGTGCAGTAACTTAAAAAAAAACGGCTTAATAAGCAATTTACAGGGCATGAACTATTCTTAATCGAACTCACCCGAGTTCCCTCAACTCGCCCCTCGTGCTTAGCCTGGTGGAACGCTGCCATGAATCTGATCAACACCAATAATAAAGCGGTTTTTCTGAAAGACGTCACTGATGCCCTCGAAAAGAACCTTGATTCTGCACTGGCACGAAAAATCACCGGTTTTGCCTTTCAGTATTTTGGCGGATTGCCCATGGAGGAATTCAAAGGGCGACGCTTTAGTGACGTTTATGGTGCGATCATATCTTGCTGGAATTTTCTGCAACATCATCAGGCCAGCGAGCCCAAAGTGCGGGTGTTTAATCCTGACCTCGAGAATCATGGCTGGCAATCATCGCACACGGTAGTGGCGGTGTTGCATCATAACATGCCCTTCCTGATTGATTCGCTGCGTATGCTGCTTAATGAGCGCGAACTGACCATTCATTCGATTCAACATACGGTGCTCTATATCGAGCGCGAGAAAGACGGAACCTTTGTCGAACTCTTGCCGCGAAAGGCCACCAGTCCGAAAGATCGGGCCGAAGCGGTCATGTTTATCGAAGTCGACCGGCATAACCGCAGCGAGGATTTAAAGGCGCTGGAAGAGGCGGTATACCAGCTCCTGAGCGAGGTGCGTACTGCAGTCTCGGATTACGAAGCCATGAAAGGCAAGGCGGTGGCCCTGATTGACGAGCTCAAGTCGGGTTCCTGCGGTATCGAGGATGCCACCATGAAGGCCGAGGCTGTGGACTTTTTGACCTGGCTGGCCAAAGACCACTTCACCTTTTTGGGTTACGCCCAATACGAGCTAAAACTCACCAAGAAAGACAGCTACCTGGAGCACGTCAAAGGCAGTGAGCTGGGTATCATGCATGGTCATGCGGAAGGGCTTAAACGGTTGAAGCTGTCCGATTTACCGCAGCGTACCCAACAGGTGATGCTGGGCAAGGAGGTGCTGATCTTTGCCAAGTCCTTCACCCGTTCACGCATTCACCGGCCCGCCTACCCCGACTACATTTCGGTGAAGAAGTTTGACGCCGCCGGCAATGTCATCGGAGAACACCGATTTCTCGGTTTGTACACCGCCACCGTGTACAGCGAGCGCACCGACCAGATTCCGATTTTGCGCCGCAAGACTCAGGAAGTCATTAACCGCTCCGGTCTGAATATTCGCGATCACGGCGGCAAAGAGCTGGATCAGATTCTGGCGGTCTATCCCCGTGACGAGTTGTTCCAGATGTCGGTGGACGAGCTCTATGACGTAGCCATGAGTGTGCTTTACATTCAGGAGCGTCGCAAGATACGGGTATTCATGCGCGAGGATGCCTTTGGTCGCTTTGTGTACTGTCTGGTCTATGTGCCGCGAGATATCTACAACACCGACCTGCGCCGCAAGATCGAGGCGGTACTGGTGGCGGCGCTGGATGGTCAGGATGTCGATTTCACCACCTATTTTTCCGAGTCGGTTCTGGCGCGAACCCAGTTCAATATCAAGGTGAAACCTTGCGAGAACCGGGTACTGAATGTTCATGAAGTGCAGGAGCAGATCATCGCCCT
>JBFHRO010000130.1:0-9282 GCA_041591635.1 Oleiphilaceae bacterium | reverse complement strand
GCCACCGATGATGCTGCCGGCCATGTTGCCGGCGCCGATAAAGCTGATGCTTGCTTGGGTGTTCACCTGTGGCTCCTGTTATTAAAGGGTTGGATATGGTACTGAATGAAAGGTCAGTGCAAGTCAGTCAGGCAATCCCGTGTTTTGGGGGGCGGGCACCAAACAGTGCCGTACCTATTCGTACCAGGGTGGATCCTGCGTCAATGGCCAGTTCCAGGTCATCCGACATGCCCATCGAGAGTGTGTCGACGCTGGCATGATCCTGTTGCAGCTGTTCAAAGGCGTCATGGAGTTCGGCGAAGCGCTGGCGCAAGCTTTGCGCGCTTTGGTCCGGGTCGGGAATGGCCATGATGCCCCGCAAGGTCAGTCGCGACAGGGGCTTGAGTGCCTGCGCCAGGGCAGGCAGGTCTCGCAGCGCAATGCCGGCCTTGCTCGGCTCGTGGTCGATGTTGATCTGGATGCACAGGTTCAGCGGCGGCAAGCCGACAGGGCGCTGGCGGTGAAGACGCTCGGCGAGACTGATCCGGTCGAGGCTGTGCAGCCAGTCGAAATGCATGGCCACGGCACGGGATTTGTTGGATTGGAGGGGGCCAATGAAGTGCCACTCAATTTCGCAGTCATGCAGCAGTGCCTGCTTGTCCAGCGCTTCCTGCACGTAGTTCTCGCCAAAGGCCCGCTGCCCCAGGGCGTACAGTGCCCGGATCTCGTCGGCAGCGCGGGTTTTGCTCACGGCCAGCAGGCCAACGGCCGTGGCCGGCCGGTGGGCCTGTACGGCGGCTTTTTCGATTCGGGCCATTACGTTTTTCAGGTTGTCTGCTATGCTCATTACCAGATTATTCAATGATATAGGTTGAATGTATTGTTATGACAAAGGCGCCGGCAATCTGACATGCGATCAGGCCACGGGGGTGCAAAAATGCGAAACCTGTGGCATTTCATCAAATTAAGGATACGCCGACAAGCGCTAACGCAGATTCCGGCGTATAAATCCGGGTGGCGTCCCCGCCATGGGTGAGTAATTCTCCCCGGGAGGTTTAACAGACATTCGCTGTCGATGCCTGCATCACCCCTTGTACAGCTGTCAGAGAGTCGATTTTTCAGAGGAATCGTATGGATATTACCGAACTGCTTGCCTTTTCCGCCAAACAGGGCGCGTCTGATTTGCACCTGTCGGCCGGGCTGCCCCCCATGATCCGTGTGGATGGCGATGTGCGCCGTATCAATTTGCCGCCCATGTCGCACAAGGAAGTCCACTCGCTGATTTATGACATCATGAATGACAAGCAGCGCAAGGATTACGAAGAGTTTCTTGAAACCGACTTTTCGTTTGAAGTGCCGGGTGTGGCACGGTTTCGGGTCAACGCTTTCAATCAGAACCGGGGTGCCGGTGGCGTGTTTCGTACCATTCCTTCCAAGGTGTTGAGTATGGAAGAGTTGGGTATGGGGCAGGTGTTCAAAGATGTGGCCAGTAATCCCCGCGGGCTGGTGCTGGTGACGGGGCCAACCGGATCGGGGAAGTCTACCACCCTGGCGGCCATGATCGATTACGTCAATGACACCCGCTACGATCACATACTGACCATTGAAGATCCGATCGAATTCGTGCACGAAAGCAAGAAGTGCCTGGTTAACCAGCGGGAAGTGCATCGGGATACGCTGGGATTCAGTGAAGCCCTGCGCTCGGCCCTGCGGGAAGACCCTGACATCATCCTGGTCGGTGAAATGCGGGATCTGGAGACGATTCGCCTGGCACTTACGGCGGCCGAAACCGGCCACCTGGTGTTTGGCACCCTGCACACCACCTCGGCTGCCAAAACCATTGACCGGGTAGTGGACGTATTTCCGGCCGAGGAAAAGGCCATGGTGCGTTCCATGTTGTCGGAGTCGCTGCAGGCGGTGGTCTCGCAAACGCTGCTCAAACGCATCGGCGGCGGCCGTGTGGCGGCCCATGAAATCATGATAGGAACGCCAGCCATCCGTAACCTGATTCGCGAAGACAAGGTGGCACAAATGTATTCGTCGATTCAGACCGGCTCGGCCGTAGGTATGCAAACGCTTGATCAGTGTCTGAAGAACCTGCTGAGCAAGGGTTTGATCACCAAGGATGCGGCGCGCAGCAAAGCCAAAACGCCGGATAATTTCTAGGTCGCCCCCCAGTAACGGGTCTGGTGTCGGTTTAATCATTTGAACGTACGGCCAGGGGTCGTCGGGAGAGAGGTCAGATGGATGTTGAATTCGAGAAACTGTTGAAACTGATGGTGGAGAAAGGGGGCTCCGACCTGTTTATTACCGCCGGCGTTCCCCCGAGTCTCAAGATTCATGGCAAGGTCATGCCGGTGACCAAGGTGGCGCTGACCCCCGAACAAACCCGCGAAATCGTGCATTCGACCATGAGCGACAAACAGCGCACCGAATTCCAGGACAAACACGAGTGCAATTTCGCCATCAGCGCCCGCGGTATTGGCCGCTTTCGGGTGAGTGCCTTTTATCAGCGCAACCTGTGCGGCATGGTGCTGCGCCGGATCGAAACCAACATTCCCCGGGTAGAGGATCTGGGCTTGCCGGCGGTTATCAAGGAACTGGCCATGACCAAGCGGGGGCTGATCATGTTTGTGGGAGCAACCGGTACCGGTAAATCCACCTCGCTGGCATCCATGATCGGACACCGTAACCGCAACAGCAAAGGCCACATCATTTCGATCGAAGATCCCATCGAATACATTCACCAGCATCAGGGCTGTATTGTTACCCAGCGGGAAGTGGGGCTGGATACCGAAACCTTTGAAATCGCCCTGAAAAACACCCTGCGTCAGGCGCCCGATGTGATCATGATCGGTGAGGTGCGCAGCCGTGACACCATGGATTACGCGGTTGTTTTTGCCGAGACCGGCCACTTGTGTCTGGCCACGCTGCACGCCAACAACGCTAACCAGGCGCTGGACCGGATCATCAACTTCTTTCCGCCCGAACAACACAACCAGATCTGGATGGATCTGTCGCTCAACCTCAAGGCGATCGTGGCGCAGCAACTCATTCCTACGCCCGATGGCAAGGGGCGGCGTGCGGCCATCGAGGTGCTGATCAACACGCCCTTGTGTGCCGACATGATTCGCAAGGGCGAAGTGCACAAACTCAAGGATCTGATGACCAAATCCCGCGATGTGGGCATGCAGACCTTTGATCAGGCGCTCTATGACCTGTATTCCGCCGGGGAAATCACCTACGAGGATGCACTCACGCACGCCGATTCGGCCAACGATCTGCGTTTGATGATCAAGCTTGGTGCCGATATGGCGGGAGTGGAGCAACTGAGCAAAACCGCGAACAAATTGTCGCTCAATACCGATCTTTGAGCCTGACCCCGGCGCGCGCCCGTTGCTTGGGGGCGCGCCAGATGGGCGCGCCGGCACAGAATTAGCGCTGGCAAAACCCGTTTGGATGCCATTAGAATCCTTCCCGATTTTTTCGTTTAGCCTGGCAATTCAGCAAGAGAGTATTTCGATGGGCAGAAGTTTTGAAAACCGCAAAGCCTCGATGGCAAAAACCCAGGGTGCCAAATCCAAGGTTTACTCCAAGTACGGCAAGGAAATTTACGTTTGCGCCAAAAACGGGGGGGGTGATCCTTCGGCCAATCTGGCCCTGCGCAGCTTGATCGAGCGCGCCAAGAAAGATCAGGTACCCACGCATGTTATTGAGAAGGCCATAGAGAAAGCCAAAGGTGGCGGCGGAGAGGACTACGTGGCGGCCCGTTATGAAGGCTTTGGCCCGGGCAACTGCATGGTGATTGTCGACTGTCTGACGGATAAACATAACCGGACCTTCGGTGACGTTCGCCAGTGTTTTACCAAAACCAAATGCAAGATAGGTGCACCGGGTGCGGTGGCGCACATGTTTGATCACCGGGCCATTTTCGCCTTCCGTTACGGTGACGAAGACGCGGTACTGGAGGCACTTCTGGGTGCCGACGTGGATGTGAGCGATCTGGAAAATGAAGAGGGCATGATTTCGGTGTTCGTTCCCCATACCGAATACGCCAAAGCCAAAACCGCCATTACCGGGTTGATTCCCGATGTGGATTTTGAAATGGACGAAATCACCTTTATTCCCCAGAACACCACCCGGATTGAAGGCGAAGAGGAGGTGGCCATGTTCGAGAAGTTCATCGGGCTGCTCAATGATTGCGATGACGTGCAAAACATCTATCACAACGCCGAATACGATAGCTGATTTCCCGCTTCGATCCGCTCATGCCGGCGACGCGCCGATTTTCCGCGCGTCGCCGGGTCTGCTCGTCTCAGTGGGCCTCGTCCCAGTTGCTTCCGACTCCCGCCTCCACCAGCAACGGCACCTTCAGCCGGGCGGCGCTGCTCATGCAGTCAATTAACGCCGGGCGCACCTGTTCTATCTGATCGGCCCGTACCTCCAGCACCAGTTCATCGTGAACCTGCAGAATGATGTTGGCATCAAAACCGGCGCCATCGAGCCAGGCCTGCACCTTGATCATCGCCAGTTTGATGATATCTGCAGCGGTGCCCTGCATGGGGGCGTTGATGGCGGTACGTTCCGCCGCCTGCTGGTTCATCTTGTTACGGGCGTTGATATCGGGCAGGTAGAGTCGGCGACCGAAGAGGGTTTCGACATAGCCATCACGATGAGCCTGGGTGCGGATCCGGTCCATATAATCCAGCACCCCCGGGTAACGCTCAAAGTACCGGTTGATGTAGCTTTGTGCGGTGCCCCGGTCGATATTGAGCTGGTTGGCCAGGCCAAAGGCGGACATGCCATAAATCAACCCGAAATTGATCGCTTTGGCACTGCGGCGCTGATCGTTGCTGACCGCCTCCAGGGCCACGCCAAAGACTTCGGCCGCCGTGGCGCGGTGCACATCGGCCCCGGCTGCAAAGGCGGCCATCAATCCCGGATCGGCGGAAAGGTGCGCCATGATGCGCAGTTCGATTTGCGAGTAGTCCGCGGCCAGCAACTGGTAGCCCTCCGGCGCGATAAAGGCCTGGCGGATGCGCCGGCCTTCGGGGGTACGAATCGGGATGTTTTGCAGGTTCGGATCGGAGGACGACAGGCGCCCGGTGGCGGTGACGGCCTGATGGTACGAGGTATGGATTCGACCCGTACCGGCATTGATCTGCTGGGGCAGGCGGTCGGTGTAGGTGGACTTGAGCTTGGCGAGACTGCGGTGCTCCAGCAGCACTCTGGGGAGTTCGTGGCCCCGTGCCGCCAGTTCCTGTAATACGGGTTCCGCCGTGGAGGGCACGCCGCCGGGGGTTTTCTTCAGCACCGGCAGGTTCAGCTCCTGATAAAAAATGCCCTGCAGTTGCTTGGGGGATGCCAGGTTGAACTCCTTGCCTGCCAGCGCAAAGGCCTCACGCTCTAACTCCTGTAGCCGTTTGCTCAGCTCCATGCTCTGTTGTTGCAGCCGTGCCTGGTCTACCAGCGCCCCTTGGCGTTCGATTTTTGCCAGCACAGGTACCAGTGGCAGCTCAATAGTTTTAAGCACCGCTTGCAGCGAGGGGGTTGGCTGCAGTTTTTCCTGCAAGCAATGGTGCAGGCGCAGGGTGACATCGGCGTCTTCGGCTGCGTAGCGGGCGGCAAGGTCAAGCTCGATCTGGTTGAACCCGAGCTGTTTGGCGCCTTTGCCTGCAATCTGCTCAAAGGTGATGGTTTCATGATTCAGGTGGCGCAGCGCCAGGCTGTCCATGTCGTGCCGTGAGCCCACGGAATCCAGCACATAAGAGGCAAGCATGGTGTCGGCATGCACTCCTTGCAGGTGAATGCCGTGGTTGGCCAGAACGTTGATGTCGTATTTGAGGTTCTGGCCGATCTTGCGCACTGCCGGATTTTCCAGCAGTGGCTTGAGCTGCTGCAACACCTGTTCCCGGTCGAGTTGCGCCGGGCAGCCCATGTAGTCATGGGCCAGCGGGACGTAGGCGGCACGTCCGGGGATAATCGCAAAGGATACGCCGACAATGCGTGCCTGCATGTAATCGAGGCTGGTGGTTTCGGTATCAAAGGCAAATTCGCCGGCCTGTTGCAGGGCGTCGAGCCAGCGGTCAAGGCTGGCCTGATCCAGAATCGTTTCGTACCCGTCGCGGTCAACGGGGGCGCTCCAGGCAGAGGTCTTGTCTGGCGTTGTGGCGGCAGGTGCAGCGATGGTAGCGGCAGGCGCGGTGCTCTGGGCGGCCTGAAAGGGCGTCTGACCGTTTTCCTGCAGCTCGCGAATCCAGCTGCGAAATTCCAGCTCGGTAAAGTGTGCCAGCAGGGCAGTATTGTCGGGCGGTGTCGGATGGATGGCCTCCAGCGGGTGACTGAGTTCAACATCGGTCTTGATGGTTGCCAGCTGATACGAAAGCGGCAGCTGGGCGAGACTGGCGCGCAGGTTTTCTCCGATCTTGCCGCCAATGTCGTCGGCATGCGTCATCAGGTTGCTGAGCGAGCCGTAGCTTTCCAGCCATTTCACCGCCGTTTTCGGGCCACACTTGGGAACGCCGGGAATGTTGTCGACGCTGTCGCCGATCAGTGCCAGATAATCAATGATCTGCTCGGGCCGTACGCCAAACTTGGCCTTTACCCCCTCGGTATCGAGACGGGTATCCGTCATGGTGTTGATGAGGCTGACGTGGGGGCTCACAAGTTGCGCCATGTCCTTGTCACCGGTCGAAATAATGACATCAATGCGCTGCCGGGTCGCCTGATGGGCCAGGGTGCCTATGACATCATCGGCTTCGACTTCCGGTTCGATCAGCAGGGGCAAGCCCATGGCCCGAATGATGGCGAGCAAAGGCTCGATCTGCACCCGCAGCTCATCCGGCATCGGAGGGCGATTGGCCTTGTAGTCGGGAAACAGGGCGTGGCGGAAGTTCTTGCCCTTGGCATCGAACACCACCAGGATGCGGGACTGTGGAAAGTCCTGCTGCAGTTTGCGCAGCATGTTAAGAACGCCCTTGATGGCTCCGGTAGGCATGCCCTTGGAGGTGGTAAGGGGTGGCAGGGCGTGAAAGGCGCGAAACAGGTAAGAGGAGCCGTCCACCAGAACGATGGGGGCTGCAGCGCAAGAGATGGTCATAAGTCAGGTTGCTCGCAAGTTGGGCGGGTTGCCGGCCGGCAGTGGGCGTATTCGGCGGTCACGCAAGATACCCCGGAGAAATCATTTGGCGCCACCGTGCATTCAGGTGTCTAATGAATGTGTTCAAAGTCGAGAGGTATTGTAGCCAATGAAAAAGATTATCTTCACCCTGTTTTTGCTGCAGACGCTCTTTTGTGCCTCGTGGGTGGCCGCGCAGGAGCCGGGGGCCGGTAGCGAGCCCCAGATCACCATTCGTCACGATGATGACAAAACCTTGTACGAATACCGGATCAACGGGGTGCTGACCGAAATCAAGGTAGTGCCCAAGGTGGGGCCAGCCTATTATCTGGTGCCGGCCGAGGGCGGTGGCTGGATCCGTGAGGATAAGTCCCAGCTGTTGGTGCCCAGCTGGGTGATTTTTCGCTGGTAAGGCCGGCGAAGGTGTGTGGCTATGGCGGTATACACGCGCGTGAGTCTGGCCGAAGCGGCTGAGCTGTTCGCCCTGTACGCCTTGCCAGCGCCCGAGCGACTGACAGAAATCGGTGCCGGCATTGAGAACAGCAATTATTTTGTGCAGGCGGGTGCCGATGCCGGCGGCTTGCCGCGCAAGTGGGTGCTGACCCTGTTCGAAAACCTTGCAGCAAGTGAGCTGCCTTATTTTCTGCAATTACTGGTATGGCTAAAGACGCAAGGGTTGCCCGTCGCGGCACCCCTGGCCGACCGCCACGGCCAGCACTTGCAGTCGCTCCATGGCAAGCCGGCCATTCTTGTGCCTTGTCTTGCAGGCGCGTCGGTGCTGGAGCCAACCCCTTTCGAATGCCAACAGGTCGCGCTCACTCTGGCCCGGCTGCATCAGGTTGCTCCCGGTGTGCCTGTGCATCGGACTGCGCCGCGCAACCTGGCCTGGCTGCAGGCGGCTCAAGCCCGCCTGGATGCTGACCTGAAGGCGCCACAGCGGCGGTTACTGGCAGATGAAATCCAGTATCAGCAACAGCAGGCACCGCAGTTGGCACGCTGTCCCCAAGGGGTCGTGCACGGCGATCTGTTTCGTGACAATGTGCTGTTTTTTGCAACCGGCGATGAAAAGCGTTTGTCGGGCCTGATCGATTTCTATCACGCCTGTGATGACGTGCTCTTGCTTGATCTGGCGATTGTCGCCAACGATTGGGCGACGGATGGCTGGGGAGTCATGGATAGCCCGCGTCTTTCGGCGTTACTGCAGGCCTACCAGAGCGTGCGCCCCTGGACGGCGCCGGAGCACGAAGCCTGGCCGGTACTGCAACGCTTGGCGGCGCTCAAATTCTGGGTGTCGCGGCTGTTAAGTCGCCAGGGGCACAGCTACCAGCAGCTGTCCACTGCTGGCGACCAAACCAAGAATCCCGATGAGTTTCGCGCCCTGCTCGAAACGCTGCGGGGCTAGCCTCGCAGGTTTTTCATCAGCAAGCCAAACTCCATGCCATCGCCCGGTGCGAAGGACAGGGGAATCCGGACTTCATGCCCGGAGCCGGGAGCAACCTCCACCGCTTGACCATGGCGATTTTCCATCGCTTCCAGTGCAAAGGTGAAATTGCCGTTGGGGGTCATCAATTCAATCGAATCCCCACAGCTGAACTTGTTTTTCACATCAATGGTGGCCACGCCGGTGCTGCGATCAAAGTGGGTGACTTCGCCGACAAACTGCTGGGTACCGTTAAGCGAGTTGCCGCTGTCATAGTTCTGGTACTCGTCATGCACGTGGCGGCGATAAAAGCCTTCGGTGTAGCCACGTTGTGCCAGTTTTTCGAGCGTATCCATGAGCGACATGTCAAAGGGTTTGCCGGCCGCCGCATCGTCAATGGCCTTGCGGTAGACCTGGGTGGTGCGGGCTACGTAGTAATGGGACTTGGTGCGGCCTTCGATCTTGAGCGAATGCACGCCCATTTCGGCAAAGCGCCACACATGCTGCACCGCCCGCAAATCCTTGGAGTTCATAATGTAGGTGCCATGTTCGTCTTCGTAGGCCGGCATCAATCGCTCCGGATTCGAGGCCTCCTGAATCAGAAAGATTCGATCTGTGGTGTCACCATCGCCCAGGGTCGGCGTGGTCGGCTCCGGTTCCCAGGTTTGGGCCGGATTGGCGGCAATCACATTGCCCGCGTCATCTTCTTTGGCTTCATGGGCCTGATACTTCCAGCGACAGGCGTTGGTACAGGTGCCCTGGTTGG
>JBFHRO010000129.1:0-9365 GCA_041591635.1 Oleiphilaceae bacterium | reverse complement strand
CAGGCGCCTCTGCCCGTGAGAACGATGGGAATGGTTTGCAGAATCAGTTTCAGATCACTCCAGAAACTGCGCTGGCGCAGGTACTCGATATCCAGCCTGGCCTGTTCGGCGAAACTGATTCCCGAACGCCCGGCAATCACCCAGGGCGAGGTCAGGCCCGGCACGGTATCGAGCCGTTCGCGTTGCTGCAGCTCATAGCGTGTCAGTTCGTCGAACAGCGCCGGCCTTGGGCCCACCACCGACATGTCGCCGATCAGCACATTGATCAGTTGCGGCAGCTCGTCGATCGAGTAGCGACGAATGAATCGACCTGTGCGCGTAATGCGCGGATCATTTTTAACCTTGAAGGTAACGCCATCGGACATCTCGTTCAGGGCTTCGAGTGCCTTGCGTCTGGCGTCAGCATCCACATGCATGGAACGGAACTTCCACATTTTGAAAGGGCGTGCACGCAGGCCGGCACGTTGCTGGGTATAAAATACCGGGCCTTTGGAGTCGAGCTTGATGGCCAGCGCGACCAGCAGAAAAACCGGCGTCAGCATCAGCAGCCCGTAGAGCGACAGCAGTATGTCGGTCAGGCGCTTGCTTCTGGCCTGCGACCAAAGGGAGAAACGGTAGGCCAGGCGCGTGGCCGCGGCCTTGAGCCGGGCATGCCAGAGATGGGTGCGGGCAAACCGGCGTGCGGGGGGGCGGCTTCGGCCCTGGCGCTGGTTTTTCTCGCGCAGCAGGCGAAACAGATACAGCGGATTGCCAACGAGGTAGCGCTGCCACATACGTGATGGCTCGTGATACAGGCGGGCCATCCACTCCATGCCGAGCCGACGCAGCCACAAGGGGGCGCGGGGAATCGCGCCCGAATAAAAATCAAACAAGCCTCCCACGGCCAGATTCAGGCGTGTGCCAAGCCGGTGCTGGTTGGCGCTCAGCCACAGTTCCTGTCGGGGAACTCCCATGGCGACAAAAAGCACATCAGCCCCGCTGGCCCGGATGTCTGCGATCACCCGGGATTCTTCGTCGGCCGTGAAATAGCCGTGATGGCAGCCTGCGACCGACAGCCCCGGGTACCGGGTTTGCGCCCACTGCGCCACTCGGGCGGCCACACCTTGGCGGCCTCCGAGAAAATAGACCGATTTTCCGGTGGCGGCGAACTGCTGGCACAAATGAGGAAACAGATCGGTACCGTTGAGGTTCTCCTGCAAGGGGTCTGCATTGAGCTGACACCCCAGTTTGACGCCGCTGCCATCGGGTAGCACCAGGGCAGCGTGGCGCAGCGCATTGCGATAGCGGGCATCATCGAAGGCCAGATTCAGGCAGTGGGTATTGACGAAAAACAGCGATTTCGATGCCGGTACGCTGACCTGCTCGCCGATGACTGCCAGGGCTTCATTCAAGCCAATGTTGGCAAATCGCACGCCCAGCAGCTCGCTGGTATGGGAGGGCGTGGCTGGCACGGGCAACGAGGGCAGGAGGGCAGTGTTATGGCCAGAGATAGCGGTTTTCATAAGCGGGTTCCTGCGTAACAGTGAATTCGTGGTGTGATACAGGGTTATAAACAAATAGCGTGCCAGTTTGTGAGTGTTAATAATAAGGTGATTAAAAACAGATGGTTATCTGTGTTGTGTGCGATTCTTGAAGGGTTTTTGAAGCCTTTTCGACCGGGGAGTCGCCGCGTTTTGCGCTACACCCAATCTGCTTTGCAATTTGCAATGCAGATTGGTGTGATCTTGACTGCAATGGCATGGACGATTTCAGGCAGTGGCCTGATCGGCGGTAATACGCCGCTTTTGCAAGCGACCAATGCAACCGGTCGCCTTGTGTTCAATGCGTTGATAAAGGTGCGGCGAAAGACGCAATAGCGCCGAGGCCAGGAGTGTCAGCAGCGAGCGAACCGGTTCATGTTGCATAATGCGCCAGTCACAGGCCAATGCGGCGCGACTGAGCCGGATCGCGGTGACGCCATCGTGCAGCCGGATCGCTTGTCGGGCCAGGTAGCGCAACTGGTAGGCTCTGGCAAGCCTGGCGTGAGCGGCAATGAACCCGGGAGCGTACCGGCGGGTGTTTTCCAGCATTCGTTCCCACGACTGCAACTGCTTGAAAATACTGGCCGACAGCCCGCCACTGTTGAGCCGGTAGCAGGTCAGTGGCGCCGGAATGCCTTCGATCTGCCACTGTGTGGTGAGCGCGATTCTCAGCCAGCACTCGATATCTTCTGACTGGCGCAGTGAGCTATCGAAATAACGGATTTCCGGCTCACCTTCGAAATCGGCGGCAAAAGCAATGGCATCAAGCACTTCACGCCGCAGCACGGGTGCCGAACCGTTGCCGACGGGATTGCGGGCCAACAGGCAGGCCGGGCTGATGTCCTTGAGCCTGGGCATTTGATAGCAGCCCAGGCTGACACCGGCTTCATTAATGAATTCAGACCGGCTGAACGAGAGTCCGACCTGGGGGTTGTCTCGCAGGTGATCGACATGCTGGCGCAACTTGTCGGGATGCCAAAGGTCGTCGGAATCGAGAAATGCCACCAGGTCACCGCGCGCATGGCGCACGCCGGTATTACGCGCCCCGGCAAGCCCCCGGTTGCGGCGGTGGGAAAGCAGGCGAATGCGCGGATCCAGGAAGCGACGACAGATATCCATGCTGCCATCGGGAGAGCAGTCATCCACAATGATCAGCTCGAAATCCTGATGACTTTGCGCCAGCACAGAGCGGATCGCCTGGGCGACAAATTTTTCCACGTTATACACGGGCATGACGACGGACACTTTCATGGGAAACTTACCTCAGTCAGTGGTGCGGTGGCGCCTTCCCGCCCATTGGAGGCAAGGTTGCGGTAGACCGCGTTAAGTGTTTTGGCAATGACGGGCCAGGCGTACTGCTGTTCTACCTTGCGCTTGCCCGCCATACCCAGGCGTTGTCGCAGTCCCGGGTCAGCCAGCAGGCGGTCAATGTTGCCGGCGATCTGGCGGGCCTCGGGCGGACACAGCAAGCCGTCCTGGTTGTGTTCGATGACGCTTCGCAGTACCGCGATGTCGCCGCCGATTACCGGCTTTCCGGCTTGCCAGGCCTCGAGATACACCACCCCCAGGCTTTCGGCGCGGGAGGGCACACACAAAAGGTCACAGGCCTCAATGGCACTGCGCTTGAGTTGCTGGCAGGGCGACTCTATGACCTGAATGCGGGAATCGGCCGCTGGCGCAAAACGGGCCTGGGAGTCCGGGGTCTGGGGGCCAAAAAAGACAAAGCGGGTATCGGGCCGCTGGCGCCATACTTGCTGCGTTGCCTGGAGCAAAAGGTGATACCCCTTGTTTTCATCGTGACGCCCCAGAAACAGCACAACAGGATGCGCGCCCAGGGCGTAGCGCTGGCGAAAGTCGCTCTTTCCGTTACCAGAGGCCATCAAGGGGCCCATGGGGCAGACATGAATCTTGTCGGCCGCGACCCCCAGCCCGACCAGCCAGGCTTTCTCGTGCCCGGTCAGGGCAATGATGGCATCGGCCCGGGCATAAAGGCGCTTCAGGCGTGGCGTCGCCCAGGCACTTTTGGGGCCGTCACAGGTGCGCGCCAGCGGGGTGAACACAAAGGGGATCTGCAGCCGTTGGGCGGCCTCGCAGGCGGCTTCTGAAACCATGGTCATGCCGCTGTAGACATTGTGAACGACATCGGCGTTGCGGGCCGCCCGGGTAATGGCCTGCGCCGAGAAGCGCCGAATGATCTGGTTATACAGTGGCCTGACGGCGCGCCAGTGCGGATAGCCTTGCGCCAGCGGCGCCAGCAGGGGTTTGAGCGGGCCCTGGTAGGGCCTTTGTATGACTTCAACATCGCCGTCATAAAGCTGCCGGGCGGGTGCCTGCAGAATCGCGGCTTCGTTGTGGCCGTTCTGGTTGCTTAAATGGCAGAACACAGCGGTTGGCGTGCCCGAGTGCTGCAGATGTTGCGCCATTTCCCGGGAGTGCAGTTCAGCGCCACCAATGGCCGGCCAGTACCGGGCAATGACCAGCAGCACCCTGGGTGCACCGGGTTGCCCTGGATCTGGTGACAGGGCCGTGGGGGTGGCAAAGGCGGGTTTATACATGCGAAGCGTCTCCCTTGGTGACAGTGGTTAAAGCGGGTGTTGCAATAATCTCGCCAGAACAGGATTCGTTGTGGGCCATGCCCAGACACAGCAGGGCGGGCCAAATGAGGTAGGCGAGAATTTCCAGGTTTTCTCCCAGGGTATAAAGCGCGAGCAGACCCAGGCAGCAAAGGGCCGGGCGGGATGCCCCCGTTGGACGCAAGTGCGACAGGAGCACCAGCGCCGAGAAGACCATGGGCAGTGCCAGCGCGACCGCGCCTACCGCACCTTTGACGAACAGCAGGCCATACCAGGTATGGTGGCTGCCAATGGGCATGTACTCGACCAGATGCGGGCCGCGCTCCACGGTGGCATGCCCCCACAGGGGAGCTTCATTCTGCCAGCGTTCGAGAGCGATGCGGGCCAGGGTTTCGCGCACCCGGGTAGAGTCGGCCCGGGCGGCCTTGAGGGCAGCGGTAAACTGCATCACGCCATCGACCAGCACCGGGCCGATAAAGGCAAACAGGTAGGCACCCAGGGCAACGAAGAAGGCACACAGGGGCACGCTGAAGCGGCTGATCAGTAACCAGGCGCCCGCTACCGCCAGCAGGCTGACAGCCCCCAGGCGTGATTGCGACATCAAAACCATCAGGATGCTCGCCGCTATCCCGATCCGGCGCCAGTAACTTTCCTTTTCGGCCAGGGCAAACACGAAAAAGATCGTGGCCATAAACCCAAGGGCCGGTGCCCAGGGGGTGAACAGCCGCCAGCGGGGCATCCCGCTTTGCGGGTCAATTTCGTACAGCGACAGGGCGAAAAACTCAGGCCCGGGCCCGCCAACTATTTTCAGCGGTGATACATAGGGCGTTTCCGGCAGGCGCAGCAGCCAGGCCGCCATAAACAGCGGCGCCATCCAGAGGGTATGGCGGCACACGACCATGCAGGCACGATACAGCAGTGCCGGGCGAATGCGCAGTGTGCCGGCCAGCGGAAAAATTGCCAGCAAGGCCCAGCCCTTGGCCCAGCCGATACTGGATTTGATGAGCTGTGCACTGCCCAGGCGGTAGTCGAGGTGGCCCATCACCAGACTCAGCAACATCACCAGCATGCCCAGTATCCACAGCCGGATCGCCCAGGGAATGCGTGTGCGGGGTTGCAGGCCCTGCCATTGCCGGGCCTTTCGGGCCAGCACCATGAACAAGAGTACCCAGCCCACCACCGGGCCGACAATGTACAGCGCCCCCGCGAAATAGAGCGGATAGATGGCGGTAATGGCCCACCAGATCAGGCGTTCTTCAGGGCTTTCTGGAGTAAGGGTTTGCGTAACCATAAACACAGCATTCCTATGAACAGGGCGAGATTACTCACCAGGGCACCGCCGAAGGCGTGCAGCCGTTTGAGGTTGTCGGGGGTTTCGGGCAATGAAGGCTCGGACAGCAGCTGTACCAGCGGGTAAGACGCGAATCGGTCGCTTTTGCCCATGTCCTGCTTGGCCAGTGCCGTGGTAAACACGGCAGTGGCCACCTGTTGTTTGCGCGCCAGATCGTCAAGATGAATGGCATCCTCGGCGTTATCGTCAATACGTTGTTTCAGTTGCAAAATGGCCTGGCCAACAACATGAATCTGTTCGTGCAGGCCCGCCTGCTCCGATACCAGGCTCACCAGGTCACCCAGTACCGGGCCTTGCAGCCGGTTACCGCCCCATTCGATGAGTTGCGCCGTATTTGCCGTGGCATCGTGCAGCAGGCGATGGCCGCGTGAGGTCAGCTTGTGGTTTACCGTTTCGTGGGCTGCCAGCAGATGTTTGTACTGGGGGTGATGCGGCCCCCATACGCCTTTGAGTGAGGACATCTGGGTATGAATGTCGGCGTGCCGGTGCAGTTGTTCCTGAAACACCGGATCATTGCGCAGCAGGAGGGCTTTCTTCAGATCCTGCTCCTGCAGACCTGCACTTTTGAGCAGGGATTCGACCCGCCGGCTGACGAATTTCAAGCGTGCCTGCAGGGTCTCGTGGTGGTTGCGTTTTTCTTCGAGTTGTTGCACCAGCAGACTGAAATGCTCCAGTGACAGTACCCCGGCATTAACCTGAAATTGCAGTTTGTTCTTTTGGCTCAATTCGAGTTTGTCGCTGAATTCATCCAGCGCCTTGAGGCTCGACTGCACAATGGATTCCGACTCCCGGTCGCGCAGCAGCTCCAGTTGGGTTTGCAGGCTGTGGTAAAGGGCCCAGGATTTGGTCTGTGCCTCCTGCGCCGTGCTTCCTTTCAGCTCAAGCTCGATCAGCGAGGTCTGGTCGATCAGCTTGATGCGGGGTTTGCCAAAGTCCCTGACCGACAGATCAAGGCTCTTTGCCGCCCGCTCAAGCACTGGCTGGCTTAGAGCCAGATGTTTGTAATTGACTTTGGGGTCCAGCGCCGAGCTGCCAAAAGGCGAGGTGGCCGTTGCCGAAGCTTGCCCTATGCTGTCCAGGCTGACGGAGTGCCCCTTGCCGACGCCGGGCAGAATGAGCGTCCATTCACTCACATAACGGGTTTTCTGCAAGCTCACAAACAGGCCGATGCTGATCCAGATAATCAGGCTCAAGCTGATACCCAGCGCCAGATACAGGGTGCGGCGGTCTCTGGGGTTCAGTCGGCTGCCATCAACCAGGGCCCGATAGATCAGGCTTTTGGCTGGCGGGTTTACTGGCTCATGGCTCATCGTCATTACCGCACTACAGGGATTAGCGAAACAGGGGAAACGGAATCAAAAGGTCACCAATGGTGCGGGCAATGTCCCGCAGGTTGGTGATCTCGGAGTCGTAGCACACCAGGCTGTCTTCGGGCATCAAATACGGGTTGATGCCCGGGTTGTAGGCTTCACGCATCACCGCTTCGATGTCACGTTCGATGGTCACCGGTTGCTGGCGTACCGGATCACGGGTAATCAGCACCACCTTGCGGGCACTGTTGGTGGCTGCGGTACCGCCGGCGCAGTTGCCCGAAACCACCGCCGTGTGCAATCGCGACCCGTAAGGCAGGCTGGTGGAATGGGGGCTGATGGCCGAGCTCGCGTTATCCGAGGCCGGCGTGGTGAGGTTGGAGATAAATACCCGCAACCCCGGCGGCGTAATGGGCGAGGGGGCAATCAGGGCTTCCTGGGGAACCCCCAGGCTGGGCACGCGGATGAAATCGCCATGCATCAGGGTCAGGTCCTCGGCCGGAAAGCCAAGGGTCAAACCTCGCAGGTCGAGCGTCAGGGTGCCGCCGGGGCGAATGACTTCAATCCGGCTGATATCCGCGTCGGGGCGAACCCCTCCGGCGGCCCGCAGAGCGGCCGAGAGCTTGCGATCCAGAGCCAGGGTTTCTCCCTGGGTGTTGAACTGCTCGCTCGGTAACTCCCGCTGACGGGTGTGAATGGTTACCTGGCCGTCGTTGAACACGGCACCGTTAACAAAGACGGTAACCGGCGCCCATTCCTGAACGGTGACGCTCACCTGCGCCATGCCCTGGCGGAAGAACCCCTGATGCTCCAGATTCGCCCGGATCAGGGCTTCAAGTTCGTGTGCCTTCAGGCCAAACACCGACAGGGAATTCAGGTAAGGAAGCTTGAGATGACCGTTCATGCCGACTTCATAGACGCCGCTGAAGGTATCGTCCTTGTCATCAAAAAAACCGTTTTTCCACTGGCTGCCAGGAAACCATACCCGCACCCGATCGCCCGGAGAGAGCCCGGCTTCCTGTGTCTGCCCCGGATGCACAAAGGCGCTGGGGTGGCCCCCTAACGCCGCGGATTTGCCCGCCAGATCGGGCAGATAGGCCTGATGGGGTGCCACATGTTCCCAGCGTGCAGGGGCCTGCTGGGCGGTCATCCCCAGCCAGTGGGCCGGGTAGGGGGTTTCACTGGTATTCGGCGCCGCCACCCGTGGCGAAGCGCAGCCCTGCAACAGGCTGATGGCCAGGGTTGCGGCGAGCACTTTACAGGCGTGATTCATGGCGGGCCTCATGCAGCAGTTTGCAGATCAGACAGCGCGTTGCGCATGTCTTCGTACATATCCAGAATTTCGTTCAGGCGGGTGAGCTCCAGCAAGGCGCGCACGTTAACCGAGGGTGACAGCAAGGCGACCTTGCCCTGGGTCCGCAACCGCTTGTAGAGGGAGACCAGCACCGACAGACCGCTGGAATCCATGAACTCCACGCCTGCCATATTCAGCAACAGGCGCGAATAGCCGTGCGCCACTATCTTGTGCAGCGCCTCCTGCACGTCATCGGCATTGGCCAGGGTGATGCTGGCAGGAAGATCAACGAGAATGACGGATTTGTACTTTTTCATGGTGAGTGTCATGGGGCGTACCTCTTTTCAGGGTGAACGGGTGTTTTCTCTACTGTTTCAAGATGCGTGCCAGCTATGGGGGGTAGTGTGTGTTATTTAACAGTATGATTTTAAAGCGAAAAATAAACTGGCTTAACGCTGGGTAAGCGATTTGCAAAATGCAAATGGATTTGCATTGCGGGTTGTTGGTGTGTAGCAAGGGTATGTGGATGGGTGGCGTGCCGCCGCTGGGTTACGACGTCGAGAACCGCCGACTGGTGCCCAACGAGCGCGAGGCCAAGCTGATCCGGCGGCTGTTGAGAGTTTCCCTGTCGGCTTCAGGACGCGGTACATCCTGCGGCCAAGTGACTCGCCGATGAACATGCCGGCACCGATCATGCGCTGGAAGTCGTCGCGCAGCGCGGCCAGTGCGGCATCTTCCGGAAGGGTCTTAGTCAAAAACCGGCTTTCGAGGGTGGTGCAGGCCGGTGCGGAGTGCTGCGGGGGGGCGTAATGCAGCGCTATGTCTGGCTCTTCTGCTGCTCCAGCCAATGCTGCCCTGTCTCGGTTAGGCGGTAGCGTTGACTGCGGCTGTTGGGCTTGTCTGGCAGGGTCATTTCGATAACTCCTTGTTCTAGCGCAGGCACGAGATAGGTTTTGCGGAAATGCTCCCGGTTGTTCAGCGCTAAGGCATCCTGTATCTCTTGCCGAGTCATTTCACCTGAAAGCTGCGACAAGAGCATCCCGACTTGCGTGGTGACTTGCGTGGTGACTTGCGTGGTGACTTGCGTGGTCAGCGCATTCTCAGCAGCGGTCGCTGGATGCGCAGGCAAGCGAATCACGAAGGACAGCCGGTCGTCATCGGTCTCGAACAGCGGTGCGGGTGAGCCATTGGCGGCCATTACCTTGAGGATCTTGGGGATGCCGGTGGAGCGGCCTTCTGTCAGGTCCAGCTCTTTCAGGAATTCCCCAATACGCCGGTTGCGGTAACGGCGGCTAACCGCACGCCCTGCCTGAAAGT
>JBFHRO010000128.1:0-9381 GCA_041591635.1 Oleiphilaceae bacterium | reverse complement strand
GCAGGGGAACTTTGCCGATGTCAATGAGTACTCTTACCGTGCGGTCAGTTCCAGTGTCACGTCAAAACACTGGCTGATTGGTGCCTACAACTCGCTGTTTGGCACAGGCGCCGGCTTGACCGCAGGAGACGATGGCTTCAAACTCGCCGCCTTCAAAACCTCCACTCCCCATTCCACAGTGCCGGTTCCTGGCACGCTGGCCGTTCTGGCCGCTGGCCTGATGGCACTGGTTGGTACACGCAGAAAGCGCCTGGTGGCCTGATCAGGAAGAAGTGCTTCGCCCTGGGTTGATCCCAACGGGTGATTTCGATGTCAGTGGCTAAACTAACAAGGCGAAAGAGATCTTTCGCCTTTTTTGTTTGGCTGCTGTTATGCCAGACTTTTGATGTTTTCAGTGCGGGTTGTTGTGTTTCATGGTAATGATTAAATCATCGGCGGTTGCACTTCTGCTTGCTGCCACTTTGGGGGTTTCGCTTCCCGGTCATGCGCAAAGTCAGACTGCCGCTCAGGATGTCGCTTCTCAGGACGTCACTTCCCACTATGAGGCGGCGCTGAAGGCCTTTAATACCGGCCAGCCCAATGATGCCTTTGTCCACCTCAAGAACGCGTTGCAGGAAAACCCGCGGCATTTGCCTTCCAAGCTCTTGCTGGCAAGCGTCTACTTTGATGCCGGTAACCTGGCGGCGGTGACCGACACCCTGAATGAGGCCTTGACCCTGGGTGCCGACATCAATCTGGTGCTGCCCTTGTTGGGTAATGCGCTGATCATGCAAAAAAAGGTCGATGAGCTGATCGCACTCGAAAAGCGCTATTCGGAGTTCACCGCCCAGAGTCGCTTTGATTGGGCGCTGCTTAAAGGCCAGGCATTCATTATCGAGCGAAATACCTCGCGTGCGCAGGCGGAGTTCGAAAAAGCCCGGGCGATGTTTCCTGAAGATGTGCGCGCACTCAATACTCTGGCAACGCTGTACCTTAACTTGGGGAATCTTGACAAGGCCGCCGAACTGACGGAGGCATCGCTGCTGATTGAGCCGGAAAACGAAAAAACCTGGACGCTCAAGGGGGAACTGGCGCTGGCCAAAGGCGACCTGAGTTTAGCCCGCGAGCATTTCGAAAGGGCCTTTGCGATCGATGGCAAAGACCCCAAGGTGTTGCGGCAATTGGTGCTGGTAAACCTGCAGCAGCAGCGCATTGACGATGCGCGCCGCTACCTGGCACTGATTCAGCAGCATGAATCCGATGACCCCACCGCCATTCTTATTAGTGCCTGGCTGCTGTCGACCGAGAATCAACTGGACCTTGCCAAAGATTCTCTCGCCGATTTAAGCAGCAAGCTCTCGGTGATCGACAGCCGCACGCTGGAAAATGCCCACTATCTATTGTTTGTGCAGGGTGCTTCGGATTACCTGCAGGGGCATCTTGAAAAAGCCCGTACGCGCCTGGTGGCCTATCTGGCCAAGCAACCAGGCGATGTGGGCGCCATGCGAATGCTGCTCGATATCTATTTGCGAACGGGTCAGGCGCTGGCCGCTGTCGAATTGCTTGAGCGCAATGAGGAGGCACTGACGCGCGACTTTGGCTTGTCGGCACAATTGCTGCACCTGTATCTCGATCGCGGCAAACTGTTTAATGCTGAGCAACGGCTACGGCAGATGAAAGCCGGCTTTGCTGACCATCCTTATCTGGTGCTGCTGGAGGCACAGATTCTCAAGGCCCGACAGCGACCGGAGGACGCCCTTGACTTGCTGAACCATCTGCAACTGGGCTCTGAGGCGCCGTATCGCTATTTCTTGCTGCGGGGGGAGCTGGAGCTATTGCTCAAGCAGCCAGAGGCTGCACAAAAAACCGCAGAGGCTTTGCTGGCACGGGAGTCGCGACATCCGGACATACTGAATTTTGTGGCGGCGGTTCACATTCTGCACCACAGGCTTCCCGAAGCGCTGGCGGTGCTGGAGCAGGTGCTGGAGAGTCAACCGAAAAATCTGCCAGCCCGGTTCAATCTGGCGATCGTGCTTAAGGCACTGGGGAAGGCGGATGCCTCGGTCGTGAAGCTGAAGGCGATTTTGGCCGATCAACCTGAGCATACGCCGAGTCTGCTGTTGCTGGCGCGCCAGGCACGCGAACGGGAGGCATACGAAGAGGCCATCGACTGGCTGAACAAAGTGCTGGTGTATGATTTGCAAAACCGTGAAGTGCGCGAGCTGAAGGCGGCCATATTGCAACAACAGGAAAACTGGCCCCAGGCCCTTGGAGTGATCAAGGAGTTGCTCGTCCTTGATCGGGTTAACCCGCAGTACCTGATGCAGCACGCCTCGGTGCTGATCCGGATGGAGCAGTATCAAGAAGCGCAGCAGCCGTTGAACGTGTTGTTCGGGCTTTGGTATGACGATGCCGCCCAGCTGCAACAACTGGCACGGCTGCAGGTGGCGGCACGCGATCTGGCCGGGGCAGAAAAATCCCTCAACAAAGCCATTGAAATGGCCGCTAAAAACGCCTCTATGCGGCTTGACCTTGCAAGGCTGAACTTTATCAACGGCAACAAGGATGTTGCCGCGCAGCAGCTGGCATTGGTCGAAAGCCGTTTTGGGCATTCGGCCGATGGCCACGTACTCGCGGGGGATCTGGCATCGGCCAGCGGCGATGCAGCGCAGGCACGCCGGCGTTATGCCCAGGCACTGGCACTGGATCCCGGGGCCCATCTGGCACTGGTTAATCTTTATCAGGCGACCCAGGGCGGCGAGGGCGCCGAGGATTTTACCCGGCTGGCTGAAAAACTGGTCAAAGGGGGAGGACAGCCTGACTGGGTGATGCGCTTGCTGGCTGACAGTTATCTCAACCAGGGGCAGTGGGACAGGGCGCGCCAGTGGTACGAGCAACTGTTGAAAACCGAGGCCTTTGGTCGTGATGTCGAGATCTACAATAACCTCGCGAATATTTATGCCCGCACCGATTTGTCCAAAGGGTTGGAGACTGCACAGGCCGGCATGGCGATCAATCGTCGCTCCCCCGCGCTGCTGGATACCTTGGGCTGGATTCTGGTGCAGCAGGGCAAGCCGGCCGACGCCTTGCCCTATTTGCGTGATGCCTTTGCGATGAATTCGGCCAGTGCCGAAACCCGCTACCATCTCGGCTACAGCCTGTGGAAGCTGGGTCGAAAGGAAGAAGCCGTGACAGAACTGACCGCCGCCGTTGCCAAGGGCAAGGTATTTGCCCAGTATCAGGAAGCGAAAGCCTTGCTGGAATCACTCAAGGCGCAGCCCTGAGCCCGTTTCAGGCTTCCCAGAAAGGCTGATCATTCCAGCGTGCCACCCAGGCGGGAATCTGGTGCGCCGGCATGGGGCGGGCAATGCCATAGCCTTGGGCCAGTTCGCACCCCAGGGCAAGCAGTTGCTCGCCATGGGCCCGGGTTTCAACCCCTTCAGCGATAACTTCGCGGCCAAAGGCCCGCGCCAGCCCAACGATGTCTTTGACAATGGCCAGGTCGGCCGGGTCATCCAGCATGTCGCGCACAAAGCTCTGATCAATCTTCAGGGTATGCACGGGTAAGCGGCGCAGATAAGACAGGGAGGAATAACCGGTACCGAAGTCATCCAGTGCGAAACGTATACCAAGCTGGTGGCACGTATGCATTACCTTGCTGACCAGGCTCATATCGCTTACAGCACTGGTTTCCAGCATTTCAAGCTCCAGCCATGCTGGCGCCACCTGAGGAAACAGTGCCAGCAGATCAGCCAAATGGGCAGCAAAGCCCTGTGACTGTAGCTGGTCGGCGCCGATATTGATGCTCAGCGCAAGATTTAACCCTTGTGTTTGCCAGGCATGCATTTGCCGCAGCGCGGTTTTTATCACCCAGTTGCCAATCTCCAGACTCAGTGCCTGATTCTCCAGTGCCGGAAGAAAGGCGGCCGGCGGTAACAGGCCTTTATCCGGGTGCTGCCAGCGAATAAGTGCCTCGGCACCAATAACCGTTTTTTGAGCCATGTTGACTTTGGGTTGATAGAAGAGCACGAACTCCTCGTTGGCCAGCGCCGTTGCCAGTCGCGCCAGCTGATGGTGATGCGCCTGAATCCGCGCATCTTGTGCCGTGTCAAAAAACACATAGCGATTGCGCCCGGCCTGCTTGGCTTGGTACATAGCCTGATCGGCACGGCGAATCAAGGTATCGGGTTCATTGCCGTCTTCCGGATAAAAGGCTACGCCAATGCTGACCGAAAGTTGCAGGTGAATATCTGATTCGTTGGCCTCAAGCTTATGGGGACTCTTTTGCTCAGCTACGTGAGTGGGCTTCTGTGCCGTTTCGAGTAAGCGCTCAATAACAGGCAAGCAATCCCGCGGCTGTGGCAGGTCAACGATCAGCGCGACGAACTCATCGCCTCCAACCCGTGCCAGAGTATCGCCTTCGCGCAGCGCGCTTTGTAACCGTTTCGCAAGTTGCACCAACAGGGCATCGCCAACGTCATGGCCGTGGTGATCGTTGATTGCTTTAAAACCATCCAGATCCAGAAATGCGACGGCAACGTGCTGCTGAAGACGGTGGCAGCGGGAGATAGCCTGATTGAGTCGATCAGTGCGCAGCAACCGGTTAGGTAGCCCCGTGAGGGGATCATAGTGGGCGATGTGCTCAAGTTGCCGCTGATAGGCTTTGACATCGGTGATATCGCGCACAATGGCTTGCACATAGGTGTGTTCGGCAAGCGCTACCCGGCTGAGCGAAAAATCCAGATCCAGTGTGTTTTGTTCGCCGATCCGGCTGCGCCACTGGAAGTTCACCGCCACGCCCCGCAGTGCACGCTCAACCTGCTCTTCGAGAAAGGGGTGGGGGCGCAGCCCGCCGGAGTTTTCCGGTGACTCACCCAAAAGGGGGGATGATCCAATAAGCTCGGCCCGGGATTTTTGATACATCGCCTCGGCACGCCGGTTGCAATCTATTACTACCAGGGCATCAAGGATAAAAATAGCATCGTTAGCCTGCTCGAACAGCGCCCGAAACTGCGTTTCGGTTGCTCTCAGCGCTGCCAGGGAGGAGGACAATTCCCGGGTGCGGACAGAAACGCGCCAGCGCAACAGCAATACCATAGCGATGCTAAAAACCAGTAACGCCAGCAGCGCTGCCAAGGCTTTCCAGATCAATGGTGTGAGTGCGTTGAGCTCTGTGCGAGTCTGCCATTTGTCCAGAATGAGGGCATAGGGTGAGTCCGAGTCCCGGTGCCAGACGGCCAGATACTTGTCGATCGCCTTCAGGAGCTCGTTGTGTTGCCCTTGGGCGCTGGCATAAAAGAGCTGGATGGAGCCAAACACCACCGGCGTTTCGATCAATTGGTAGCGCTGTGCGTTGTATTGGCCAAAGTAGTTGTTGCCGATACCGCCATCGGCTTCTTCATTAGCAACGGCCTCAAACACTGCATCGAGCGACTCCAATTCGACCAGCTGTGACTGAAACCCAAAGCTGTCCTGCAGGCGGCGGAAGGTTTCGGCCTGAACGCTGCCCCGCAGCACCGCAATGCGTTTGTCATGCAAATCGGTTATTAGTGAGATCGCCGTGCCGGGGCGGGCATACACCAGCGACCAGCTGTAAAGTGCCGGTACCTGGTTGAAATCCAAGGTTTTATCGCGGGCCTGGGTGTAGGCGACATCGGGCAGGAGGTCAAGGCTGCCCTCTGCCAGCTTGTCGAGACATTCCTGCCAGTGGCAAGGCACATAGAGAAGGCTCCAGTGCTCGCGTGCCGCGACCTCGTTGAGCAGATCGATCAAAATACCGCGAGGCAGATTATGTTCATCGAGAAAGAGCTTGGGCGGGTTTTGATAAAGCCCCACCTTGACGTCCTGCGCAAAAACCGAGGCGTTGATGCCAAGCAGAAGGATCATCAGTGTGATGGGTAGCACCCGTAAACATAAACCATGCATTAAGACAGCATCCAGAAGTGGGTGGCATAACAGAAGCGGGTGGCATCACTGGTCTGCACCATCTTCAAGATCAACGCCTTGGGGTGAGACAGAAACGGTCGTTTTCCTGTTCATTCTAGTCAATAAAAGCATTAACCTCCTGTTTATGGGTTTATTGCCTTTGGTTTCGTTAAGTTAGCCTGCTTTTGCGTGCTTCTGATGAGTATTGGCGGCTACAATGGAGCTGTCGGTTCAAAAAATGACAAAAGTCGCTGTTTTACGTCACCCATGGAGAACAGGATCACCATGATCGATCACAAGGACTTGCCCCCAGCAGACGAACCAGTGGCCGCCTTTAGCTGGTCTTTGGAACTGGAGCCCTTTCGTGTCGATATGCTGCGCTTTGCCAGTGTCCAGCTCAATGATCCGCACCTGGCTGAAGATGCGGTGCAAGAGGCCATGATCGGGGCGATGAAGAATGCGCATGCCTTTGCAGGCAAAGCGGCCCTCAAAACCTGGATTTTCGCCATCTTGCGCCACAAGATTGCTGATATTTTGCGCAAGCGCCAACGCCTGGTTACCGCCAGCAGCCTTCAGGGCAGCGATGAGGATGAGGAGGATCTTGATGGCCTGTTCGATGCGCGGGGGCACTGGAATCCGGATGACCGCCCCTCGCACTGGGGTGATCCGGAGCAGAGTGCGCGCCAGCAGCAGTTCTGGCAAGTCTTTGAAGTGTGCCTCAACCACTTGCCGCCAAATCAATCGCGTGCCTTTATGATGCGGGAATACCTGGGGCTGGATTCGGGCGAGATCTGTACCGAGCTGGGTTTGTCGCTGTCGAATCTGCATGTGTTGCTGCACCGGTCGCGGTTGCGTTTGCAAAAGTGTCTGGAACTGAAGTGGTTTCAGCCGAATCAGCCCCGGGAGGAGTATCACGCATGAAAAACTGTCATGAAATTACTCGCCTGGTGTCGCAAGGGCAAGAGCGTCGTCTGAGCCTGGGCGAGCGGCTGCAACTGCGGCTGCATTTGCTCATGTGCAGGGGCTGCGCCAATTTCGAAAAGAATACCCGCAAGCTGCATCGGCTCATGCAGGCCTTTGCCCGCGGCCAAAATGAAAAAACACCCGGGGATGATCTCAAGTAGGCATGGCAAAAGCAGCCGACATTTATGCCTTCATCTCACCCAAAGACATGTAAGAATTTACACCGCTTCACCGACCAAGGTTAAAACACCTGTTTGGCTCGTTGTTATCAGGATCATAGGGCGTGCCCTGACGATCCTGGGTTGAACGGATCTCATGCTCGTAAGACTTAAGGATTATTCATGAAAAAACTTTCGTTACTGGTGCTGATTCTGTTGGCAGTACTGGCCTTTTTTGCCTTCGATGGCGACAGACTGCTGACACTGGAAAGCATCAAGACCAGCCAGGCCCACATTGAGACATGGCGCCAGCAGCATCCCCTGTGGCTGGGCGGCGGCTTCCTGCTGGTGTACATCCTGGTCACGGCTCTGTCGTTGCCCGGCGCGGCGGTGATGACGCTGGCGGCCGGTGCGTTTTTTGGCTTGCTGTGGGGTACCTTGATTGTCTCCTTTGCATCCAGCATTGGCGCCACCCTGGCGTTTCTGGTGGCGCGTTTCATGCTGCGTGACAGCGTACAAGCCCGCTTTGGCGATCGGCTCAAGGCCATTAACCAGGGAATCGAGCGCGAAGGGGCCTTCTACCTGTTCACGCTGCGTCTTGTGCCCCTGTTTCCGTTTTTTCTGATCAACCTCTTGATGGGCCTAACCCCGATTCGTGCGGTCACCTTTTACTGGGTAAGCCAGGTCGGCATGCTCGCCGGCACCCTGGTCTACGTGAATGCGGGTACCCAACTGGCACAGCTCGAAAGCCTGAAAGGCATCCTCTCGCCCGCGCTGGTGCTTTCTTTTGTTTTGCTGGGGGTGTTTCCGCTGCTTGCCAAACGCATCATTGATCTGGTGCAGCGACGCAAGGTGTACGCCAGGTGGAGCCGGCCCGCACGCTTTGATCGCAATCTCATTGTGATTGGGGCGGGGGCGGCTGGCCTGGTGAGTTCCTACATCGCCGCGGCGGTGAAGGCAAAGGTAACCTTGATCGAAGCGCACAAAATGGGGGGCGATTGCCTGAATTACGGTTGCGTGCCCAGCAAGGCGCTGATCAAGAGCGCCAAGATTGCACAGCAAATGCGCGAGGCCGAGCACTATGGCTTGCAGGCCACTGCCCCGGTGTTCAGCTTCAAGCGGGTGATGGCACGGGTGCATCAGGTGATTGCGGCGGTAGAGCCGCACGACAGCGTCGAGCGCTACACCTCCCTTGGCGTCGAGGTAATTCAAGGCTATGGTCGCCTGGTTGACCCCTGGACGGTGGAAATCGAGGGTGCTGACGGCGCCAGCCAGCGCCTGACGGCGCGCGCCATTATCATCGCCGCCGGGGCGGCGCCCTTTGTCCCGCCGATTCCGGGGATCGAAACCAGCGGCTACCTTACGAGCGATACCTTGTGGGACGCGCTGGCCCAGTATGAAGAGATTCCCCGGCGCATGCTGATTCTGGGCGGCGGGCCCATTGGCTGTGAGCTGGCCCAGAGTTTTGCCCGGCTTGGGGCGCAGGTGATCCAGGTGGAGCGCAATGCCCGCCTGATGATGCGTGAAGATCCGGAGGTCTGCGCATTTGCGCAGGAAGCTCTGGAGAAAAGCGGCGTTCAGGTACTGACCTCGCACGAAGCGGTGCGTTTTGAGCAGCGCGGTGCCGAGCGATTGCTGGTGGTCCGTCATGCAGGGCAGGAACTCGAGCTGGCCTACGATGTAGTGATCTGTGCCGTTGGCCGTGTGGCGCGGTTGCAGAACTACGGGCTCGAAGCACTGGGTATTGCCACTGATCGCACTGTCATCACCAATGATTACCTCGAAACCCTGTACCCCAATATATTTGCCGCAGGCGATGTGGCCGGGCCGTTCCAGTTTACCCATACGGCGGCGCACCAGGCATGGTACGCCTCGGTCAACGCTTTATTTGGCGAGTTCCGAAAGTTCAAAACCGATTACTCCGTCATTCCCTGGGCCACCTTTATTGACCCTGAAGTGGCCCGTGTCGGGCTCAATGAACAAGAAGCCAAGGCTCAAGGCATTGCCTACGAGCTTACCCGCTACGGCATTGATGATCTGGACCGGGCAATCGCCGATGGCAGCGCCGAAGGCTTTGTCAAAGTACTCACGGTGCCGGGCAAGGACAAAATCCTTGGCGTAACCATTGTCGGCGCTCAGGCCGGTGACCTGCTGGCGGAATTTGTGCTGGCGATGAAGCAGGGGCTGGGCCTGAACAAGATTCTGGGCACCATTCACACCTATCCCACGCTGGCCGAGTCGAACCGCTACGTGGCCGGGGAGTGGAAACGTGCACATGCGCCCCAGTGGGCCATGAGATGGCTCGAGAAATATCACAGCTGGAAACGGGGATAGGAGGGCGCAATGGCTAACAGCG
>JBFHRO010000127.1:0-9426 GCA_041591635.1 Oleiphilaceae bacterium | reverse complement strand
CGGTTATCGACCTGCGACGACTCGCGGCGCGGGCTTTCTCCTTTGGCAGCGGGTTTGCTTTCGGCGCTGCTGTTTGCGGGCTTTTCGGTCGGCCTGGGCGGGTCGTTTCGCTCGTTTCGCTTCGCGGCCGAAGCCTTTTCGGCCTGCGCCTTCATAATGCTCTCGAAACGTTCTGCACGGTCGGAACTGGCCTCCAGTTGGCGTTTTGGGGGGGCTTTGGCCATTCTGAAGTCCGGCTCATCCAGAACACGGGGTGAGCCTGGATTCAAGGCCAGGGCAACAGGATTCAGAGATAAAGGATTCATAAGCTACCTGTTCAGAGTAAGCACATGGCCGCTGGCAATCCACCTGGGTGGAAAAATGCAGCGGCAAAGATGCTGGGGTTAAGCGGTTGTCAGCTAACCTTTGCAATTAGCAGGCCAGTCGCAATTAGCAGGCCAGCGTCTGAACAGGGAATGGTAACGGAAGATTTATTTCATCTGCGGACACAGCTTGCCATGCCCGCATCGAGGGCAAAGAAGGATCACTGCAAGCCTAACTGCTCTTGCAGCAACTGACTGACGATTTCGAATTCATTTTCAATTTTATCGAGCAATTCCTGACCGCGACTGAGGTCTCCCGCCTTGCTCTGGGATTCCGCATCCTGGCAATAGCGGGCCAATTGCTGAATGCCCAGATTGTTGCTGCTGCCTTTGAAGCTGTGGGCGGCGCGACTAAAAGCATCGGAGTCAGCCGCGGCCAGCGCCTTTTTGAGCTGCTCAATGCGCTCCAGCGAATCATTGAGGTAGGTCTCAAGCAAAATGGAGAACTCGTCTTCCATTACATCCTTGAGTTCTTCAAGTGCGTTTAAATCTATATGTGTCACGTTAGGGTCATCCATTTAAAGGTCGAACGGTCGTTATTCGGGTCGCCAGACGAACTCTACTTCAACAATATTGCCTTTTCCAAGGTATTCAAGCCGCCTGCACAGACTGCCAATCAAAGGAATACCCCGCCCGCTGTAACCCGTTCGAACCAGTTTTCTGTTATTAAAGTCTGAGTAATCAAAGCCTTCGCCGCTGTCTTCAACCCGCACCGCCAGCACACCGCCTTTTTCGAGCGGCTGATGATCGACCATGATTTTTATCCAGCCGTCATTGAATTCTTTCAGTTTTTCGGCGCGGGCCATGTAGTATGCCGCAAATCCGGCCGGCGTTTGCTTCATTTTTGAATCCAGCCCCAGCACCCCGTGCTCCAGCGCGTTCGACATCAGCTCGGCCAGCATGGTGTAAACCTGGCCGCTAAAGGAACGCAAACCGGGAACTTCCATGATCACATGCATCAGCAAGGGCAGCGCATTGAACTCGCGCAGGCTCTCGTTGCGCATTTCGTAGGTGAAATGCCAGTTGGTGGGCCCCTTCAGGGCGCTTTTGCCTACCTTGGAGCCTTCCAGCCCCAATTCATGCTCGGGCATCATGGCAATCTCGACCATGGTCAAGTCGTCGTCGTGCTCCTTGTCGCCGATGAACTGCTGCACGGCCGACTGAATCTCGCCAAAGAGCTGCTCCGACGACTGGTTCTGCTGAAACAGTTCCAGCAGGCGCGACTCGCCAAACATGTCGTCAGCTTCATTACGCGATTCAATGATACCGTCTGACCACATATAAAAGCGATCACCCGGCCTCATCTCGAACTTGTAGGTGTCGACATTGAAGCGCTCGGTCGAGAGCACTCCCAGAGGCAAATGATTGGACTTGATCTTGACCACATCACCATTGGTGCGATACAGGATTGCATCGGGCAAGCCCCCAATCCAGATATCTATGTCCTGATTTTCGAAGTCCAGATCAATCATGCAGGAGCAACAAAAGAACCCCACCGGCAGGATGTTCTTGAGTTTCTGGTTAATCTCCCGCAGCACATCGGTCATGTTGAAACCTTTATTGGTCATCCCGTAAAAGATTTCTGCCAATGGCATGGCACCGATGGCGGCAGGCAACCCGTGGCCGGTAAAGTCACCCAGAAGCACGTGCATGCCACCGGACGGTTTCTGGCAGGCGAGCAACACATCCCCGTTAAAGACCGACAGGGGTGAAAGCAGGTGCTTGATATTGCGGGCGTGCAGACACCCCATGTGGGCCACATTGTCAAACACGGTTTTGGCAACCTGCTGCTCTTGCAGAAGATGCTCGTTGTTTTCGGCAATCTGGTCGCGTTGTTCCTGCAGTGTGCTGTGCATGATCCTCATGCGATTGAAGGCGCTGATCTTGGCCTGGAGAATGATTTGATTGTAGGGTTTGGAAAGAAAGTCGTCCCCCCCGGCATCCACGCAGCGGGCCAATGATTCGGCATCCGTGAGCGAGGTGAGGAAGATGATGGGAACCAGCTCCTCTCCGGCCAGCTTCTTGATGACTTCTGCCGCCTCAAATCCGTCCATGCGCGGCATCAGCGCATCCATGAGGACTATCTGCGGTGTGCATTCCTTGAACTTTTCTATCGCCTCGACCCCATCGCGCGCAGCGACCACCTGATGCCCCTGGCGCTTCACAATCGCTTGCAGGATCATCCGGTCACTATCGTTGTCGTCGGCAATAAGAATTCGCAGGGATTCGCAGGACATGACAGCCTCTTGAGCACCATGAAAAAAAGAAGCGCGGGTCATACACAGATATGCCCGCGACACTAGGTTCAGTCAAATAACGCAGCGTTATTTTATGGTGAACAGCTGTTCGAAATTGGAGATGGTCAGTATTTTCTTTACATCATGATTGCAATTACTGATCGTCACCTTGGCGGAATCACCGCCGGCAAAATCCCTCAACAGCAACAGCATTCCCAGTGCGGAACTGTCTAGATAGGTAGTTTCGCTCATGTCGATCAGATACTCTTTCACACTATCATCAGCGTTTTCATAGGCATCCCGGAACTCCTGATGCGAGCTGAAATCAAAACGCCCCTGGATGCGAATATTGATGACATTGCCATCTGCCGACTTGCTTGTGGTAACTGACATAAATGTCCCCCTGGAATTGCGTTCATGGTTACCATACCCATAACGCCTGGTTTTCAATTGCTGGAATAAAACCGGCTAGAACACCTCTGCGCCGTTCTCACCTGTTGTCTTTGTTCAGACGCTGCTGACGCCGTTTCCGACATTTGCAAATACTAGTCAAGAATCTTTGCCATTGCGAAATTTATCAAAAAATTCAGCGGCTAACGCCTAAAGAAAAAGCCGTTATCAATAGCGTAGCAGAGTATCCGGGACCTGCTAGGAAAACCGGGATTTATGTCGAGCCACATCAACAAAAAAAGAGCAACCTCCGAATAAACAATCAGTTACATCTAACCCTCAGACAAAGTTGAGGTTTTGCCAGCCTGGCTTAGCGCGCAATGTTTGAGCAAACGGGTCGCAATCATATCCAGACGACAGACTTCGCTAACGGCATCGAGCGCAACCGCCGCCCCAGGCATTCCCCACACCACACTGGTCAACTGATCCTGCGCCAGGGTGTAACACCCGCCCTGGCGCATTTCCTGCAATCCTTGCGCGCCATCGCGCCCCATTCCCGTCAGGAGTGCACCCACCGCATCGGTACCCACAGCCGCCAGCACCGAGCGGAACAAGACATCGACCGAAGGCCGATGGCGGTTGACCCGGGCTGTTTGGCACAGGCGAATCCGACGCTCTGCGGCCACCACCTCCAGCGTCAAATGCTGATTCCCCGGCGCAATATAGGCGCAGCCGGGTTCGAGCAACATGCCATTTTGCGCTTCACACACCCGGATCGCACACAGCCGGTCCATGCGCTGGGCATAGCTGGCACTGAACACCGGGGGAATATGCTGGACAATCATCAGGGGGGGGCACTGTGGCGGCATATCGAGCAGTACGGTTTTAATCGCTTCGGTGCCACCGGTCGAGGCACCCAAGGCAATCACCTTGCGGGCATCGTACTCAGCCCGCTCCCACGGGGCACCGGCCGGCTTACCTGGCGCGGATGGTGGCGTCTCAAGTGCCGCGAGGTTAACCGTGCTCGCTGCACGGATTTTTTCCCGCAGAATAGCGGCATACCAGGCTAATGCCTTGGTGCTGTTTGCCTCCGGTTTGGGCAGAAAATCGACCGCACCTAATTCCAGCGCTTCCAGTGTCACCGGCGCTCCTTCCTCGGTGAAACGGGAGATCATGATCACCGGCATGGGTCGCAGGCGCATGAGGTTTCCCAGAAAGGCAATACCGTCCATCCGTGGCATTTCCACGTCCAGGGTTAACACATCCGGGTTGAATTGCTTGATTTTCGCCCTGGCCTCGTAGGGGTCTTCTGCCGTAGCCACCACCTCCATGTCGGCCGCTGCATTAACGATTTCGCTGAGTAAGCGGCGCATCGAAGGAGAATCATCGACCACCAGAACGCTGATTTTCTTCATGCTCGCTCCCAGACAGCGCTTGCCATCGGCCACAGACCCCGCTTATTCAAACAGTTCCACCGAACCATCTTGTGATTGATCCAGAAGGCGATCCTGATACCGGCGTTCACGACGCGCCAGGGTGGCATCGTGCGCGCTTTCCAGCTTGCGCATTTTTACCACGCCGGTAGCCGGGAAGTAGAGAATCTTGCGCGCATAATTGCCGCCTACATCTTCGGCCGCAATGGCCAGCGCTTCACACTCAAGGTACCGGTGGACGAAATCGACATTACGCTGCCCGACATCGGTTTGAAGCGAGAACAGCTTGCCGCCGCCGAACACCTTGACCTCCAGCGAGCGACGGCTGCCGCCGGCCTTGAGTATTTCATTGATCAGATATTCCATCGCCCAGCTGCCATAGCGGGCCGAGCGTGAGACCGGGTTGTTTGCATCAAAGAGCGAAGGCTCGGCCGGAACCGGTAACATAAAATGGTTCATGCCGCCAATTCCCCGTGCGGGATCACGAATACAGGCCGCCACGCAAGACCCCAGTACGGTGACAATCATTTCATCCCCGGTGCTGACATAGAATCCCCCGGGCAAAACCTTAACCGCACAGGTTCCACGCTGGCTGTCCCAGTAGCGATGAAACGCATCCTCAGCCATGCATGCCAACCTCAGGTTATTTTTTGATAGATCGCCTGCCCCACCAGCCGAAACCTGCGGGTAACGTGAAGCAGGTACTCGCAACGGCCAACGAACAGATAGCCATCCTGCGCAATCAGATCCGCCATGCGTTCAAACAGTTGGCGCTGGGTTTCCTTACTGAAGTAAATCACCACGTTGCGACAGAACACTATGTCAAACGGGCCTTTCATTGGCCAATCTTCCAGCAGGTTCAGACGTTTGAAGGCAATCAGCTGACGCAGTGCCGGTTTTATCCGCACCATGCCACCGGTACGATGGCGCTGCATCCAGGGGGCCGCCAGGGCCTGCATGGCGGGGGTGAGGCGGCCACTGTCGTAAACCCCCTGCTCGGCGAGGCTCAGGGCATCCGAGTCCAGATCAGTGGCCAGAATCCTGCAATCCCATGTCTCCAGCGCTGCCAGGGTTTTCACCACCATCGCCATACTGTAGGCCTCCTCGCCGGTTGAACAGCCGGCCGACCAGAGTCGCAAACGCCGGTTCTGGGCATTGCATGCCAGCCGTTGCACCAGGGCGGTATGCCGCAAAAACTCGAAGTGCTCCGGCTCACGAAAAAAGGTCGTCAGATTGGTGGTAATGGCATTGATGAAATGACTGAACTCGCCACTGTCCGGCGTTTCCACAAGCTCGCAATAGGTTTTTAGACTCTCTATTTGCAGTGCCCGCATTCTTCTTGCCAGGCGCGCATACAGCATCTCACGCTTGCCGGGCCCAAACTGAATACCGGTAAGGTGCTGAGCCAATTGGCTGACGCGCAGGAAATCCTCTGGCGTCATCTCAAACTCGCGGTGTCTGGGTGAAACGCTGGCAACAGCATTCGAGGACGACGTTTTCATTCGGTAACTGTGTTCATTCGGTAACCACGCGCTGTAGCACTGACAGGTCGCATTGCTCATCCGCTCGCAGGATGGCGTTTACATCCAGCAGAATCAGACTTCGACCACCGATGCTGACGAACCCTTCAACAAACCCGCAGGCTTCAGGCGGCGTGGTATCGGATACCGGTCGAATCTCGGCGGGCGTCAGCTCATAGACCTCTGACAGGCTATCAACAATAATCCCCTGAATTTTATGACTATCCCCTGCGACGGTTCGCACCAGAACCAGGGCTGTTTCCGGCTTACGATCAATGCCCGGGAGCCCCAGGCGCCGACGCAGGTTGATCAGTGGCACAATGGTGCCTCGGAGGTTGATGACTCCGGCAATAAAATCCGGTGTTCGAGGTATGGGGGTTGCCGGCTCCCAGCAACGTATTTCCTCCACACAAACCACCTCTACCCCGTACTCCTGGTCTTGCAGAAAAAAGCCCAGCCAGGATCGTCCCTCCTTCACTGGCGGTCCGGCGATAACCTCCTCGTCGCGGATCGACGGTGGGTATTTATGCATCCGTGAGTTCATAGTGTTCAGGCGGCGTGCTCCTTGTTGGCGTTGATACGGGAAAAGAGATCACGCCGGATTCCGGCCAACTGCAACAGCCCGGCAACATCAAGAATCAGCGCAACGCTGCCATCGCCTAAAATGGTGGCGCCACCAATACCTTCCACCTTGCGATAATGGGCTTCCAGACTTTTGATGACCACCGGCTGTTGTGTCAGCACATCATCGACCAGAATGGCCGCTTTGACATTGTCGCCCTCGACCACCACCAGCACCGTATCTACCACCCCCTGAGAATCGGGCGCAATCTGGAAGAGCTCGCACAAGCGCACAACGGGCACATATTCGCCAGCGATGCTGACAACATCGAAGTCACCGGCAACCCGGCGCAATGGGCCGCTGACTGCGCGCAAGGATTCAACCACCGACATCAGCGGCAACACAAAAACCTGTGATCCAAGCCGAACCAGTTGCCCCTCGAGCATGGCCAGTGTCAGCGGCAGGCGAATGCTGAAGGTGACGCCCTGACCCGCCACCGAGCTTACGTCCACCGAGCCATTGAGGGCCTGGATATTGCACCGCACCACGTCCATGCCCACGCCACGCCCGGAGATGTCGCTCACCTGGGCGGCGGTGGAAAATCCCGGATGAAAGATCAGATCAATCAGCTGCCCCTGGCCCGGACTGTCGCTGGCCGCCAGCAAGCCGCGTTCTATTGCCTTGGTGCGTATTTTTTCGCAATCCAGACCGACACCATCATCCTGCACCTGAATAATGATATTGCCACCCTGGTGAAAGGCATTGAGGGTAACGGTGCCGGTTTCCGGTTTGCCGGCCTGGCGCCGCACTTGCGGTTGTTCAATTCCGTGATCAATGGCATTGCGAATCAGATGCCCCAGGGGATCATTGATTTTCTCCATCACCAGCTTGTCGAGCTCGGTACCTTCTCCCAGCAGATTCAGCCGGACTTTTTTGCCGGTTGTCTGCCCCAGATCGTGCACCAGGCGGGTAAAGCGGTTGAAGACAAACCCCATAGGCAACATGCGCATGGCGAGCGCGGCCGCCTGTAGCTCGCGGGTGTTCTGCGCCAGAGACTCCAGCCCCTGCAACAAGCGGGGCAGCTTGTCCAAGGTAAAGTCATTACCCAGTTCGCAAAGCATGGACTGGGTAATCGCCAGCTCTCCGACCATATCGACAAAATCGTCGACCTTGCGTATGCCGACCCGGATAGAGCCCGGTTCTCCCTTCTCAGCCTTCTCAGCCTTCTCAGCTTTCTCGGGCTTCTCAGTCTGCTCGGGTTTGCCTGCAGCGGCGGCCAGGTCGGGGGTGGCGTCTGAGTCAGTCGCGCTCTGCGCAGGGGAAGCCGTGCGGGGTGTAATCCGCAGGTGGGACTCCTGGGCCACCCAGTCAAACACCTCGGCCACTTGTGCTGCATCGCACGGACTGTCAAGCGTGAGAGTCCAGCCAAGACAGAGGCTTTCCGGGTCAAAGGTTTTGATCGACGGCAACTCCACCGGGTTCAGTTTGACCTTCAGGTCGCCCAGGGTGGCAAGCTCGCGAAACAGGCGCAAAGGGTCGTTGCCGGTACGCAGAATGGTGGGCCCCGGTACGAATTCGATTTGCCAGCCAGCGCACGCGGCAGGGGTCACAGAAGGCGGCTGGCGCTCGCCGGGGGCGGGCTCGGGCGTTACCACGGCAACATCGGCAGACGCCAACAGGGCATCCAGACGCTGGCGGGTAGTCGCAAGCTCGGGAATGGGGGCGGTGTTTTTGCGCTGCAATTGCCGAATCATCTGGCGTGTGCAATCCACTGCCTGCAACAAGACCTCGACCAGCGCCACACTGAAGCGCCGCTTGCCACTGCGAACCTGCTCCAGCAGGGTTTCCACCCCGTGGGTAAAATCGGCAACGGCGGCAAAACCAAAGGTGCCGCTGCCACCTTTAATGGAATGGGCGGCGCGAAAGAGTTCGTTGATGGTGGCCTGATCCACCGCATCCGGATCAAGGGCCAGGAGCGCAGCCTCCATCGCCTCCAGACCTTCGAGGCTTTCTTCGAAGAAGACCGGGTGAAACTGCGTCAAGTCGATGGCCATAGCCTGATTACCTCGAAACCCACCGCTGGCGATGCGTCAATCTATGACTTTTTTGATAATGGCCAGCAACTGTTCCGGATTAAATGGCTTGACCAGCCAACCCGTGGCGCCGGCTTGCCGCCCCTCCTGCTTTTTTTCGCTGTCTGATTCGGTGGTCAACATCAGAATGGGGGTAAACCGGTACTGTACCAACTCACGCAGCGCCCGAACCAGGGCAATGCCATCCATCACCGGCATGTTGACATCACTGAGCACCAGATCCACCGGCGTTTCCCGAGCCTTGTCGAGCGCCTCCTGTCCATCCACTGCCTCAATGACTTCGTGGCCTGCCGACCTGAGCGTATAGGCCACCATTTGACGCATGGAGGCCGTATCATCCACCGCAAGAATTGTCGCCATGCTGACTCCCGTTTTCGTTGCCCTTCCCTTCGAACACCCCCAACCCCAGCTGATCGGCCATGCCTGCCAGGCAGGCGGCGTCTTGCAAGGCTGCCGATGCCGACAACCAGACTACCGGCTTGCCGGCCACACCCATACTGTGCATGAACACCAGCAAGAGCTGCAGACCGGCGGTATCGGCACGCATCACGCCGCTGCCATCAAGCTCCACCCGCGCGCCACTGGTAAAGGCCTGCACCAGTTCTTGCTGCAAGGCACGGGCCTGGGCGATGTCGAGGCGCTGTGCCAGGGTTATCTGCGTACAAGTATCCATGAATCCTCTTAAAGTCTGGGGCCGCCTCCCGTACTCCTTTAACTGTAGCGCCAAGCCGCATTTTTGCTAACCCGGACCCATGAAATGCGCCGAACCCGCCCATCGGCTCTGGCATAAAAGACGCAAAACAAATCTTGTCGATCTCATTGACACGCG
>JBFHRO010000126.1:0-9429 GCA_041591635.1 Oleiphilaceae bacterium | reverse complement strand
GCACGGTATCATTGGCAGGGGGGTTCCTGGAATTACGGGAGGGCGTCGAGGAGATCTGGATCTAGGGAAATTCGAGAATGTCGCCATTACCGTCAATGACGGCAAGCGTACCGGAACTAATACCTTTGAAATAGAAGTCAAGCACAACACCCTGGCGCTGGTGGATGTGACCGTGACTGAAGGGGATTCCAATGGCCGCAAGCCCGAGTCGACCACTTCTTCCGACACTGCACAAAGCACCACGGAGCAGCCGGCAAACGAATGCGTTAAACCTTCTGGTGAACTAAAGGGTAGTTATACGGTTGATGGTCAGGTGTATGAAACCTATCCGGTTATCATGGCGGTCAGTCTTGCCCAGCCATCCGTCGAGCGCATCCAGGTGCGCTATGAGCTGAAATCCGATTTTGTTGATATCACCAACCCAGCAACGCAAATAGCGCAAGTCAATCAGAACCGAAGCAAAGCCCGCCCGCTGTACGACTATGTGTCGGATAGCCAGTCCCTCAATGAAACCTTGAGCTACCTTCAGTTTGAGTCTGCAGGTGGCGTGGTTACCTTTGAGCCCGGTATTACCACCTGCTATCTGCGGGTCGAGGTAGTGGACGACATAAAAGCTGAGCGCACCGAGTCGTTTCAGGTGGAATTAAAAGAGGTGATTCGAGGGTTGGCGAGCCTGACGCACAGCGGGGCCAAATCCAAGGCATCCATTAATATTCAGGACAACGAACCGATAGTGAGCTTTGAGTCCAAGTCCAGCGTAATTAACAAAGGCAGCGAGAAGGTCTACAAAGCTCGCCTGGATCGTGAAGTTGATCGTGAAGTGCATGCCCGCATTGTGGCGGCTCCCGATGGTACTTTGACTTCGGATTACTATTCGCTTAGTCAAGCCGGCTTTGGTTCGACGGCAGACGGTGATGTTTTGGTAGATCTTGTTTTTCCGCCCAAAGTCACTGAGGTTGAGTATGTGTTAACGGTCGGCAGTTCTCTGGCCAAGGCCGGCGAGACTTACACTGGCGATCGTCTGATCAATCTGGCGTTCAAAGAGGAGTTTACAGATTCGTCTGCGCGAACCGAAGAGAAAGTGTTGGGGATTTATGTCAATGAGTGGCTCAATACGCTGAGTATCAGTTCGGAAGCTGGAAAGTATGCATTGCACAGCCAGGTGCTGGACAAGGATCAGAATGTTTTCATTATCGGCGACATGCTGGTTGGAGAAAACAACCGGGACGGTATTCTCAAAACATTCGACAGAACCGGAGCAGTAACTGCTCTTGGTATGGATCAGCCACTGGCTTCGGCAGACGGTGGTAACGAGATAGCGGCGGCACTGAATTACATTTATCGTCCAAATTCCGCCAAGACCAGCAAAGAAGATGAAAGCCTGCACCAGTTGGTGGCGGTTTATAATACCGACTCCCGTGAAGGCTCGTTTGGTGGCAAGGACATTCTGGTTCGAAGCTACGAACGAATTGCCAACGTGGCTCAGTACAGCCTCATGTGGGAAGCCAGAGTGGGGACGCCAGGCGATGATACGGCCACGGCGGTAACGCTGGATTCCTCGGGTAACGTATATGTGGTGGGTTACACCAATGGAAATATTGCGAAAACAGAGACGCAGGAAGCCTTTACCAATAAAGGCGGTTTTGATGGCTATCTGGCCAAGCTGGATCTGACCGGTAAACTCGTGTGGCAGTCGATGCTGTCTACGCCGGGTGATGATCTGATTGTGGCCGCCGACAGCACGGGCGCCAATATTGTGGTTGCCGGTACGACCACGGATAACCTTGCGGCTATTCCTTACGGCGGCAAGGACGTTTTCATTGCCAAGTACGGTATCAATGGTCAAAAAGCCAGCAGCGACAGGCAGATAGGAACCTACCTCGATGACATCGTAACCTCCGTCGCCTCCAGTGCCTCTGGCATTCTGATTGCGGGGGCAACCATGGGGGATATCGGCCACAACGTGTTGAAGAATGAAGATCTTGAAGCGGTGACGCGTTCCTCGGTTGATTTCTATGTGATGAGTTTTGGTGGCAGCAACGTGCTTGGGTCGCGGGTTCATACCGGCACTGAAAACACCGATGTCATGAACAAGATCATAGCCGCAGACACAGTGGCTCTGGTTGGCGGTTATGTTGAAGGTGCGTTTAATAGCAACAATCATCTTGGTGGACAGGATGCGCTGATTGCGGCTTATCAAACCGATCCAGCGAAGATCGAAAGTACGTCAGATAACCCACTGGATACTTCGGTGATCATGACGTTGCTCTGGAGTGTCCAGTTCGGTGGTGCTGAGAACGACGCCGTGCTGGATTTGGATACCTTTAATACGGCAAAACTCTATTCCCTTAGCAATACAACAAAAGCGGGTGAGCTTCATTACCTGGTGCAGTTGCGTGAAGCCGCCACAGGTGCCGAGTTGTCTCGCTAGTCTTCAGGCTTGAACCTGCAAATGGTAACCAGTGGCGACTTTTTTGAGAATGTCGTGACTGGTTACTATCCCTGCAAGACGGTTTTGGTCAATAACGGCCAGTGCGTCGATGTTTTGAGCAAGCATTAAGCGGGCCGCCATAGATGCAGGCGATGACGGCGTTGCACTGTACATGAATCGTGAAATACAGACCTCTGTTCGTTGTTGTTTTAACTCCTGAACCGTTGCGATGCTGGTAGAGAACAGGCTGGACAAGATGGCGTCGAATGCCAATATACCTATCACTCTTTGCTCGGTAGAAACCACCAGGTGATGCACATTATGGGTTTCGCACAAGGCCCATGCTTCTTCAAGCGGTGATTCAGCCTTGATGGTGATAATGTTTCGGCTCATGATTTCTGCCACTGGAATATCTGAGATCTCTCCGGCGTCAGTGATTAATGTGCGGCCATATTTCTGCTTGCGTGCTTGCTCGTTGCTGCCCGAAAGATAAATGGCACTTTGCAGAATGCTCTCTGTTTTTCGGGCTTCATCCAATTCTTCCAGTGGATTAACCTTCCGTTCGAGATAGGTGGGCGATACGGGCGTATAATAACCACGCCCTGGCTCGTGAATTAACAATGTCATAGTTACACCTGCCCTGTTAAGGCTTGGCGAGTTTACGGGCTGCGTTATTCCTGGCGTGGTTTCCGATCTGGGGCGCAGCTTGGTCGTTGCGGCGCTACCAGTGTTAACAGTCTCGTGGATATCGGCAGCGGCCTGTTATCTATCATATCGGCAATTATTGTGCTGGCTAGAGGAATGCTTGTGAGGCCTTTGGAGCCGTGTCCAATGTTGAGGTACATAGAGGCATATTGGTTTGGCTCAACCGATGATCTGTTCAAGCCGTGCTGTAAGGCACGAGGATCGCCTGGATGCGGATGCCAGGCACCGACCAGTGGCAGGTGATCGGGGGTTGAGCATCTGAAGGCCGCGTGGCCGTTGGCATCCGTGATTTGGCTGGTGTCCATGAGCTCAGACGCCTCAGGGAGCCACGACAGGAGTTTCTGCAGGTTTCGAATACTGTCCTGCGGATTGAATTTGGCGGTGTCGATATCGCGGTCGAACGTCGCGCCAAAACAATACTCATCGGTGTCTTGCGGGCATAGATAGCTGTCTGCGCACAGCACTGTTTTGAGTGATTGCGCTTTTTTCCGGCCTGGAAGAAGGCTTGTCTGCCCTCGAACTTGCCCCAGTGGCAAAGCAGAAAAGGGTTTCAGATCTTTGATTGCATAGGCGTTCGCAAACACCAATGCATCGAAGTCAGTGTGGCTGTGTCCGCCTTCATCGATCAGAGACCAGCGACTTGTCGTGGGATTCAGCGAGACACTAGCAATGCGGCTGTTGAACAAGGTTTCGTCTGGCGCCAGATTGGCGATCCGCTGGCACAGGTGCCTGGGTTTTACCCAGCCGGCACCGGGAAAGAACAAGCCGCTCATCGACAAAGGGATTCCCGCCAGCGCTGAAAGCGCTTCGGCATTCGTGACGTACTCTAATATATCTTCGGGGTAGGTGGATTGAGCCTGCTGCCGAGCCAGGCGTGCAGTTTCCTTTTCGTTGCAAGTCAGTTGAATCAATCCACTTCGATGCCAGATCCTCTCGCTCTCGCCAAGACCCCACTGGTTAGAAACTCTCTGGTAGAAGCGGGTAGCGAAATTGTAGCAGTGGAGCCAGAACTCGTTGCTGGCTTGGTGTTTTATTGCGGGTTTCAGATATACCGCGCCCTGCTTGTTGCCGGATCCTTCGTATGTAACGCCAGCGTGCTGTTCAAACACTAGCACTTGGTGGCCCCGCTCGCGCAGTGTCAGAGCGGTAATCGACCCTGCCAGTCCGGCCCCAATGATGGCAATCCGTTTGGATGAGGTAGTGGCAGAAAAAGACGTTTGAGCAGGAAGGCATAGCGAACCTGCGAGCATTTGCCGTTTGCGGCCAAAGCCCGGTACTTTGCTAACGGTAAAACCGCAGTGTTGGAGTGCACGTTTGACGTTGCCGGCGCAGGTAAAGGTGCTAAATGTGGAGCCGTTGCGACTGTGGCGACGTACTTCGTCAATGAGCCTGGCCTCCCACATATGAGGGTTTTTAGCCGGGGCAAACCCATCCAAAAACCATGCATCTGCCACAAACACACTCTCAGCGAAGCATGAAGTAGCGTCACCGAAAAAGAGGGTAAGCGTCACACGCCCTTGCTCGAATACCAGCCGATGACAGCCCTCGATAGCGGGTGGATATTGTTCGATCAGCTGTTGCGAAAGCGTGGATAGTTCAGGCCAGTGCGCCAGCGCTCTTGTTAAGTCACACCTCGTAAGGGGCCAGCGCTCTACGGAAATGAAATCGAGCGATGGCAAGCTTGAGGCTGCCTGTGCTTGCGTTTTCAGCCATAAGTCCCAGGCACACAGAAAATTAAGGCCAGTACCAAAACCGGTTTCTGCGATGCAAAAGTGTGTTTTGCCTGAGGATAGCAGTCGGTCTCTGACATTGTTTTGTGCCAGAAATACGTATCGGGATTCCTCGATACCGGAATCTGCCGAGTAATAGATATCGCCAAACCGCCTGGAGCTTGGTTGGCCTTCATTGCTCCAGACGATATCAGCGGTTTCAATGGCGGGTGGATAGGGGCCTGTCACCTGGATTCAATGATAACTTGGTGAATGATAACGGGTTTGACTGGTACGTCGGAGTAGTACTCATAGTTGCCGGTTGTAACTGTCGAGATCTTGTCGACGATGTCCATTCCGCTGACAACTTTTCCAAAGACAGCATACCCGGGGTTGTTATGGCTGAAATCCAGCGAGTTGTTGTTTACGACATTGATAAAGAACTGTGACGAGGCTGAATTGGGGTCGTTGGTTCGAGCCATGGCAATAGTGCCACGGTTGTTATGCAAGCCATTGCTGGCTTCGTTGCGAATCGGAGCTTTGGTGGGTTTGCGCGCCATGTCCGCGGTGAAACCTCCACCTTGAATCATAAAGCCCGGAATTACCCGATGAAAAATGGTATTTTCAAAATAGCCCTCTTGAGCGTAGGCAAGAAAATTGCGCACAGTCACGGGTGCTTTCGCCGGATCAAGCTGTAAACGGATATCACCTTCGGATGTTTTCAGGGTTGCAAAGGTTCCGTCCGCGGTGTCGCTCATGGCTTGCCTGCCAAAGAGTGTCAGAACGATCAGCAAGAAACTGGTCATTAATTTCATTGGTAATTGTCTCCAGGGTTCAGTCAATGGTTGGCGTGGATTTTACGCGAGATAGTAACCTGTTATCAAAGCGGGCGTCAGGGAGAGACTGCCAAATGCAAATGGGGTGGTTGCTAAGCTCATAAGCACACACATTGATAGCGGCAACCGAGTTTTTTGTTCAGCGGGCCTTGCTTACAAATCGTAACCAATTAAAGCGATTATTATATATACAAGTTAGCCCCCCACAGACATTATTTGCTCTGGATGTACTACTCAAACACAAACGATTATCTGGGATGAGGTCGGGAAATGATTTCAAATAATAAGCACTACATAGATAAATCCCGTCTGGGCCGCCTGCTTGTCAGCCGGGGTTATATTTCTGATGCACAACTTGAGACAGCTCTTGAGCTTCAGCGTAATGGCGCTTTGCGATTGGGTGAAGTGCTGGTAAGCCAGGGACTGATCAGTGCCCGGGATCTTGAGCGCACGCTCAAGCACCAAACCCGCACCCGTTACGCTGCGGCACTGGTGGCAGCGGTTGTGGCCCCCATGCAGCCGCTGGTTGCCTTTGCAGCGAGCGCACCGGCAAATGCCACGATCGAAAAGACAACTACGACACTGGAGGAGTTTTCAGCGCGCAGGGGCCTCAAGCCATTGGCAGACGATGCGATGGCGGGGGTTTCGGCCCAGGGCCTGACTGAAGACGTTAAAGCCTTGATGGGAATGGTTGCCGGTGACGAAGAAAAATCTGATCCAACGTTGAAAGTGGCAAAAACGCTGACGAACGTATTTGTGCCCATAACGAACCATCTGGAGTGGGATGCCACCGTAGAGGGCGTAACCTATGACACCTCCAAACCGGCGTTCAAGCTGCTCGCGTCTGGCAAGATGGAACTCGCGTTTCCGACCCATATAGATAAAATCAGTCTGGAAAACCTGCGAGTCAGCGGCAGTTCAGCACCAAGTTTTGGTAATGTGTATTTGAGCGATATCAGTTTTGCACCTGAGTCGCGACTGATCATCAGTGCGCGCTAGTGCCCATCTGGCCGTAGAGGCGTGCTCTTGAGGTAAAATTGGGTGCTGCCTGAGACAATGCCCGCAACGAAGGTTGCGGGCATTGTTGTTTGTGCGGCGTTGTTTGTGCGGCCATCAAAGCACAGCTTTTTCGGGGCCAGTCCCAGCTTCTTGATGACGTATCAGCGGGTTTGCAGCGCGTTTCTGGTAATCTCGCTGAGTTCGCGCAGGCATTTTTCGGTTGTATCCCAGTCGATACAGGCATCTGTAACAGAGACACCGTACTTAAGCTGGCTCAAATCGTCAGGAATGTTCTGGTTGCCCCAGTTGATATTGCTTTCAATCATCAGCCCAACGATAGATCGGTTGCCCTCAGAAATCTGATGCGCTATGTCATGCACCACCAGGGGTTGAAGTGCGGGATCCTTGTTGGAATTGGCGTGGCTGCAATCGACCATGATATTGACGGCGAGTTTCGCTTTTTCCAGTTCCTTTTCACACAATGCTATGCTGACGGAGTCGTAGTTGGGCTTGATGCTTCCTCCGCGCAATACAACGTGGCCGTACGGGTTGCCCTTGGTGCGGATAACCGATACCTGTCCCTCCTGATTGATCCCCAAAAAACTGTGGGGTGCAGAGGCGGATTTGAGGGCATTGATCGCCACCGCCAGTCCACCATCGGTGCCATTCTTGAAGCCAATGGCTACCGACAGGCCGCTGCTCATTTCGCGATGGGTCTGAGATTCTGTGGTTCGCGCTCCGATGGCGCTCCAGGAAATAGTGTCTTGCAGGTACTGTGGCGAAATGGGATCAAGCGCTTCCGTGGCGGTCGGCAAACCGATTTCGGCAATATCCATCAGCAAGCGCCGACCAATATGCAAGCCCTCCTCAATGCAGAAAGAATCATTGAGATGAGGATCGTTAATCAGCCCTTTCCAGCCCACGGTGGTGCGGGGTTTTTCGAAATAGACCCGCATGACGAGGTAGAGGGTGTCACTCAATTCGTCGGCAAGTCTCTTAAGGTGTTTGGCATATTCTTTTGCTGCCTTGACGTCATGGATCGAACAGGGACCCACGACGACAAACAGGCGACGATCTTTGCGATCAAGTATGTTATTAATGGTCTGCCGACCGTTTGCAACCGTTTGTGCCGCAAGCGGACTCAGCGGAATTTTTTTGCGCAGGGCATCGGGAGTAATCAGTACTTCCTGGCTGGCAACATTTAGATTATCAATGACTTGCGAATTCATCGGGAACCCTGGACCTTGATTTCGGTAATAACGCCTCCGACTCTAACCTTGGTGCAATTCCAGCAGGCTAGAGGACTTCAGGGGTTATCGTGGTTGTAGACAGCGATTTGTGCCTTGGCTTGCGGGAACAAATCTATGATATAAGTGGGTCGTATGGTGCGTCATCGTGATCGGGAATGCAACGCATCCGCGTCATATCACTGCCGTATGGTCGGTTGGCGCCCTGGTGTTGTAGCAATCTTGGTGTTGTGGATGGGTGCATGACGAACCTCCTTGTTGCAGGAAGTATTACCAGTGAGTTTTTTTGAGCAAATTCTGGTCGAGCTGCGTATGCCCGACTTTCATTATCAATTCGAACACCCATCGGCTGTTTATGACAAAGCCTTTCATGGTTTTCTGCTGCAGTACATCTGTAGCTGGCCTCGGGAGGGTTTGGTTGCCAACTTTAAACAAACCCATTCCCGACAAGACCTTCCGGTGGTGATGTATAACAGTCTTTATGTAGCCGACCGGATTGTGGATGCTTTTTTGCGCAAGAACCTCTTCGATGAGACTATTGGGCGGGCTATCAGTCGGTTGCGTGCCGGTATGGCCTTTTTGCTCGCGGAGCATGAAGGCGCGAGCTTTGGCCTGGAGTCCAGTTTGCTCAAGCACATGGCGCTACTGCAAGAGGCCTGGGCTGTCTGGTCGCCGGAGCCCAAACGGTTTGCCGACCTGATGCTGCATCAACTGGCACAACTCTGCGTGTTACCGGCACAGGGTAGTGCCTATCGGTACGAGTTGAATGCCAGTTTGACTCTGATAGCCGCCACCTTGCGGGCCCAGCAGGAAAACAGAGAGAAAGTATTGGAGCGATTGGGGCAGTCAGAGCAAGGGGCGGCGCTTGCGCGCGGTTCATTGATTGCCGCATGCGAGATGGTCAACAACTATGCCACCGGGAGGTTGTTGCCACCACCGGTAAGCGATTTTCTGGTCGGCCCCTGGCTTAATGTGTTGCGCAATGCCTACCTGCAGCGCGAGAGAGAGCCGGTTCCCTGGGAGCAGGTCCGGAAGTTAACAAAAACCATGATTTGGGCCTTTGGTGATACCCCTAATCGCAAACAGGATCGACTCTTTACTGTAGGTGAGACCTTGGTTGACGAGTTGTCGGCGTATTTTGACGACCTCAGCGAGGTTGGTGTTTTTTTTGAATCTTTTAATCAGCTATTGGTGGCTGAAATCCAGGAGCAGAAGGTAGATAAAAATCCCTTTGAGCCGATTCACTGTGAGTTTGAGCAGGTCAAGTCAGAGAAAGCCAGTTCGACCCTGGTTGCCAGCTGTTGTTCCAGGTGGTATCTCCAGGCTGCTCCGGGCGCACCAGGGCGTGTAATGGTTGCGCGATATCTTGAGCCGACCAATGAGTTTTTGCTGGTAAATCAGGCAGGAATGAAATCGGCGATAGTGCCGGGAGGCCAACTGGAACGCTGGTTGCGCGACGGCGTTTTAAAACCACTCCCCCCCGTTTACTCTATACTGGACGT
>JBFHRO010000125.1:0-9458 GCA_041591635.1 Oleiphilaceae bacterium | reverse complement strand
GCCATGCAGAGCACCGGGCAGGGTAGGCTGGTGCAGGTGTTTCGTGCCCGGTTTCCGACCGAGCGCGATTTGTATCTTTATTCAGTGGATCAAGTGAGGCGAGGTCAACATGGGCAAAGCTCCGGGTAATGGCAGGCAGGCGCTGCAGCGGTGTGTATCGGGACTCGCAGGATGGGCCCGCTGGCTGGCTGTGCTGCTGGCGCTGGTGTCGATGCTAGCCAGCGCCGACAACAGCAGCCGCTCGCTGCTGCTCAGCCAGGATAAAACCCGCCTGATCAGTGCCAACTTTGATGCCGGCAGTGTCAGTCTCATTGATCGCCACAACGGCAAACTGCTGCAAGAGCAAACCATTGGCCGGGATATCCGGCGCATCGCCGTGTCCGACGAGCCCGCCAATGCACGCCTGCTGGCTTCGGATTATCTCGGGTCGCAACTGGTGCTGCTGAACGCTGATACGCTCGATATTCTCAAGCGGATCCCGGTGCCCGCGCGCCCCTTTGGTGTGGTATTCAATCCGCGCACGCGCCTGTTTTATGCCACCAGCTTTGAGCAGGGCCTGTTGCTGGTGCTCGACCTCGACGGCGACCTGCTGTTTCAGCTGCCCACCGCACCCACCCCCCGGGGGCTGGCTTTGACCGATGACCAGCGGTTGCTGGTAACCCATGCCCTGACGGGCCAGGTGTCGATCTTTGATGTCAGCGGCACCCAGCCCCAGTTGAGCAAGGTATTGCAACTGGCGGACAGCCCGGCCCAGGCGGCTCGTACCGACTCCCAGGGCAAACCGCGCCTGCTGGATAACATTGCCATCGCCCCCGATGGCGAAACCGCCTGGCTGCCCCATGTGCTCTGGTCGTTTGGTCACGATTTCCAGTTCCAGTCGAGCGTGTTCCCGGCGGTGTCGTTGCTCGATCTCACGCCCGGCCATGAGCAGGAACTCATCGAGGAGCGCAAGCAGCTCTTTGTGCAAATCAATATCACCGAAAACGCCAACAAAACCCGCATAGTGTCGAATCCCCATGAGGCGGTTTTTACGCCCTCGGGTGACAAGGTGATCGTTTCCCTCGCTGGCTCGGAAGACCTGATGGTGTTTGATTTGTCGCGTCAGGGAACGGAAAACAAAAAACGTCACAGGCGCAAAAAATTTCAGGGCGGGGCCAAGGTTACCCAGATTTATCGTCACGTGCCGGGCGACAATCCCCAGGGGCTGGTCATCGATGGCGAGGAGTTACTGGTGCAAAACGCCATGTCGCTCAATCTGGTGAGCTTCGATATCGGTCAGCCCGGCCCCTTCTCGCGCCTGACGCTGCGCCATGAACACTTCGCCTCCCTGGTGAGCCTTGATCCTGTGGATCCGCTGCGCCGCCTTGGCAAAACCCTGTTCAACCGCGCCAACACCGATGCCGATCCCCAATACCCCATGACCGGGGACTTCTGGATGAGTTGCAACTCCTGTCACCTCGATGGCTTTAATTTCACCAATAAAGCCCTGATGCAGGATGCGCAAAAGAACCGTTTTGAAAACGCCGTCACCGGTCACGTGGATGCCCATAAAATGATCGCCGGCAACCCGGTGCAGGCCTACATCGAAATCATCCAGAAGACCCAGGGAGGCATGGAAGCGGTTGATCCTGCCGCGCCCTCGCCGGCCGTGGTACACCAGATGCAGGCACTGGATGACTATGTGCGGGCGCCCGAGAATCTCCCCTACCTTTCCACCTGGCTGCGGCTGGATGACTCCCGCCGTTACACCCATCCCAAGGACTGGGTCAATTCGGCCAAATGTGCGGCGTGCCATACCCATATCTACGACCAGTGGGCCGACTCGAATCACGGCATGAACATGGATCATCCCTTCTACCGGTTTCAGGAAGATCTGGCGGCGGCCGAAGAGGGTGAGGAGTTTCGGGTGTTGTGCCGGGGGTGCCACGCACCGCAACTGGTGTTCAACAAGGACAACGCCCCCCTCAAGGGCCACGGTGACCTGTATGAGAAAAACAGCCAGTCGCTCGCCACGGCCCTGGAAACCGGGCAGCCGGTGAGCGAGCGAGGCACGGGCTGCCTGTTTTGCCACCGGATTACCAAAGCCGAAAATGCCGGCGGCAACACCGATTTAACGGTCAACCTCAAAGACCGGGAAACCTATGTGTTCGAGGATGCCGGGGTGGCGTTATTTGAGTGGTTTGCCGACCGGCAGATCAACGCTTTGCCGGGAGCGCACAAGGCATCCTATTCCAATCCGGCGCTGTATCAGGATTCCCTCTACTGTGCGACTTGCCATAACGAATTCACGCCCGGCATGGGGGCCAACATCAACGACAATTACGGTGAGTGGCTGGCCTCACCCTTTAATCGTCCCGATGATCCGGCCCGCCACAAAACCTGTATCGACTGCCATATGACCACCGCGGTGAAAGACTTCGATCAGAACGCCGGCGGTCAATCGACCAATGACGGGCCGCAGAAATCCCGGTTGCGGGCGCATCACTTCACCGGTGGCAATTACTACTTCACCGGGATGCGCAATCCCGAGCATCGCCAGCAGAGTATTGATCTGCTGCAGCACACGCTGACGCTGGAGCTTGCTCACGAGGGGCGGCAGCTGATGGCGCGTATCACCAACAAAAACTCCGGGCACGACATGCCCGGCGGTTCGCGCCGCCAAGTCTGGCTTGAACTCGAGGTGACCGACAGTCAGGGGCAGACCGTTCTGCAAAGCGGCAAGATGCAAAATGGCGTGATTCCGCCCAACAGTCGCAAGTTCGAAAAAATCGCTGTCGACAACAGCGGCTCACCGGTGGGCTTGCGGTTTTGGCGCTACACACGCATCGCCAAAGATACGCGCATCAAATCCGGCGCCACGCGGGAAGAAGTTTTCACCTTGCCGCAGACGCTGAACTATCCCATCCAGGTTTCAGCCCGGGTGCTGTATCAGGTGTTTTCGCAGGCCGCCACGGAACAGGTGCAGGCGGCCTACCCCGAGCAGAAGATTCCGGTGCCGGAGGTGATCGAGATGGTCAAGGCCACGCAGGTGTTTGTCGAAGCACCCTCGCCCTGAAGACGAGGGTGCAGGGATTATCCGGCCAGGGTAATCAGCAGGCCGAGCACCGCACAGCCGGCAATCACCTGCATCACGTGGCGCTTGAAGCGGAACAGGGCAATGGCAGCGGCAAGGGTAATGAGGGCCGATGGCCATTCCAGATCGCCCTGAAAACCCGCTGGCCAGAGCACGTGGTAACCAAAGTAAAGGGCCAGGTTCAGAATGACACCGACCACCGCTGCGGTAATGGCGGTGAGGGGGGCGGTAAACTTCAGATCATCGTGGGTGCTTTCAACCAGCGGGCCGCCGGCCAGAATGAACACAAACGAAGGTAAAAAGGTAAACCAGGTCACCAGGGTGGCGGCCACCGCGCCGGCAAGAAACAGGGAATCCGGGCCAAACAACGCCTTGAGATACCCGCCCACAAAGGCAACAAAGGCAACCACCATGATCAGCGGCCCCGGGGTGGTTTCCCCCAGCGCCAGTCCGTCGATCATCTGCCCCGGCGTGAGCCAGCCAAAATGACCTACCGCCCCCTGATACACATAAGGCAGTACGGCATAGGCACCGCCAAAGGTGAGTAATGCCGCCTTGGTGAAGAACCAGCCCATCTGGGTCAGCGTATGCTCCCAGCCCAACGTCAGCGTCAGCAGTGTCATGGGCAGTGCCCACAGCAACGCTGCCACCAGCAACACCAGTGCCAGGTAGGGGGCGCGAAACCGGGTATGCGCCGTTGGTGCACTCTGATCATCAATGAGCGCCGGGCCAAAGGAGGCATGGCTTGCGCCGTGACCTGCGCCGGCGCGGAAGGTATCCGGCGAGCATTTGCCACCGAGATACCCAATCAGGGCTGCCGCGATCACAATGGCCGGAAAAGGTACATTGGCTGCAAAAATGGCGAGAAAGGAGGCGATGGCAATGCACCATAACCAGCGGTTTTTCAGTGTCCGGGAGCCGATGCGATGGGCGGCGTGCAGCACTATGGCCGTGACGGCCGACTTGATGCCGTAAAACAGCCCAGCCACCAGAGGAACGTCACCGAATGCCAGGTAGACCCATGAAAGCCCGATCAAAATGAAGAGTGACGGCAAAACAAAAAGCGCACCGGCCACAATGCCGCCCCAGGTTTTGTGCATCAGCCAGCCAATATAGGTTGCCAGCTGCTGGGCTTCCGGACCGGGCAGCAGCATGCAGTAATTGAGCGCGTGCAGAAAGCGCCGCTCCGAAATCCAGCGCCGGTTTTCCACCAGCTCCTGATGCATGATGGCGATCTGCCCGGCGGGTCCGCCAAAGCTGATAAAGCCCAGCTTGAGCCAGAACCGCAAAGCCTGCCAGCGGGTTACCGACGGTGGCCGCAGATCGTTCGGGGTGGATTCATGGGGGTTCATGGCGAAGGGGCTCCTTGTCCTGACGCAGGACAGCGGGCGAGGGAGGAGCATCCTCCGGCGAACGGTGGTTTACTGTCAAGCGCCATGAGGGGGTATTGGAAGCGTGCCGCGAGCGGCAGTACAATCCCGCCGTTTTGTCTTGCTGTCAGGATCAGATCAGCATGAGCAAACGGGGGAAGTGCTTCATTGACTTCAACAACAACCTCAAAAGAGAAACCATTTTATGCTGTCAGCCATAGCGGCGCTTGTTGCAGGACTGATATTTCTGGTATGGAGTGCGGACCGGTTTGTCGAGGGTGCGGCATCGACCGCGCGCTATTTCGGTATGCCGGCCCTATTGATTGGCATGGTCATCGTGGGGTTTGGTACCTCGGCCCCGGAAATGGTGGTGTCGGCGCTGGCCGCAGGGTCGGGTAACACCGGCATAGCGCTGGGTAACGCCTATGGCTCCAATATTGCCAATATTGCCCTGATTCTGGGGGTGGCAGCCTTGATCAGCCCGATCAGGGTCAATTCGGCCGTGTTGCGCAAGGAGCTGCCTATTCTCACACTGGTGACGGCACTTTCGATTCTGCTGATTGCCGATCTTGACCTTTCCTTTAATGATGCCCTGGTGCTTTTGCTGGTATTTGGTGTCTTGATGGCCTGGACCATCTGGCAAGGCGTGCGGCAGAAAAACGATGCGCTGGCGGTGGAGATAGATGCCGAAGTCACGGCCCATGCCATGCCGATTCGCCGGGCGCTGTTCTGGCTGGTGGCCGGGCTGGTGATATTGATTGCCAGCTCCCGGTTGCTGGTGTGGGGTGCGGTCGAGCTGGCGCAGCTGTTTGGGGTGAGCGACATGATCATTGGCTTGACCATTGTGGCCGTAGGTACCTCGTTGCCGGAGCTGGCCTCGTCCATCATCGCCGCGCGCAAGGGCGAGCATGACATTGCGCTGGGCAATGTCATAGGCTCCAACCTGTTCAACACCCTGGCGGTGGTTGGTATTGCGGGCGTCATTCATCCCTTTGCGCTGGAGGCGCAAACCCTGTCGCGCGATGTGCTGCTGATGACGCTCTTGACGGTATCGCTGTTTGTGATTGGCTATAACTACAAGGGCCAGCCGGGTCGTATCAACAGGTATCACGGCGCGACCCTGGTGGCCTTGTATGTGGGCTATACCCTGTATCTGATTCTCTAGACCAGCGCTGAGGTTGTATTTCAGCGCTGCAGTTGTATTGCCACTGGCGCCGTCATTCGCAGAGGGTCATTGATCCGCCGCGACTTGGCGCCTATGCTCTCTTTGTCCCCAAGGTCAGGATATTGCATGAGCATGTTTAATCTTTTTGGCCGGGTGTCGGCCGCCCCCACCAAGCCCGGCAGCCAGGCAAAAACCAAAGGCTTCGATGTGGCCGACTTGTACGCCGGGCCTTTTGGCAACGAAAGCACCGGCGAAGCCGCCGCGCCCGAACTGGATGAAAAGCTGCGCCAGGCCTATTTCTGGATTGTGAACAATGCCATCATCAGCCCCCATTACGACATCGAATACAACGACCAGCCTCCCCAGGTGTTTCGCGCCGGCGACAGTCAAAGCCCGGTAAACCTGCCCACCGATCAGTCGTATTCCAGCTTTATTCTCTTGCCCTTGCTCACCTTTGCCACCCAAGGCAAATGCCTGTTCATTGGCGGGCCCGGTCGGGGCAAGACCGCCAGCGCGCTCCTGATGGGCATTCTGGCCGGCTACAGCCCGCAGGAAGTGCGCCGCGCCATGCAGCACGGGCACCCGCAGATGACGGTGGCCGATCTGTTGGGTAACCCCCTGCCGGCCGACATGGTGGCGGCGCAACAGCTTGACGACATCCGCATTTCGTGGCGCAAGTGGCTGGGTATGCGGGTGCGGATTGTGGATGAGTACAACCGCATTCCCACCCGCACCCAGAGCGCCCTGCTGACGGTGATGGGCGATAACTATGCGGAACTCCTGAACCAGATTTACGAATGCCCGCCCGCCGCCTGGTACCTCACCGCCAATGATGATGAGGGTGGCGGCACCTATCAGGTCATAGAGGCATTGAAGGATCGCATTGATGTGGTGGTGCAGGCGCTGGCGTTCAACCCGCGGTTTTTGGGGCAGTTACTGCTGCGTATTGAAGAAGGGGTGCGCCCCGAGGACAGTGTGCCGGCGCAACTCGTTTTTACCCCCGAAGAAATCACCGCCATGGGGCGACAGATTCGCGCCATTGAGGTACCCGAAGGCATTCGCCGGCGCATCGAATTTTTTGCCAGCCAGTTTGAGTACTCCGAGTATTCGGCCGCCCAGTTTGAGTACAAAACCAAAGACACCTCGCGCCTCGCCGGGGTCAAGGCCCACGCCCTGGCGGCGATGGACACCGGCCGGGATCGGCTCAAAGACCTGGGTTGTCAGACGCTCAACGGAATATCGGTGCGTTCGCTCATGTCCTTGCTGCAGTTTTCCAAGGCCATGGCCTTTTTTCGTGGCAATGCCGAGGTGGCACTGGACGATGTGCGTCAGGTGTTGCCCTTTGTGTTTCATTCCCGCCTGTTTGCCGACAGCCAGGCACCCTTTTTTGAACTGCCCGAACATGCCGTGTATCGCAGCGACAAAATCGGCTGGTTACGGTTTTTGTTCGACCGCGCCTGTGGCGAATTTGACCGCCTGGGACTGGATCATCAAGACCCGGTGCGCGAGCTGGCCTGCGAGTTTGAGCTGGGACTCGACGGGGTGTCGGCACGGCAAACCCGGCAGCGCCTGCAACGCATCGAAGCCGAAATCGCCAAACTGGTGGAGGGTAAAAAGATGTATGGCCACCTGTATGAAGATGTGGTGAAACTCAAATACCTGCATCAGCGTTACACCAATTACCTCAAATGGCTCAAAGCCTGAAGGCGGCATGATTCAGTCTCTGGCGCTCAGGGCGTTTTTTCAGACCCAACGCATGGCCTGCAATCAGCGGGTGGCCCAGGTGCGCCATCAGCATCCGCGGTTTTCGACCGATGATTTGCAGTGGTTTATCGAACATTGTCTCGACCCATTGATGCGCCCCCTCGAAGCTGAAAACCCCCTGCGCACTTTCAAGCTGGCAGAGGCGGGCTTTGGGCTTGGTCTGGAACTGGTGGCGCTACACTGGGTGGCGGATGAATCCCGGCGTTCACTCCTGCACCGGCTCTGGACGGAACTCTATCCGTCAATGCTCGAAACCCTGGTGGCGGCGCCTGCCGATATCCTTGCCCCTACCGCCAATCTGTTGCAGCACCTGCTGAGCACGCCCGGCACGAGTCCGCAGCGCTGGCTCGACACCCTGGCGCGCGCCGGTGATTGCCTGGATTCCCCTGCCTGCTGGCGCCGTGCCGCGCTGGCAGGGGCCTGGCTGGCGGGGCTGGCACATTACCGCGACAGCGCCCTGCGCGAGTTGGCCGCGATGCCCGCGCCCCTGGCGTGCCGGTTGTTGCAGGTGCCGAAGCAGCGCCTTGGGGTGGCGCTGGCACGGCTTGGCGCCAGCCGCTGGTGTGCGCTGGAGGCACTGGCCGGCGACAAGCCCGACGCGGTGCCGGTGGTGGCGCGGCGGGTAGGCCAATGCAGCCTGCTGGGAGGGCTGTTTGAACGGCCTCCCCAAGTGCGGGTGTGCGAGCGCCACTTGTGGGTGCAAAGCGGCCAGAGTCACTGGCAACTGTACGCCGACGCCTTTGGTGCGGTATTGCTGCCCGCCGCCGAGTGCCCCGCAGGGCGGCCGCAACGCCTGCCGGTGGCGCCCGCCCTGCAGGCACTGTTGCCCGATATTGACACCTTCAGCTCGGGGGCGCGGTTATCGGATACCCTGGCACTGACCTCGCCGGAGAGTTTTGCCGTGCTCTTGCTGGCCTGTCCGGCCGGGGAGGAGGCATGAGTGGTGCGCCCGATGCCCTGTTGCACCAGTGGCAGAGCACCTGGCCGCAGGCGCTGGCCCTCTGGAGCCGCTACACCCGGTTGCACTCGCCCCTGTGGTGTCAGTCGAGCCGGGTGGCGGCCAGTGCCGGATTAACCCAGAGTTTTGCCATGATTCGTCTGCACGATCAGAGTGTGGTGGTTGATCTGGAAGCCATCGCCCGCTTCGGACTGCAAGACTACGGGCTGGAGATACTGGCGCACGAGATCGGACACCACATTTTGGCTCCTGCCACCCTCAGCGATCATGCCCGCCTGATTGCCCGCATGCGCCATAACCTTCCCGGCTGCGAGGCACGGGCACCGCTGGTGGCCAACCTTTACACCGATCTGCTCATCAATCACCGCCTGCAGCATCAGCACGGGTTGCGCATGGCCGACATCTACCAGTGCCTGAACCGCACAACGGCTCCCGGCGGCCGGGTCTGGCCCCTGTATCTGCGCATCTGTGAAATGCTCTGGCAGCGCGAACGCCAGTCGCTGGGCGGGGTGACCGACAGCGCGGCGATGGAGGGGGATGCCTGGCTGGGGGCCCGAATCATCAAGGTCTACGCTCAGGACTGGCTCACCGGTGGTTCCCGGTTTGCGGCCTTGCTGCTGCCGTATCTGTTGCACGAAGAAGCGCTGGCAGAGTCGGTGCTGGCGCTGGCCGATACCCGCGAGGCAGGCGGTGGCCAAATACCGCCGGGGTTGATAAGCAAAGACGAAGGCGAAGACGAGGATGTGCACCCGGCGCAGGATCCGGCCCTGACCGGAACCGCCCCCGCAGCCACGGCCCCGGGGGCAAATGGCACGACCTCGGCGCCTGGGCGTGGTGCCGGCCAGTTTCGCGAACCCTTTGAGTACGGTGAAATCCTGCGTGCCGCCGGGCTGAAACTGTCGGATCAGGAGATTGCCATCCGCTATTACCGGGAGCGCGCCATTCCCTGGCTGGTGTCTTTTCCGGGGCGGGAGCAACCGGCCGCGCAGGAGCTGATTCCCGAAGGCACCCGCCACTGGGAGCCGGGCGAGCCGCTCGAAGCCATCGACTGGTTTGGCACCCTGGCCATCAGCCCGGTCGTCATTCCCGGATTTACCACCGTACAGCGGCAGTGGGGTGAAGCCAGCG
>JBFHRO010000124.1:0-9528 GCA_041591635.1 Oleiphilaceae bacterium | reverse complement strand
GGCGGGGGCCGCCAGCAGCGTCATTGGCAACAGGGTGGCCAGCAAAAGGCCGGATTTTTTGAAATTGAAACTGCGCATGTCTTTCACCTTGCCAGGGTCTTGCCCTGTTCTTTTTATGGTCTGGTCTTTTTATGGCCGGTTCTTTTTGTGGCCGGTTATTGTCAGACCGTTAGCCTTATCGCTGTTTGGTCTTCGCGAAGGGGCCACCCTTAGGTCATATCAGCGCCGGGCAAGCGGCGGGTGAAGCTGATCGATATTCACCGGTTGCAGGCCTGGCCTGGCTTTGGGGTTCACCTGGGGCAGCAGGTAATAAGGGTCGTCGCTGACGCTTTCGAGATAATCAATGAACTCATTTTCCATGGCATAGGCAACCGACGGGTAGCGGTCGAACAGGTTAACCGCCTCACGCTCCCCGGCCAGCGCCGAGCTACCGCGCAGATCAAAAAGAAAATACCCGCGCCTGGGTGCACCCGAAGCCAACAGGTGGTCGTATGACATCAGCAGCTTGTACTGGGCATTGATGATGACCGACTGAGGCGTGGAGTTGCGGTAATGCGGGTAATGAAAATACAGGTTGCGACCGGCAAAGGCCGGTTCGCTGGCCGGTGATTCCAGATGGCGCTTGAGGCTGACACCGTCGATGCCGGCCAGTTTTTTGCTGTCGCTTCCGGCCCAGTCCACAAAGGTGGGGAAGAAGTCATAGTGACTGACATTCACGGTGCTCTGACCACCCCCCCGGATACCCGGGCCTTTAATGATCAACGGCACCCGGATGCCCGCCTCAAACAGCCACCATTTGGCACCACGCAAATCGTTGGTCGGGGTTTTCCAGTCGTAGCCGTTATCCGCCGTAAACACGATGTAGGTGTTGTCTTCAATGCCCAGCGCCCTGATCGCCTGCAACAGATTACCGATACTGGTGTCAAAATCCTCCATCATCGCCAGCTGGGTGATGGTGTTTTCACGTTCCTTGTCATTCTTGAACCTAAAATTCTTGCCCGCTGGGCCTGCCAGCAGATTTTTGTAGTAGGTGCGGGTTTGCGCGAGGGCATCGTAGCGCTTGTGCGCTACGTAGTGGGAAAGCTGCACATAAAAGGGCGAGCCGTTGCTCACCTGGGTCTTCATGAAGTCAATGGCGCTGCGGGTAATGCTGAACATGCGCTTGGGATCACGCGGGTCTTTGATGACATCGGGGTTGCCCTCATCGTTGGAGGTGTTGCCATCGGAAACATGGTAGCCATGGCGCTGCGGCCCGTCGCCCCACACATGCCATTTGCCAAAGTGCGCAGTTTTGTACTGCAGCTCACCCAGTTTCTCTGCCAGGGTCGTGGACTGCGCCGGCAGATTGATCAGAGAGTTGGGTTCGCTCAGCAACTGCCCGGCATTACCGCTGTGACCGGGCGCCTCATTGCCCCGGCCGCTGCCGGAGTTGGCCATGTAGCGGCTGCGAAGGGTGCTGGTGCCCAACTGGATGTTCGCCCGCGAAGGGCCGCAGATCGATGAGGTGGCGTAGGCATGGCTGAACACCACCCCGTCCGCTGCCAATTGCTTGAGATTGGGCATACGCTGCAGGGAATTGTGGGAGGCATCGTTACCTTGTTCCATGCGTACCGGGGTGCCATACCAGGGCAAATCATCGGCCAGAATCATGACGATATTGGGTTTGGCTACGCCGGGCTTGCCAGTGTCAGGCCCGGTCGCATCGGGCTTGGGGTTGACTGAGGCGTCATCCCGTGCCGACCAGAGGGTTTCATCACCCCGGCTCAGCACCAGGTTGCCGCTATTGGTCAGCACCAGCCGGTCGGCCTTGCTGTTGCGGGTGTCACTCTCCCACAGTTTCGCGCCCCGCCCATCCCACAGCACCAGATTGCCATTGGGCATCAACTCCAGCCGATCCGCGGCTTCATCACCGGTATAGGTGCGCCACAGGCGATTGTCGGCCGGAGCATTGCTGCGACTGTCCCGCAACACCAGATTGCCATTGGCTTGCAGCATCAGCTGGTAGATGCCATTGGCCGACGTCAGGAACTCTCCGGTGCGCAAACTGTCGCCGACGGACAAGGTATTGCCGGCAAAGGCCAGAGTGACCAGCGCCGACAAGGCCCAGGCCCCCAGGGCGCCGAACACAACAGCGATTGAGTGCTTGCGAGTGTTTTTCATGGATCAACGGCCTTAGCGTGAAGCGACTGTTTTTTGACCAGATATGGCTTTTTAACCAGAATCTATCAATCGCCCCCACTGTCGTAAACGCCAGACACCAAAAAGCATGACCCTTTGCTCAGAATGCGTTACTGGCTGTTACAAAATGCCAACACAAGCGCAAACGGCTCGATAAATGATAAAAATCAGCATTTAGTTCAAGCCTCAGCCACCCCCGCTATGGTTAATCTCTCCGTGGCATTGCCGGGTTTTTCGCTTGCTGCCCTGGCCTCCGTCGGGCAATACGTCCGCTTTTGCTAGACTGCAGTAACGCTCCCAATCACATCGTCGAGCCTCATGCTGTTTCTTTATCGTTATACCCTTGCGGTTATTTGTGCCCTGCTCTTGCTGTGTCACCTCGGCTGGTCGCTGGCAGCACAGGCAACGACGCCCCCCCAGGCCTGTGCCGGCTGCCATCCCAAGGAACAGGCTCGCTGGCAAATCTCCGACCACGCCAAGGCCATGGCGCCCGCGACAGGGCAAACGGTGCTGGGCAATTTCAACGATCAGCGCGTGACCTATCTGGATCAGACCGCCCATTTTCACTACAGCCAAAACCGCTACCGGGTGACCTTGCAGGAAGGCGCCAGGGTAACGGATTACCCCATCCCCTACGTCTTTGGTCACTACCCGCTGCAGCAATACCTTATTGCCATGCCCGGCGGCAAATACCAGGTACTGGGGTTTAGCTGGGATTCCCGGCCAGCCAGCGAGGGCGGCCAGCGTTGGTACCATTTGCACCAGGATCAAAGCGTTGGCATTGAGGATCGCCTGCACTGGCAACAGCCCCTGCAAAACTGGAACGGCATGTGTGCCGACTGTCATTCCCGCGGCCTTGAACGCCACTACCAGCCACAAACCGACCGATTCGCGACCCGCTGGCAAAGCCTGAATCTGGATTGCCTGGCCTGCCACACAAAGCATGATTCCCCTCCGGCCCCGGCACCCGACCGGGCTCAGAGATCAGAAGCCACCCTGGAGACCTGTTTCAGCTGCCACTCGCTGCGCTCGCCCCTAACGGACGGATTCACCCCCGACACCCCCTACCTCGACCAGTTCAGCCCCCAGTTTCTGCTGCCCGAGCTGTACTTTGCCGATGGCCAGATCAAGGACGAAGTCTTCGTCTACGGCTCCTACCTGCAAAGTAAAAAACACCGTGCCGGCGTGCAGTGCAATCACTGCCATGACAGCCACTCGCAAAAACTCACGCTTGCCGCCAATCCCACCTGTACTCAGTGCCACAGCGCCGCGCACTACGACCAACCCCAACATCACGGTCACGCCCGCGACTCAGAGGGCGCTCGCTGCATTGCCTGTCACATGCCCGAACGAACCTACATGGGCGTTGACCGGCGGCGCGATCACCAATTCAGTATTCCCCGCCCGGCACTGGCGGCGGAATTTGGCACCCCCAATGCCTGCCTCGATTGCCATCCCGATCAGTCCCACGCCTGGGCCGCGGCAGCCCTCACGCGCTGGCATGGCAAAACACCCGACATCCGCCCCAACGAACGCAACTACCTGCGCTTTCAAAGCGGCCAACCTCTCGACACTCAGGCCCAACTGGCGATCCTTGACGATGAGCATCTGGATATCATGAAGCGCGCGACCCTGCTGTTAAGAATGTCGCTCGACACGCCGCTGATTCCCCCCGAGCGCCTCAAGGCCTGGGTGAACCATCCCGAGCCACTGTTGCGCCTGGCGGCAGTACTGAACCCGCTGCCCCTCACCCCGGCACGGATCGAGATCCTGGCCGCCGGGCTGAGTGACAGGTTCAGGGCCATTCGCGTGGCCAGCGCACAGAAACTGCTGGGCGTACCCCTGCCGGCCAAGCATCAGCCAGCCTTCGCCCGTGCCAGCGAGGAACTCGAAACGGCCGTGGCTATCAACAGCTGGCGCGGCGAAGGACGGCTCACCCGCGCCAACAATGCCCTGCGCCTTGGCCAGCTGGAGGAAGCACAGGTCCAGTACCAGGCGGCCATTCGTATCGACCCCTATTACAGTCACAGCTACAGCAATCTCGCCAGCCTGTACCGTAACACCGGGCGCGCCGGCCTGGCCGGCGAGATCCTCGACCAGGGCCTGCGCGCCAACCCTTCGGCCGCCGATCTTATGTACAGCAAGGCCCTGCACCTCACGACACAGGATGACAGCGCCGCCGCCCACCTCTGGTTCGAGCGCGCCCACCTGCAGGCACCGGCCAATCCCGACTATTTCTACGCCTACCTGCTGTCGCTGGAAGCGGTCGGCCAGCTCGATCTTGCCCACCGGCTGCTGGCGCAATGGATGCAAAACCCGCCAGTCCCCCACCCCCATTTGCAAGCGCTTTATGACTACTGGCGCACGGCGCCACCCTCCTTGCGCTGACCCCTGCCGTACCAAAACGCGAACCAGGTCGCACATTCAGCCGCGGGGACTCATCCCCCGCAGGACGACTTCATCCCGGCATGACTTCAGTATGTCATCACGCAATGCCAACCGTGTTGCGTGATCAACGCATAACTAAAACAAAGTATGGAGTCTTGCAATGAAAGGCCTGAAATCCTGCACACTCGTGTGTGCTATCGCCAGCGTGAGCACAGTTGCCGGCGCTGAAATGAAACCGCTTGACGACGCCCGTCTGGGCACGGTCACCGGCCAATCGGGAATTACCATCGAACTCGAAACCCAGATCGATCTGGGCAGACTGGTGGTCACCGATGAAGGCAGCCTGGTCGCCAGCAATATTCATATCGGCGGTGCCGGCGGCACTGTGCTCGATAATATGAAAATCGACATTGACGTTGCCGACGACGGTGACGGCATTATCAATCTGACCTCCCTCGATGGCACCGACATGATCGACTTCGAGATCACGGTGGGCGATGTGCAGCTCCACGGCCTGAACGGCGAAAACGCCCTGCTGGCCTCCAATATCTCGATGCAAGGCTTTTCGACCGGCTTTAACCTGCGGGTAGACACAGCCACCGACAGCCTCAACATGGTCACGGGTTTCAATCTGACCGATGTGGATCTGGATATTGACTTGCTCGGCGTAGGCATTCGCGATGTCACCATCAGCAGCGATAACTCGACCGGCCTGATTACCGACCCCTATTACGCCGACATCAATGCCCGCACCAACGCGGTCATTCTCGCCGCCAAAGCCTACAGTGCCGACAACCCGCGCACCGGCTCGGGCAAGGCATTGGTCATCGAAGTGCCCGCCTTTGAGCAGGATATCCGCGTTGGGGCAGTCATCATTGGCAATGCTTCCATTGGATCATTCGCGATTGATGATCACGTCATCAGCAACACAAAGCTGCAGGTGTACGGTCACTAAAGGGCCCGCACCACCCGCCAGCGGCTACAACAGCCCTTGCTGGCGGGCGATGTGCAATGCCCCCTGCCGGTCTTTCGCGCCCAGCTTGGCATAAATCTTTTGCAGATGGGTTTTGACCGTGGTCACCGAGATCCCCAGATCGGCGGCAATTTCGGCATTTTTACGCCCCGTCGCCAGCCATACCAGAATCTCCTGCTCCCGCGGGCTCAAGGGCTCGATCGCCGCAGGCACAGACACAGGCGTCGCCGGCATGTCAGCGTCGCCATCGCCCAGCGCCAAGGTCAGCAGATGGCGGGCATGAATGGCCAGCTCCGGTCGGTGCAGTGCCGCACGGCACACCGGCTCCAGGTGCGGCATTTCATCCAGATAACACTGCGGCATGTGCCGCGGATCGACACCGGCAAAGGCCTGCGCCAGCGCATCCAGCGCACCCACCTTGTCGCCGCTGCGCAGCCGTAACAGGGCGTGCAGCAACCACCCCTGGACCTGCTGCACGCAATGTCCCAGCGCCGTCACCTCGGCCAGCCACGCATCCAGCGCCTTGGCACAGGGCTGGCCGCCGAGCACCCTGGCCCGCAACCAGATCAAGGTTTCGGCCAGACGGCGCACCGGTGCACCCTTCGCTTGAGCCGGATCATAGCTTGCCACCCAGGTGATCAGGCGCATCGGCACCCCACCCTTGAGCGCCTCCGTGAGCGCCCCGAGCACACCGGGCTCGGGAACCGCAAACGGCCAGCCACCGCCGTAGTTCAGTGCCAACCCATCGAGTGCAAGCACTGCTTGTTGCGCTTCGGCGATGTCGCCCCGACTCAGGGCCAGCCACCAGCGATAAAAGTTAAAGTAAACCCCATGAAAAGGATTCAAGCGCGGCTCCTGCAACTTGAAGGCGTGGCGCAGGGCCGTCCAGGCCTGGTCAAGGCGCCCCTGTTCACGGTCAATCTGGGCCTGCAGAAAATACCCGACCCCGGCCCCCGGATGCCCTGGCCAGTCATCGGGCCAGCGCTGCCGGGCCTCGTCAAGAAAACGCTGCGCCAGTTCAGGTTTGGCCTGCCCCAACAGGGCCGGAACCAGCCAGGACAGCAAGGCAAGGTGGCACAGGCGATCACCGCTGACCCGCGATAACGCCAGCCCGCGCACCAAAAGCGGCTGGGCGGCCGCGAAGGCTCCGGCCATGAACTGCGCCGCCCCCTGTTCCTGCAGCGCCCAGGCAAGCAGGTGGGGCTCTTGCTGCAATACCGAGGTGTCTATCCCGGCCGAAAATTCCGCCGCTGCCACCAGATCGCCCCGCAACCGGGCCAACTGGGCCCGAAACAGCAGGCTGCCGGCACGCAGCAGCGCCTGTCTGGCAGGCACCACCGGGTGCGGCTGATCCGGGCACTGATCGAGCAAGGCCGCAACCGCCGCCAGGTGCGTATCGCACTCATGGGTATCACCGCGGGAAAACAGATCAAACGCGCGGCAGTAACGGGCCCAGGGGCTGGTGATCAGCAATGCTTCGGGAATCTGCCTCAACAACTGCGAAGCCTTGGCAAACCCGCCCTGCTGGAGCATGGGCAGCATCAATTGCGGCAACAAGTCCACCAGCGCAGGCCAGAGTTGATAGTGCTGCAAAAGGCCCATGCACTCCAGCAGCAACCCATGATCGGCATACCAGTGCGCCGCGCCCACCAGTTGCCCGGCCGCAGGCACCGGGCAGGCCGGATGGGCCAACAGCCAGTCACGGAACAGCTCATGCAACACGTACAGGTTATGGGTCTGGTGGGCGATGCGGTGAATCAGAAGATTACGCTCCACCAGTCGCTCGATCATGACGCCGGCCGTTTCCAGGCCCAGCACCTGCTCACAGAAGTCCGCCGAAAAACAGCGGTAAGGGGCAATGGCAAACAGAAAATCGCTCACCTGCGGCCCCTGGCCAAAAAAAATCTCATCCGTCAGATAGTCACTCAGCAGCGGGTCGCGGGCGCCCAGCCAGCTGCCGCTGTGATCGGCACCGGCATCAAGCTGCAGCACCGCCAGTTGCAAGGCCGCTGGCCAGCCTTCGGTTTGCTGGTACAAGGCCTCCACCCGGTCGCTGGGCAGATTTTCGTCCAGGCGCTGGCGCAGCAAGGTGGTGGCATCATCCAGACTGAAACGCAATTCGGCGGTGCGCACCTGCAGCAGGCGGTTTTTTACCTGCGCCCTGGCCAACGCCAGCGACGGCGGCACTCGGGCCGTTATGGCGAGATGAAAGAACGCGGGCAGATAATCCAGCAAACGCCGTACCCCGGCCAGGATCCCGGGCGCATCTATCTCATGAAAATCGTCCAGCACCAGCACAAAATGCTCGGGGCACGACCAGCGCCGGGCGTGCTCGTTCAAAGCCTGCAACAAGCCCTCAACGAAGGCCGCTCCATCGAAGGGCGTCAGCCCCATAAAGGCGGGCATCAGCGCATCGGCCACCCGGGGCAAGGGGCGCATCAGTGCGTCACACACCAACTGCCAAAACAAGGGGGCACTGTTGTCACCCGCATCCAGAGACACCCAGGCATGAGGCACTCGCCGGTTCTCCAGCCACTGATTGATGGCGGTGGTTTTGCCGTAGCCCGCCGGGGCGCAAATCAGGGTCAGCGGTACCCGTTTCAGGCCATCAAGGCGCTCAAGCAGATTTTCACGCACGATATCAAAGGCCGGCAGACGCGGGCGGGTGATCCTGGTTTCAATCATGGCAGTTATCGCTCCTGTTCCTGGCCGCAGGTCACGCGGGTACGGCAATCGCGTCACACATCCGGGGCGGTCGGCACCGCCTTCTGCCTATGATGACACAGGCGCCATAGTATCTGAATCCTGCAGGACAGCCCCGGCATGCCAAGGTACAATGGCCCCTCTTTTTGCCTCGAGCGAACACCTATGAACATTGCCATTGTCGGCAGCGGCATTGCGGGCTTGAGTGCCGCCTGGCTGCTGGGTCGTTATCATCGGGTCAGTTTGTTTGAACGCCATGCCAGCCCGGGCATGGGCGCCTTCAATCTGGATTATGTCTGTGGCGATACCCGGGTGCGTATTGATGTGCCGCTACGGGCCTTCAACCAGTGCCACTACCGCAATCTGGTGGCATTTTACCGGCTGATGGGCATAGATATGCAACGCACCGATCACGCCGCGGCCTACAGCCGGCCAAATGGTCGCCGGCCCTACTTTTCCTATCGCTATTTCGATCTGGGCCCCTATGCGCTGCCTTATCCCGAAGCACACAGCCTCTGGTCACGCCGCACCGCCAGTATAGTGCGTGACGCAGCGCGTTTTCTCACCCAGGCGAAATGGGACAGGTACCGGGGTGAAACCACGGGCCTGACGATTGATGCCTACCTGCATCAGAAGAACTACTCGGGCGTCTTTATCGACGAGGTACTGGTGCCATCGTTCGCGGCCATTGGCACCTGCTCCTACCGCGCCATCCGGAACTATCCGGCCGATGCCATCATCGACTTTCTCGCCAGCGGCATGCTCTTTAATGGCATCTGGCGCGTCGGCTCAGGTGCCGAGACCGCCATCGCGCGCATGCTCGAGCCTTGCCACGCACTTCATTGCCATAGCGATATCCGCGCCATTCGCCAGCAACCGCTGGGCGCCGGCGGGCCCAGGGTGATACTGGAAGACCAGCATGGCCAGCAACACGGATTTGACCAGGTGATATTGGCAGTACAGGCCAACCAGGCGGCTGCAATGCTTGGCAACACCGACGCCCTTGCCCCCGCGCTGGGGTATCTTGCGGCGGTGGATTACGAGCGCAGCGAAGTGGTGGTTCACAGCGACCTGCGCCTGGCGCCTGGCTACGGCAAAAGCCGGGCCCCGGTGCTGTTTGAAGTCGACGAGCGGCACGACAAGCCCATGGCGAGCATCTGCCTCAACCCCTTGTACCCGTCACTGGCCAAGGCACCGCCCCTGTTTCAGACCTGGAACCCGCTACGCGAGCCCGACCCCGACAGGGTGTTGGGCCGCGCCTTTTTTGAACGGCCACTGGTGACTCC
>JBFHRO010000123.1:0-9654 GCA_041591635.1 Oleiphilaceae bacterium | reverse complement strand
ATGTGGTACCAGTGGTTCATGGCGGCGCCCACGATGATCATGGAGCGTCCACGGGTAACATCGGCGTTGGCGGCAAATTCGCGCGCCACCTGAATCACCTTCTTGCGGTCAACACCGGTGATTTTTTCCTGCCATGCGGGCGTATAAGGCACGTCCTGGTCGTAGCTGGATGCCACGTTACCACCACCCAGACCACGATCAATACCATAGTTGGCCATCATCAGGTCGTATACAGTGGCGACCTTCAGTGTTTTGCCATCAACGGTTTTGACGTTTTTGAAAGGTACGTTGCGTACCTGGATGTCATCCTGGGCGTTGGCAGTGAAGTAGGTGTGCTCCTGGCCACCGAAATAAGGGAAGCCGACACCCACCACGCCATCCTTGTCGTCGATAAGCGACAGTTTGAGGCGGGTTTCTGCACTGGCCTTGCCTTCTTTCTCTTCCAGATTCCACTTGCCGGACTCGCCCCAGCGAAAACCGATCGAGCCATTGGGCGCAACCATCTTGCCGCTGATTTCGTCGATTGCCAGGGTTTTCCATTCGGGGTTGTTGTCGTGACCCAGGTTGTCCACCAGGTCAGAGGCCCGCAGGAAGCGCGTTGACTTGGAAACGCCTTCCTTGTGATCTTCGAGCACCACCAGCATCGGCTTGTCGGTGTACTGACGGGCATAGTCAGTGAAGTACTGGCTTGGCTTTTCCAGGTGGAATTCTTTCAGAATCACGTGACCAAAGGCCATTGCCAATGCGGCATCGGTTCCCTGCTTGGGGTTCAGCCACAGGTCAGTCAGCTTGGACACTTCGGCGTAATCCGGAGTGACAGAAACGGTTTTGGTACCCTTGTAACGCACTTCGGTAAAGAAGTGTGCATCCGGGGTACGGGTTTGGGGGACGTTTGAGCCCCAGGCAATGATGTAGCTGGAGTTATACCAGTCAGCCGACTCAGGTACATCCGTCTGCTCGCCCCAGGTTTGAGGAGAAGAAGGAGGCAAGTCGCAATACCAGTCATAGAAGCTCAAACAGGCGCCGCCAATCAACGACAGGTAGCGAGCACCTGCTGCGTAGGACACCATGGACATGGCAGGAATCGGCGAGAAACCTATGACCCGGTCAGGGCCCCACTTCTTGGCTGTATAAACGTTGGCGGAAGCAATGATTTCATTGACTTCATCCCAGGAGGTACGAACAAACCCGCCCATGCCCCGCTTGCTTTTGTAAGAATCCGCCTTGGCCTTGTCTTCAACGATGGAGGCCCAGGCATCAACCGGCGCCTTGCCACGACGGGCTTCACGCCAGAGCTTCAGCAAAGGCTTACGTACCATGGGGTACTTGATCCGGTTGGCACTGTAAATGTACCAGGAATAGCTGGCACCACGCTGGCAACCACGAGGCTCATGGTTTGGCAGGTCAGGCCGGGTGCGCGGGTAATCCGTTTGCTGGGTTTCCCAGGTAATCAGGCCGTTCTTGACGTAGATTTTCCAGGAACAGGAACCGGTACAGTTTGCACCGTGGGTAGAACGCACGATCTTATCGTAGCTCCAGCGAGCACGATAGGAATCTTCCCAGGCGCGGCTTTCGTTGGTGGTTTCGCCATGGCCATTGGCGAACTCCCCAACCTTCTTCTTGAAAAATTGTAAACGATCCAGAAATTGACTCATTTGCTCTCTCCTCAGGGATTCCTTTTTATTCATGCCTTACGGCACAGCAGCAGCCGAAGCTGCCTGAATTCATCGAACATCACTTCACCGCTCGCTCCCACGAAGGCGGCGAGCGGTGAATCGTTCCTTACTTCTTAAGGATTTTTGTACTGTGCTCCTGGCCGCAAGTAACAAACCCAGTTGATCACCATGCACAAGCCATAAAAGGCGGCAAAGCCATACAGCGCGTACTCAGGGGTGGCGGCCTTGATCTGCTCGCCAAATACCTGCGGGATAATAAAGGCCCCATAGGCTGCTACCGCAGAGGTCCAACCCAGCACCGGGCCTGCCTGCTCCTTGGGAAACACCATGGCCACCGTACGGAAGGTCGATCCGTTACCTATACCTGAGGTGGCGAACAACACCAGGAACAGGATGAAGAAGGGCACAAAATACTCTTCTGGCGTTGCCGAGGTGTAAGCCGCTTTCATGTAATAGGCCGCACCCAGGGCTGCCGCCACCATAATGGCCGAACAGATCTGGGTAACCAGCGCACCGCCCATTTTGTCGGAAATCCAGCCGCCCAGCGGACGAATCAAGGCACCGATAAAGGGTCCCATCCAGGCGTACATAAGTGCACTCGGGCCGTTGGGGTTCACTGTGGTGTGTGTCATCACGCCGTCAGGGCCAGCAACATGGCTAAAGCCGAAAATCACCTTGATCGCCAGGGGAAAGGCCGCAGCGAAACCAATAAAGGATCCGAACGTCATGGTGTAAATGACCGACATGATCCAGGTGTGCGGGTGGTTGAATATCTTGTACTGACGCTCGAGGTTGGTTTTGATTTCGCCCGGAATCAGCTTGAGCAGAAACACCGTAGCCGCAATTACTCCAGGCAACACAATCCACTTGTTCACTTCCAGTCCGGAGCCACCGGCAGAGGCGGGAAGCATCAACCACAGACCGCCAGCGGCACAAAACAGACCGATCAACAGCATGCCGGCGATCTTGGTCATGGCGGCCAGCGGCGAGCCAATATCGGGGCTCACTTCCTGGGTGCGAATGTTGTTCATGCCAAACCAGCCAATCACGGCAAGCGGCAGCAGAAACAGCAACCAGACAAAACCGGCATTGTGAATCCAGGTATCTGAACCTGCGGGAATCTTGCCGATCAGGGTACCCGAGGTACTCTGGAGCACCATGGCATCACCGCCGAAGATACCCATGGTCATGACCAGAGGGATCAACACCTGCATGGTGGTTACACCAAAATTACCCAATCCGGCATTCAGACCCAGCGCCAGACCCTGTTGTTTCTTGGGAAAGAAAAAGCTGATGTTTGACATGGACGAGGCAAAGTTGCCGCCACCAAAGCCCGAGAGCAGTGCCAGCAACTGGAATACCCACAGCGGCGTTTCCTGGCTTTGCAGGGCAAAGCCGGTGCCTGCAGCGGGAATCATCAGAAGTGCCGTGGTGAAAACAACCGAGTTACGACCCCCGCAAAGACGAATAAAGAAACTGCTGGGTATCCGCAAGGTCGCACCGGAAAGGCCGGCAATAGCGCTCAAGGTAAAGAGTTCAGCCTGGGTAAAGGGAAAGCCGAGACTCAGCATCTGAACCGTAATGATGCCCCAGTAAATCCACACGGCAAAGCCGCACAATAAACTGGGGATAGAGATCCACAGATTGCGGCTTGCTATGCTTTTTCCCTGGGATTCCCAGAATTTGGGATCCTCCACGTTCCAGTTTTTTATGTCAGACATAAGTACTCTCCACCGAGGTTTATAAAACTATTACCACTACTAAAGCTGACTGGCTGGCAACTCCAGACCTTGCTCGCGCCTGAGCTGCTTGATGGCATAATTCATCCAGATCATGCAGGCCACCAATACGCCATAAAGAACCATGAAACAGGAGCTGCGAACTCCGAAAAGATCCGACACCACACCAAAAATAATGGGCAAGGTGAACCCGCCCAGGCCGCCAATCACCCCCACGATACCGCCCACGGCACCCATGTGATTGGGGTAGTAATCATGAATGATGCGATACACACTGGCCTTGCCGATGCCCTGTGCGATGCCGACAATGAACACCAGCACAGTAAACACCCAGACATTGAGCCCTATATTGAAATTGATATCACCGTTGATGCCGTGCACGGTCAAGGTGGTTTGCGGATAGGAAAGGAAAAACAGACAGACAAGGCTCACCCAGAACACCGCCCAGTTGACGGCACGACCGCCATACTTGTCTGACAGCCAACCGCCAAGGGCACGAATAACCCCGGATGGAAGCGTGAATATCATGGTAATAAGCGAAGCCGTTTTTAAATCGAGACTGTATTCGCTGACGTAATACTTGGGCAGCCACAGCGCCAACGCCACGAACCCGCCAAACACGAAGTAGTAGTAAAGACCGAAACGCCAGACTTGCATTTTCTTGAGCGGAGCCAATTGCTCGGCCATGGTAGGAAACTTGCCGCTGGCCTTGCGCTGCGTGTGTTTGGGGTCGTTGGAGGTAGTGAGCCAGAAAACAATGGCCATACAGAGCATGGTGATCGAGTAGATCTCGGGCACCATGCGCCAGCCCAGCGCCACTACGATCATGGGAGCCACAAGGTTGGTAATGGCCGCTCCCGCATTGCCGGCACCAAAAATCCCCATGGCAAGGCCTTGGCGACTCTTGTCAAACCAGGCAGAGGTATAGGCGATACCAATGGCGAAGGAGCCGCCGGCCAGGCCGACAAACAAACCTATGACCAGGTACTGCCAGTACTGGGTCGCGAATGCCAGGCCGTAGGTAGGAACGGCGACAAACAGCATCTGGATAAAAAAGACGATACGTCCGCCAAACCGGTCGGTCAGCAGACCCAGGGGCAAGCGGGAAAGGGCACCGGTGAGAATGGGGGTGGCCACCAGAATACCGAACTCGGTATCACTGAGATTGAGTTCCTGCTTGATGCGGATACCGATGATCGAAAACATCGTCCAAACCGCAAAATTGAACGCAAAAGCCAATGTACTGATCGCCAGCGTGGTCCATTGCTTTCGCGGCGTAACCATCGGATTTTGCATTACCGAATCGGGCTGAGACATCCCCGCACTCCCAAAAATACAATTCTGAGGTGCAAGGTACTGTTTTAAGACCGGTCGCATGGTTGACCAACATCAACAAAAGGGCCGGCCAATTTGCTCAGGCTTTATTCACATACCTCCAATTAGGCACATCAAAAAACAACACTAACATACTGATATACGTGGGCTTTATATAAATAAACAAACACACAAATGCATTAAAATGCAAACTATGGTTTAATGGAGGTACCACCCCTTGAAAAAGCCACAAAACCACACAAACTTTGGTGTCAAATTGATATGTATTGCCCAAAATGTCAGCCCACTCTGCATCCACGATCTAATTACCAATCAATACTGGTAGCGTCGGAACACATACATCCAACCATCGCGCACTCCTGCGGCACTGTCACAACCCAAAGTGAGGCGCACTCAGGATGAACAGTTTGTCGCTGTACGACAGGCAGGATACCTTGCCGCTCAACCCCTGCTCTTTGCTGCTGCTTGACGATCACCCGGTAGTGCGTCAAGGCATTGAAGCACTGCTGGGCGACCAACCCGGCTTCATCGTGGTTGGCAGTACCAGCAAGGGTCATCAGGCCATTGCACTGGCCAACGAACACAAACCCGATATTATCCTGCTGGATTTCAACATATCAGACATGCCTGGCATGGAGACACTTCGCATTCTGCGCAGCATTGCTGCTCGCACGAAAGTCATTGTCTTTACCGCCTCCACACAGGAAGAAGACGTACTCACTGCCATTCGTGCAGGGGCGGACGGGTATCTTCTTAAAAGTTCCGAGCCACATGAACTGATGATGCATTTGAAGCAAAGCATGAAACATCAAATGGTTATCTCTCGCCCCCTGGTTGGCGTGCTGGCCAAAGCCCTGCAGAAAACCCGCGTTCGCCAGGCAACCGGAGGGGCAGAACTCAGCAGCCGGGAAAAGGATATCCTGAGCCTTGTTGTGCACGGCGACAGCAACAAGGTCATTGGACGCAAGCTGCTGATTGCCGAGGGCACCGTGAAGGTTCATATAAAAAACATCCTGAAAAAACTGGGAGTGAACTCGAGGGTTGAAGCTGCCGTGTGGGCGAGCGAGCACCTCGAGATAGAAACCCTGACAGAAGGCGAATAACTTGCCATGGCGCAATATCAGAGCAGGTTCAACGCGACCACAAACACGGCAATCACCAGCGTGTAGCCACCCAGCAGGCCTCGCCAGAGCGCGGGGCCGCCTTTTAGCCCCATGAAAACATCCACGATCACCTGGTTTTTCATCACCACCATCAGCAAAGCCAGCATCAAAACCTTGTCGGCGGGCCAGCCACTGCCGACAAGCGCCACTGAAAGCAGGGTAAGCACAACGAGATAGAGCCAACTGACTGTCAACCTGACCATTACCCACTCCTCAATGAATTACATACACCAGCGGAAACAGAACCACCCACACCATATCGACCATGTGCCAGTACACGGCGCCTGACTCGATTCCTGCGAGCTCCCCCTTCTCATATCGCTGTTTGAGGCATTTGTTGGCGATATAGGCCAGAATGATCATGCCCATCAGCACATGCATGAAATGAAAAAAGGTGATAAAGAAATACAGAGTGAAATAGGTGTTGGTACTCAACCCAAAGCCGGCACTGGTCAGCTGCTGGTATTCCCAGCCTTTGGTCACAACATAAATGAGCGCCACCGCGATGGCACCGCAAAGGGCCATACCGCAGCGCCGCAGCTGCCCGCGTTCGGCCGCAAGCACACCCAGCGCCACCACATAGCTGCTGGTGATCAGAGCAAGGGTGTTAATCACACCGGCCACGGGATGCACCATGGCCTGTCCTGCGGCAAACATCTCGGGATCGAGCAGCCTTGCCACGGTAAACACCGCAAACAGCAGAGCAAATACCGTTAACTCGGCCAGAATGAAAAACCAGATGGCGAGATCACCCGGCAACGGCTGCGCGGCCGGGGAATCCGCAGATGGGGGGACAGTCGAGGCTAAGGTCATGATGCATCACTCGCAACGTGTTAACGGGTCAGATTGACATACAAACGCGGCAATTCACTGGGCAGTTGCTGTGGGTCACGAATGACCACGTAGGCGTTGTTGCCAAACAGATAGGGCAAATACTGATCGGCCTCCAGATCAATGGTGACGCAAAAAGGCTGCAAGCCGGCTTGCTTCGCTTCAAGAATCGCCACTCGAGTGTCTTCAATGCCGTAACGCCCTTCGTACTGGTCCAGATCATTGGGCTTGCCATCGGTCAACAGCAGCAGTACCCGCTGATGACTGCGTTCATTGCGCAATACCTTGGTGGCCTGCCGAATGGCGGCTCCCATGCGTGTGTAGTACCCGGGCTTTAGCGCCTGAATCCGGCCCCGGATAGCTGCGCCGTAGTGTTCATTGAAGTTTTTGATCACGTTAAAGCGAACGTGACTGCGTTTACGCGATGAAAACCCGTACACAGCAAAGCGATCACCCGTTGCACCAAGTGCTTCTGACAGCAACAGCAGGCTGTCCTGAATCACGTCAATCACCCGCCGTTCGTTGTTGATGTAGCTATCGGTCGACAAGGATAAATCGGCCAGCACCAGACAGGACAAATCCCGCACCTGTGCGGTAAACACCCGATACAAACGGGGATCACCCACTTGTACGCCTTGCTGTCGCAGGGAAACGAAATCCTGCCAGGCATCAAGATCGACCTCCTCACCGTCGAGCTGACGGTTCAGCCAATGCCTGACCGGCTTGAGATTGCTGAACTGACGGCGCAGCTTGATGGCACTGGCACGCAAATGCGCGGGCAATTCAGCAGGCTCGGCCGTGTCGGCAATCATTGGCAGCAAACAGCAATGATCGGCCTGCAAGCGTTGCGCCCGGTAATCCCACTCGGGCAAATGAATCCCCTCCCCCAGCACCAGATCATCATGGCTCGCCGACGGCAGATCCAGATCAAACTTGATGGCTGAAGACGCTGCCTTGCGATCCCGCGACAAGCTGATCACATCCAGGTCGTCTGCAACGCTTTCGGCTTCGTCTTCATCGGTGTCATCGCCGGCCCGATCCAGGGGCACGAATTCCGACCAGGAAAACAGACTCTCCAGGCGAAACATCATCAAGCCCTGGTTTTTGTCGTAGCTGTCGACTCGCTCGGCCTGTTTGCGCTTCTTTTTCATTTTGCCTGACCTGTTGTGCGACTGGTCAGGATCATCACCCACCATAGTCTGCACGTCGGCGCTGCGATCCCCGGTGGGATACAACCACAGAAACACCGGCGCCGGCGCAAACCCGGCGGGTGGCAAACGGCTTTCACTGCCTGGATTTTCGAGAGCCCGACGCAAGACTCGCTCTTGCTCTGCCTCGTCATCCGGAAGGCTCTCAGGCGCTGGACGCAAGGGAATAAAGGCTTCAACCAGTTGCCTGTAGATGCAGTCAAGGCCCACGTACTGCTGCAACACACGGCGAGTAAGGGCCTGATTGTCGACAAACCAGTTTTGATAGGGTTGCCCCTGATGGGCTGCCAATGCGGTTAACCACAGATACAAGGCTCGATTCAACGCCCGGGAAGGAAAAATGGCCAGGGTCTCAGGCAAGCGCAAGGTTTCCCCGTCACGCCAGGCCAACTCTGCCTGCTGGTAGGAGCCTGCAATCTTCTGCAGGAAGTTACGCCTTGTGTAGTAGTCGCGCGGCGACGCGGGCTCGATTTTGAGGCCCGCATCCCCGCCAAGGGCACGAAACAGGATTCCCAATGAAAAGCGCTGCTCGGCCAATGACACTGCCTGTTCGCTAAAATCCTGACGCGCCTTGCCAGTGATGTATTGGTGCCATTTGAGGCCAACGTATTCTTCCATTGTCGTTACCCTATGTGTGGTACAGATCCGCCGTGGTGACCGGGGCAAGCACCCGAAATACAGGCATTAGTGCTTGTTTACCATGGGAATCAGGGTTGTCTGCTTGATTTTTTCGCCCTCCCGCCAGGTAATGAGGGTGCCTTCCGGGTTATCCGCTTGCACCCGCGAGCAGGCGGTCACGCACTCGCCGCACTGGGTGCAGGTAAACTTGGCCCGCTTGTGACTGCGCACGTTCAGCCGCATGGGACAGGCCGCCTCGCAATCCTTATCACAGTCCTGACAGGCTTTGGCCCGACTCGTATCAAAAGCGACTACCAATGCCTTGGGATTCATCATCCAGAACAGGCTCTGAAACACACCAAAGGCACAGCCGTACTTGCAAAACAAATGACGCGCAAACAAAAAATCGAGCGTAAAGATTCCGGTTGCCACCGCAATGAAAATCGCTTGTCCCGTCCCCAGATTCAAGTGCAGCAAATCGCTGTACAAAGGTATGGGAGGCACAAGGTACGACAGCAATCCTACCGCCCAGGTGAAGGCAATAGTGACGCACACAAAGGCAACCACCAACCAGCTCCACAGCCCGCCGCGTGCCGAAGGATTTGACACGGGCTCCCACACACTTACCCGTCCCAGGTGCTTGAGCATCATGGCGTTAATGGTCTCTACCACCGAAAAGTGCGGGCACAGCCAGCCGCAATACAAGCGCCCCCAGCGCCAGAAAACATATATTCCTGTCGCGATCAGCGCGATCAGCGGCAACAAGAAGCGGGTCAAGACGCGCACGCCGGCATCCACCGCATCGGCCTGCGCCAGCCACTGGGTGCTCATCTCAAAACTAAGATGCTCTCCCAGTACCACAAACTGGGCCGTTGGCAAGTCGAACCGGAACAGATTCAACACCGGCGCCAGCATAAACAGCATAAAAAACAGGGTTCTTGTCAGTAATCTTTGACTGCCATGAGACAACATCAAATCCCACTCTTTTGCTTGGTTATTGCTGACAGTTTACACCAGAGACCCCACGAAAACCTGGATTAGATCAATTCCTGCCCACTTCGCAGACACGCGCATAAAAAAACGT
>JBFHRO010000122.1:0-9658 GCA_041591635.1 Oleiphilaceae bacterium | reverse complement strand
CCTTTCTAATTTCAGTTATCCGGGTATGCCATTGCGTTCTAATTTGTGACGAATTAGAAAGTTTGAGTTCAAGGTCATTTAATGTCTGATCACCATAAAGTAACTGAGATAGCGCCACTCTGTTGTATGGAGAAAAGGCTTCTTCGCCAAAGATCACGATCTCATAATTAGCGCTGTGTCGGAGCAATTCATTACAAAAATGGATACCAACTGGGCCGTTCCCGATTACAATGACACGCTTGACAGAGCTGCCACTCGGGAACGCGATCTGTATGTCATTGTTTTGTTGAGCCATATTCTTAATAACCTAACGTTTTTGCAGGTACCTCTTTATAGGTATGCAATAACGCACCAAGCATGCCAGCTGAAATATAATGCAATATTTACAATGGGTTAATGTTCACTTTTTTAGCTTCTTGGCTTTATGGTTTTTGCATTAATGCATCAAAAAAAAGCACGCTGAGGAAGAGCGGTGTTGACATGGTGCAGCGTTTGTTTCAAGGAATTTGAACTGTTAGCATGCCCTCGTTTTTGCATTTTCTATCCAGATGCAAAATTTGTAGTTGTACTTTTTTACAAATGAGTACGTTTAATTGATACGCGATTAAACTGAGGTCGTCGTGACTAAAATATGTGTTATTGGCGCGGGCACTATGGGAGCAGGCATTGCTCAAGCATTTGCTGCAAATGGTTTTCAAGTTGTTTTAAGAGATATCAAACAGGAATTTGCTGATCGAGGTATCAACTACATCAAGTCAAATTTGGATCGATTGGTCGCCAAGTCAAAACTGATTCAAGAGCAAGCAGATGAAATATTGAGAAAGTATTTAGTACCACAGATTTAAATGATGCTAAAGATGTCAGCTTGGTTGTCGAAGCAACTGTAGACACGGTGAAAGCGTACGACACCGTGTTTATCCACCGCGTAAACGCCATCCAGAAACAGCATATGGATCTGAATGTTAAGATTCAAAGCCGGGCCAACGCCTTGTATCAGGGTGACTGACCCAAGCATTAAATCTCTTGAAAATCGAATTCCAGCGTCCAAATTCGCCGGGGAGATCCCTCCAGGGGCATCCGGTTCGCATGCGGTATAGCCTGCCCTCGGTCACCAGCCTTAGATTCGGCTTGTCATGAATTCCTTCTTCGCACATGATCACTTTTAGCTTGGACCAGTGCTCATCCGTGAGCATTGTTCGAGGCATTGCAAGCCCGTCTGTTTTTGGCGTGGAAACCTTAACATGACGAGCTTGCTCCTACCTTTCAACAGGTTGTGATCAAACATCAACAGCCCCTGGCGTCAAACGTCACTGATACACAGAGGGAATCATGCGTTACTTTCAATTGAAATCCTTAGGGGACCAGAGCAAGCTCAAGGAAAACGTCTGTATCAGCAAGCGTCCAAGCGGTTTGGGTCTAAATTCTACTTTGCTAAACAAAGGGAAATCGGTGAAAGCATTTTTCCCGGAAAATGCTGAAGTTCGCCTCAAAGACGATGAGCCCGGATTAATGCTCACCGACGTATTATCAAACACACTGTGGTGTTTTATCGCCAACGAAAGAACGCGGGAGATCGTCCAGCCAGTCTGTGGTACTGAGGACGTCGAATATCTTCCTTTCGTGCTCTACGATCAACGTGGCAACCGATACAGTGACGACTACGGCTTTATCCATCCTCTGCGGATGTGTAATGTGGTGGATCGTGACGCCAGCACCATCCGCTACCAGGGCGGTGACCCCAACAGAGCAATCATGTCGGTAACGGAGTACGTCTTCGACGGCAGCCTGACCAAGGACCTGCCTGCATTGTTCCGCGTTCCCGAGTACACCTACGACATCTTCATGAACGAAACCCTGGCCAGGGCGCTCTACGAGGCCAAGATCAGCAATTTGTTCCTGAACGAAGTACAGCTCAGCTAGTTCGATTCAAACGAATATTTAGCCACTGAGGTATGCGATGTCCTGCCGGGTTATCAGCGACGACTCCTGCAAGGCCACATGAGCCAGAATCTTTTCGATTACGCCAAGGTCTTCGATACTTGAAATCACCTTGACGTGCCCGCCGCAGCGTTCGCACTGCTCGATATTTGCTGTTGGGCGCGAATACTTCGTGAAAACGGTCAGGTTCACACTGGAGGCAATAGAATGTCCTTGCAGCCGGCTTAGGGTATCATCTTCGGTCCAATCGAGTAGCAGACAGGTGTTTTCTTTTGATCTGGGTTCCTTATGTTCTTCTTGCCAAGCCGTTAAACTCGCAGCTTCTCTCGGCTTTCAGGAATCCTTCTCGCCCATGTCAGTGACTTCTCCAAGTGCTGTGCGCCTGACACCATCCGCGGTTGCTGGCCTGATTCGTGCTCCCTTTCTGATTCTGGCGCCGGTTTGTGTGGCGCTCGGCTGGGCCAGTGCTGTCAGCACCGGAGCCATCACCGATCCCTCGACCTTGGCGTTGGTGCTGCTCGGCGCGCTCAGCGCCCACATCGCCGTCAATACCCTTAACGAACATGAAGACTTTCACAGCGGGCTCGATCTTCTGACCGCCCGTACGCCGTTCAGCGGCGGCAGCGGCACGCTGCCGGAGCAGCCGGGCCTGGCGCCCTGGGCTCGGCGGATCGGGTGGACTGCGCTGGTCGTGACCCTGCTTGTGGGGCTGCTGCTCACGCCCCGTACCGGCCCGGGTCTTTGGCTGCTGGGGGGCGTGGGTGTCGCGCTTATTTACACCTATACCCGCTGGTTGAATCGTTGGCCCTGGTTGTGCCTGGTGGCGCCGGGAACTGGTTTCGGTCTGTTGATGGTGCCTGGCACCTATTGGGCGCTGCAGGGGCAGTTGGATGGGGTGGCCTGGGCAGCCGCCCTGGTGCCTTTTTTTCTGGTCAACAATCTCCTATTGCTGAACCAGTTGCCGGATATCGAAGCAGACCGTCGGATCGGTCGGCGCACTTTCCCGATTGTCTACGGGGAGCCCTGGTCCTTGCTCATGTATGGGGTGTTTAGTGGTCTCGCCTATGGCTGGCTGATACTGGGTTGGGTTCTGGACTGGTGGTCGGTCTGGTCCCTTGCGGGGCTTGTGACGGCGCCCTTGGCGCTGCACATTCTGCGCGGCATGCGCAGCAGCCGTTACCGTGCCGCGCAGCGGGTTCGCTATCTGGGCTTGAACGTGGTGTTGGTATTGACCACGCCGCTGTTGATGGCGGCGGGCCTGGTGTTGGGGCCGTGAGCGCAGATGTGGCCATCCTGGCCAGCGACATGATTCAACCCCTTGATACTGTATGCATGAACAGCACAGGGATTGATCAGGTGTTTTGGGAGGCCCCCAGGTGCACAAAGGTTGAGGGCGTTAGTGATTATGGCCACAGAAGCCGGCACCGCAGGGCGATTTGGTGGCACAAGGCGGGGGTGCTGGATTGCTCAGGCTGCCGCTCTTCACCACGTTGCCGCCGGTCGCCTGGCGCACTACCGGCGCCTGCGGCGAGGTGTCTCCCAAAGGCACGCCGGCCAGGCTGCATAATTGCTCCCAGGTCGTCAGGCTCTCGCTCATCTTGTGACGGACTTCCAGAGTTTGACCATTATCTGCACAGTAGTAATCGTAGGTCGGCATATATCACCTCAAGTCAAGTTTTACGTGACACCCGGATTTTACATCACACCACAAACGGCATCACCTCGCGAACACCAGGGGATCAGCGGCGCTTGGGCGTCCAGGCCCAGATCATTTCCATCACCACCGGCTCTTTGCCTTCTGCGTCGGTAAGTTCGACCTTGACAGAGGTTTCGCCTTTTTCTTCGGTGCGGATTTGTTTTATCTGCGCGTCGGTGAGGGTGGCCACCGCACGCATATCGCCCTGGGCACGCTTGAGGTAGTCAGCCTTGATGGTCTTGATCACCGGCACAGACTGCGCAGGCACATGCATTCCCACCAGATAGCCTGTGGCCGATTCGGCAATCAGTATATTGGCCACCGCGTGTACCGAACCTATGTGGTTTTGAACCGGCTTTTTGTTCTTGATCGAGATGACTGCCCGGGTATCGGTCAACTCCTCAACGATGATATTAGAGGTTCCAGCGAACTTGACCACATTGCCAAAAAAAGTGCTCAGCGCGCGGGAGCGTAAAAACTGAGGCAACAGGTTGATTTTACTAACAATGGTATAGAGTTTGTTTTCTGCCATAAGAAATTCCGGTTGTTCGAGCAGTGGTAACGGGCGAATTCAGGGTACTTGTCCGCGGCGCATCCGCCTGAGGCAAGCGCCCTTCGCGGCGCCCGCTAGCTTAACCGATTCGATTCCCGATCAGAACCACTTATCCACCGCATTGTCTTCCCGGCGCCAGTGTCGGCTTTTTTTACACACCAACACAAAATCAAGCAACGACTTACAAAATAAAATGGTTATATTGTTATTTTTTAGTGACTTTATTTGTTGTGGCTCGATTAATGCATAAAGCCCGTATTCATGACTATGAAAACATTTCTGCCACAAGAAATGGGCAGATTCAATGAAAGAGGACAAGCGGTGAATACATTTAAAACAGTGATTTGCAGTGCTGCACTGATTATTTCAACCAATGCATCGGCCGGCCTGGTCAACGTGTGGGGCGAAACAAGAGACTTCGACCTGAACATTATCAATAATTTCTACAACGGACTGAGCGGCCATTCGTCGGTACGGATTGGCGGCACACTCGACGCCAATGACCTGACAGGTGTTGATCTTTTGTGGGCCACTCAGCCTGCCGATGCCTACACCGGTGCCGAACTCAACAGCATGGCAAGCTACCTTAGCACGGGCGGCCGGATTGCTTTCATGGGTGAGCATGGCTCTTATACCCCCGCTGAAAACGACCGCATCAATACCGCTCTGACCTTCCTTGGCGCCGAAATGCAGATTCAGAACTCGATTGTTGACGGCGGCTTTCACATGGCAACCCGCGTCAACGGCCAGATTCTGAACCATAGCCTGACTGCCGGGGTGAACCGCTATGAATACGCCGCATTCGCTCCCCTGGTTAGCCTCAGCGGCGACGCCCAGGCACTGATGCTTGGCAGCGATCTGTCCTCTGTCATGATGGCATTCGATAACGTGGGCGCCGGTTCGGTGTTTCTGATCACCGACCAAAACGTGTGGGACCGGGTGGCCAACACCGGCAACAACGATAACGCCATCATGTTCGAAAACCTGCTGAGTGCCAGCACCGTACCAACCCCCGTTGCCGCTCCGGGCGCACTGGCCCTGCTGGGATTGGGTCTGGTTGGTTTGGGCTTGACACGACGCAAGAGCGTTAGCGCCTGAGCTCCACCGGAACGCTAGCGTCAAAAAGCCCTGCCTGCGCAGGGCTTTTTGCCTGGTACCTGCTCACCACCTGCGCGCAGGAACGGAGTAAACCCTTTTGTGCAATGGCAGCGAAGCCACGCACTGTTTGGGCGTAGCGAATAGAAACAGTCACCGTTAAATCGAACTGCCTGCCCTTACGTGCATCATCCTCTCTGTGCTTTCCACTTACACCAACAGGCTAACCATCCGAATCGACACTGAGATAGCGTTCCGGTTCTTGTTGAAAGCGCTCTAAACAGCGGTGAGAGCAGAATACAAACCTTCTGCCTCGGTACTGTGCAGAAATGGTGGACGTCCATCCGTCGACCCGCATTCCGCAAACAGAATCCCGCACCCAGGCGTGCTGTTCCGATTTACGATCACGAAGAGCGCCATCCTCTAGCCACATGACACGATCAGCGATCTCTTCCACCCTGGGATCATGTGTCACCATCAGCACGGCGCAATGATCATCGCGGGCAATATCATGCAAAATCATCATGACCTCCTGTCCTTTGTGAGAATCCAGATTACCGGTCGGCTCGTCGGCCAGAATGATCGGCGGTTTGTTGATGAGGGCACGTGCGATAGCGGCTCTCTGTTTCTCTCCTCCCGACAAGGTGTTAGGCAGCGCCTTGCGTCGCGCTGTTAAATCGAGCCTTTGCAGAAGCTGTTCAAGATGCGGTTTGGCGCCCCGAAGACCCTGCGCGGTCAAACGCGCTGGCATAAGAATGTTTTCTTCAACGGTGAGCGCTTCCAACAAATTAAAGGTTTGAAACACAAAACCTATTTTTTGCGCACGAAGTGCGGCAAGTTCCGAATCAGTCATAGTCCCAATATCAATGCCATCAATCGCAATTTCACCTGAAGTGGGCGCAGACAAGGCACCGAGCATAGACATTAGTGTGGTTTTTCCAGAGCCTGATGGCCCCATGATCAGCACCATCTCGCCTCTGCTGATTTCAAGACTGACATCATTGACAGCTTGCACTTTCGATACACCCGTGCCAAAGGTTTTGCAGAGATGACGAGCCTTGATAATATTTTCGGTCACATCAGTACCTCAATTACGAAACACAGTCATCGGATCAACCTTGGCAACAGTGCGTACAGCGCCAAGTGTCGCCAGAATAACGACCGGCAAAGCCGCAACGGCCAGCGGTATAAATTGATGCAAGCGTATCGCAAGATTAATCTGCGGAATAATGCGCGGTAGCCAAGCCAACACTGTGAAGGAGATAAATAGCGCCAGGAGCAAACCAAAACCGGTAATAATGATGCTTTGCCCCAGAGCTGCCCCGTAAATCTGACGGTTGCGAAATCCGAGCGCTTTGGCGATAGCCAGTTCACGTCGTTTTCTTGCGATGAGTGAATACGTGGTAAATGCAACAATAAGCGCCGCCAGAATGGTACTCAGTATGGTCATAATGCGTACAATCTCGGCACCCATTTGCACTGCAAGCTGCCAATCACTGCTGATAAATTCGTCATTGGTTAACACATTGACCTTGTCCACTTCGTATTTAATTTTTTCAATCAGATCCGCAATTGAAACACCGGGCTCGACATTGACCATGATATAACTGTACTGATCTTTTCCTTCCAGCAAATCACCCAGATCATGATGGGAAACAAAAACAACCGAACTTGCCATGGAAAAGGTCCCTTTCGTGAGGCCGACAATACGCAGGGATCGATCAATCATGGTAATTTCGTCGCCAATCTTCACACCCACGAGCTGAGAGATGACTTCCGGGATAACGGCTTCACCAATGCCGGGTAGTGCATTGCCCTGCGCCATCGCCCACGGGCCTGCGCCCTGGTGTTCCGGCTTAATGCCCAGAATATAGGAAAACCAGTCCTTACCGCCGATCTTAACCGGACCATTAAGATAAAGAATGGCCTTTACCTTTTGGACTCCGGGAATCCGGGCGATCTTATCAACTTTCCAGTCCCACACCATGGAGCTGGCCATGTGCATGTTGGAAACCCCCTTTTGCATGACCCAAATGTCAGCGTCCATTTTTTCCAAATAGGCGACCATCTGATCGGACTCGCCCTCAAAGACGGCACTGAAAAAAATCACAAGAACAAATGACATGGCCACAGCAAGGGCGCTGGCAATCAAGCGCATCGGCTCTGAGAACAGGGTCTTTAGGCTCCAATAAAACATCTCAGCTCCTGAACACCACCGCCGGGTCAAGCCTGGCGATAAGGCGATATGGCAAATAGGCACCCAGCACACCCAACACTAATGCGGCCAAAAAAGTGCGCAACATCGGTACAAGCTCTGTAATAGATACCAAATAAAGCGGAACACTTGCCTCAATAATTCGCGCAACAAGCAAAGCAAAACAAATAGCCAACGGAAAGGACAGAAGGATCATGATTGTCGATTCTGCCAGCAGTCCCTTAATCAAGGCACGATTCGAGAAGCCAAGTGCCTTTAAGACGCCAAGGCTACGCAGCCGGGCGTGCACTGAGGCAAACATAATCATCCCTATAACCAACAAGCTGACAATATAACCGGCTGCGATCAATACATTCATGACCGGACCAAAAAGGGTATGACCCAATGCGACGTCGTTTTGCGCCAACTGCTCGGGTTCAAAAGCATCTGCGGCACTTTCGACTTCTTCTATTGTTTTGGCAATGGCACCCTTGTCGGCACCTGGCTCCAGCACTACAAGGAGGTAACTCAACAATGGCAGATTATTGATATCGCCTACCAAATCAGAGTCGAAGAAAAAATCGATCATGTCGTCGTAATCAATGAAAGCAAATGCGGTAAACAAGGCCGAGGCTCGCTCCGCTATTGCGGAAATACGAAATTCAAAATCGGCAACAATAAAGGCATCACCTACATTCAGGTCATAAAGCACGGCAAGCGATTCATCAATCACTATTTCCCGTGGTTTTGAGGCTGTTTTGCCTGTTTTGATTCGAGATGGGCCACCGCCACCCCGAGTGTCATAAACCACAAAAAAAACCGGACTCTTGCGGTACCCTTGTTTTTCGTAGATAACGGGCACCATGGTGATTGGATGAGCTACAACGACACCGTTAATTGCCTCGATCTTCTCACGACTCAATTGTGGCAAGCGGGAGCGGCTGGCGATGAAATTACTCACTCCTCGTTGCGCTACAATTAAATCGGCCCCCCTGTTGAGCGCTACGCTTTTGAGCTGTAACAACAAGCCTGACTGAAAACCTTCGAGCAAGAGAATAACAGCCAACGCACCGGCAATGGCGACACAGGTGAGTGCCGTGCGAGGACGCTCGTAACTGAGCTGGCGATAAATAAACTTAAACATCAGACCTCGCTTGTCTCGCCGTGACTATTCCATGATCAGAAGAATAGTGCATTCACTCGAAGTGCTACTCATCTGGCATCTTACACACCCGAGATGTGCGGCAACCGGGTATTTTCGCCGTATTTCAATATCTGAAGGCAATCAGGATCAAACTTTGGCTTCATTTTTGCCCGCGCTGAATTTCGACTCATGATGCTGCATGACAAGTAAAGCGAACACTCCCGACACGGCAAAGGCACTGTTAGCCCCGTCCGATGCGCGTTATACTTTGCGGCGGATTAGCCATATCATGCAAACCACTTCAACGCGTTATTCACACAGGGAGCCATCATGAGCGATCTAAAGCAGAAATTCGAAGCCGCCGTAAACTATGTTCAGAACGCCGAGGGCGATTTCAAGCCTTCCAACGAATTGAAGCTCGAAATGTACGGACTCTACAAGCAAGCCACCGAGGGCGATGTGAATGGCAAAAAGCCGGGCATGTTCGATTTCGTTGGTCAGGCGAAATACAACGCCTGGGAGCAGGTGAAGGGCATTTCAGCCGATGACGCGATGCAGCGTTATATCGACAAAATCGAAAGCCTCAAATCCAAGCACGCCTGATCGCCACACATTACTAATGACTCGTTGGCATGACCGCCCGACGAGTCATTCACCCTCGCACAGCCTCTAACAGTCTTGTAATCCGCAAGTTTTGATTCTGCCACAGCCATGTAATAGAATGCGCCGAAAATTATAATAACAACACAAGGACTCTCTCATGGAATACGCAGGAACGCTCGATCAGAGCCAATCCGGTCTTTTGGGATCGACCGAAAAAGCCCTCAGACAAACCTCTCTCTCCAACCGTACGCGGCAGATCTATCAGCACTGGATCACCCAGTACCTGTATTACTACGACATGCGCAATCCCGCTGATCTGGACGAAAAAAGCGTACAGCGTTATCTGGGCTATCTGGCACTGCGACTGAAGTTGTCGCGGGCAAAACTGAATCAGGTCAGAGAAGCACTGGGATTTCTTTACGAAAAAGTATTGGG
>JBFHRO010000121.1:0-9674 GCA_041591635.1 Oleiphilaceae bacterium | reverse complement strand
GCTCACTCCAGCCTTGTTAGCCCCGGTTGCCTGAATAGGGTACGGGGGCGGCATGCAGGTCTTTGACTTGCTGCAGAATGTTGGCGATGTAGGCCTGGTCGTTTTCGCCCAGCAGGCTGGTCAGATTATTGAATACCCACAGACGACCCCGGTCCACCAGTTTCAGGCGGGTATCCACATCGGCAATGGCCATGGCCTTGGCGTAAAAGTCGCCGACTTCCTCAGTGGGCTCAATACCCAGATCCAGCATCAGTTGGCGCAACAGACGGCAGCTTTGGGCCTCATCCGCGTGGACTTTTTCCAGTGTTTGTCGATCAACAGGCGATAATTCGGCACTGGCCAGGCTTTCCGTCGCCACGCGCACGCCTGCCCGTTCGGCCTTGAGCAAGGTTTGCAGCGCCTCAACCAGCACCGGGGGCGGAGGCGTGCCTTGATAGGCCGGGTTGATATCGGGATGGTTCTGGCCCTGCAGGCAGGGGGCAGAGTCGTTGTTGGCGTTTGTCATGGCAGGGTCCTTGGCGGTTGCGTGAGTGGATATCAGGCCGATACATGCCCGGCCATCTTTATGCTGGAGTTGCGCTGGTCTGCCCATGATGTGGGTCAAGCCATAGGGTATTTGGCGCAGTTAGGGTATCATGACTTTTAAAGATGTATATTGAATGCATGTTAGTGGCCGTTGATAAAACCGGCTATCTGCGGTGATTTGGCTTATCTCGTGGCGCCTGAATCTGCTTTACTGGCGCCTTTGATTGAGGGGTCACGGGATTTTCAGGAGTAAGAGCATGTATATCACCCGCCAAACCGATTACGCCCTGCGGGTCTTGCTGTATGTCGCAGTGCAGGAGGACCGCATGGCAACGATTCAGGAAATCGCCGACAGTTACGGGGTGTCGAAAAACCACTTGATGAAGGTGGTGCACAAACTCACCAAAAAAGGCTACCTCGAGACGGTGCGAGGCAAAAACGGTGGTTTGAAACTGGGCGTTAAACCGGTGGCGGTACGCATTGGCACACTGGTGCGGGAAATGGAGCCGGATCTGGAGCTGGTGGAATGTTTTTCAGCCACTAACGGTTGCGTAATTACTCCGGCCTGCGCCCTGAAAGGAATATTCGCCCAGGGGCTGGCGGCGTTTCTGGGGGCGCTGGATCAGTACACCCTCGAAGATGTGCTGCCTGAAGCGTGCCGGGCGCAACTGTTGCAGTTGTTGAACATTGACTGACAGCGTTGCGTTGCGTTGCTACGCCGGTGCCGCGAAACCCTTTAAAGGCAGTCGTTTATACAAAAGGCTAGACAAGAGGTTGTACAAGAGGTTAATGCAGTGATTGATGCCCTATTGGATATTGCCGTGGATCTGACGCGGGACTTATCGGCACAGAATCGTTATCAGCGCTTGCTGGGCGCGGTGCGGCGGGTGTTGCCCTGCGATGCTTCGGCGTTGCTGAAATACGAGAAGAACCGGCTGGTTCCGGTAGCGGTGGACGGCCTGTCCACCGATGCCCTGGGGCGGCGGTTTGACCCCGCCCTGCATCCCCGGTTTGAGCGCATTATGGCCTCGACTCAGCCTGTTCGCTTTCCGGCGGATTCGCGATTGCCTGATCCTTACGACGGTATGGTCTTGGGCCATGAGGGCAAGCTGGAAGTACATGCCTGCATGGGCTGCGCTTTGCGCGTGGACGGGCAGTTGCTGGGGATTCTGACCCTTGACGGGTTGACCCCCGGCATGTTCGATGCCGTGGACGATCAAACCATGTCGACCTTTTCGGCGCTGGCCGCGGCGGCCATGCGCACGGCTTTGCTGATAGAAGGGCTGGAGCAGCAGGCGCGGCATAAAAACCTGCTGGCACAGGAGTTGATCAGCGAGGCGCTTAAACGTGGTGGCGGTGAGTTGATTGGCCGCAGTCCGGCGATGCAGCACCTGCACAAGGAGCTGGAGCTGGTGGCCGCCTCGGATCTGTCGGTGCTGATTGGCGGTGAAACCGGCGTGGGTAAAGAATTGGTGGCACGCACCATTCATGTCAATTCAAACCGGGCTGATCAGCCACTGGTGTACATCAACTGTGCGGCACTGCCCGAGTCTATCGCCGAGAGCGAGCTGTTCGGCCACACCAAGGGCGCCTTTACCGGCGCCACCGCAGATCGGGGCGGAAAGTTCGAGCTGGCCGATGGCGGTACCTTGTTTCTCGATGAGATCGGCGAGTTGCCGCTGGTTTTACAGGCCAAAATGCTGCGGGCCCTGCAAAGCGGGGAAATTCAGCGGGTCGGATCGGATAAGGTGAAGTACGTCGACGTGCGCATTCTGGCGGCCACCAACCGCAATCTTGAAGCAGAAGTGGAAGCCGGGCAGTTTCGGCGCGACCTCTATCACCGCCTGAGCGTGTTTCCGGTAACAGTGCCGCCACTGCGCGAGCGCCAGGGCGATATTCCCTTGCTGGCGGGGTATTTTGCCGAGAAGATGCGCGTCAAGCTGGGGCTGAAGAACCTGTGCCTGGGCCCCGGGGCGCTGCGCCAACTCGAAGGCTACAACTGGCCGGGCAACGTCCGTGAACTTGAACATGTGGTGAGTCGTGCGGCGTTACGCGCCCGGGCTCAACAGTCGCGCGATATCGTCACTATTGAAGCTGAACACTGTGACGTGAGTGCAGGTTTGCCGCCAGCGCGGCCCCAGACATCCGGTCAGGTTCCGTGCGAGCCCGCCGTGTCGGCGGCGCTCGACGTTGGCGACGAGCTGGCCATGAATGAAGCCCTGGCCGAGTTTCAGCGCCAGCTGATTACCGAGCGTCTGGCGGCATTCTCCAACAACTGGGCCAAGGCGGCCAAATCACTGGGGATGGATCGAGGCAACCTGCACCGGATGGCGAAACGCCTGGCGTTGAAATAACCTGCTGTGCGAGCAGCGCGCCAGGCGGGGGCGTTTTAGTCACTCACTCATTGAGGCACGGCCTGTGACCATGCGCGTGTCTATGGCTCCTGTAACAATAACAGCACCGCGTCCCTGACGCTTTCGACTCCTGAAGTAGTATCAAAAACAGCCCGCACCTGCTGGTCTGCATCGAGCAGGTAAATGGTGGTGCTGTGAGAGAAAAGATTCGAATGTGCAAGCTCGGACGTTTTTTTTGCGCTGTGGTCATCGGCACCGTGCGCGGCATGACGGGATGCCGCGAGGTGCTTTTTACGGTAACCGGTATCAACCAGCAAGTCCGAGGTTTTGCTGTAGCGGATATGGTATTGCCGGGCGACGGCTGCGATTTCTTCTGCTGTACCGGTCAGGCCCACAAAGTCGGGGTTGAAGGGGCGCAGGTAGTCGGCCAGTTGGGGGGCAAGATCGTATGTATCGTCGAGTGAGACAAACAGCACCTGCACTTTGCTGGCCTCATCCTGCAGTGCCTTGAGCGTTTGGTTAAGAAAGGCCAGCGTGACCGGGCACACATCTGAGCAGTTGGTGTAACCAAAGGTGATCAATGCCACCGGGGTTTTTAGCGCACTCAGTGTCAGGCGGTGGTTGTGAGTACTATCCAGCGTGAAGTCACCGCCAATGCCCCGGTACAGGGGCAGTGCTTGTGTCTGGGCCTGTGTCAGACGGCTTGTCAGCAAGGCGAACAGGCAAAAAATGCAGGTGCAACGTAACAGAGCGTTCATAAGTCTGGTCCTGATCAGCATTGAATCCGGGCGCCGGAAGACAGCTTGGGCGCCATGAATTGTTCGGAAATGGTATGGATTTGTGGTGGCCTATTTGCCCTGAGACGAATTTTCCAGCGTTGTTTGAGGGCAAAGAGTTCGGTGGGTTTGTCTGCTTTTTTTACTTCCCCTTGGAGGGTGAATTCGATTTCTGCCAGATCGCCGGTAATAGTGACAAGGCGCCAGGGTTCTTGGTGATAGGTGCCGCTAATCATGTCAGTATGATGGCGCAGGAGCCAGTTGTGCACCTGTGAGGGGGTAGTAAGCGTGGTGCCGATGACTTCCAGTCGAAAACCGGTGTGATCCAGCAGGTCCGCCGGTGTGGCTCCGGTTGTTGGGCGGTGCTGCAGCAGCGCCAGCCAGGCATGGATCAGTGTGGATACCTGGGGCTGCAACTGAGCCGCTTGGGGTGATAGGGGGGGCGCCGTATCTCCCTGGGTGAGCGGTGCAATGCCGAGCAGGATAACCAGCGCGGCCTGACCAAGTGCTGCCCGACCGGGGGGCAACAGAGAAGGTGCGTTCATGATGTTTACCTTTATGCTTTGCCAATGAGTGCCTCACCCCGTCATGACTGCACTTGACAGGCCTGACGGGGTCGAATGACCGGACTGACCCTGAGCCCGGCCCGAACTAGAGAGGAGCGGGTGCGCTGACCTGCATCATCAGCCGGTTGTCCCAGTTGCCCTCTACTTTCACGTGTGCCGCGGCGCCTTTGGCAATGGCTTCAATCAGGTTGTGATTAACGTAGGCATAAATGCCAGGCTGAAGGAATGTGTAGAGGGCGGCTCCGGCACTGCCGCCGGCCACAAACCAGGTTTCCAGATCCGTCAGGGGAGGGTGACTGAAGTTGCCACGCTCCCAAACGTAGTCACCGTGTCCGCCGATCAGATGCGGTCGGGTATCCCGGTTGGCCTGGGAATGCACAAAGAGTACGGTTTCACCGACTCTGGCGGTCAGGGCTCCCGGTCCTGTGAGTGCGCCCTTGGCGCCATTGAATACACTGTGTGTGGGGATGAGGTTTTCCATTAGCGCCATGGTATCGGCGAAGCCCGCCATGGGGCTGTTATAGCGTTTGTACTGGCCGGTCGCATCTTTGGGAAGATAAAAATCCTGTTCGCCGATGTAGTAGGCCCGGTCATAACGCAATGCCTGCCCGGCGGCGTCTTTCAGGCCCTCCCGTGGCAGTACCATAATGGCGCCATTCATGCCTGAAACCACGTGCCATGGAATCATGGCGTCACCCGGAGCGCAGTGATAGACAAATACCCCGGCCTTGGTGGCACGAAACCGCAGGGTGGTTTTCTCGCCCGGGTTTACCAAGGTCAGACCAGCACCGCCAAGCGCCCCGGTGGCACTGTGCAGGTCGATGTTGTGGGCCATGCTGTTGCTGGCCGGGTTCACCAGGGTGACTTCAACATAATCGTACTGGTGGCAAACAATCATGGGCGCAGGTACCGAACCGTTAAATGTCATGGCCCAGGTAATGACGCCTGCTTCGACTTCGATTTCCTTTTCGATGATTTCCAGTGTCACTCTGACAACCCTGGGTTTGCCTGTAACCCTTTGTTCGTGATCAGGCAAGAAAGGTGGCGCGACCAGGGTCTGTTCTATGACCGGAAGCTCCTCTGGCTGGTAGTTCAGCAGTGTTCGTGTGTCTTCGGGGGCCGCTGCAGCGGCTGCGGCAGCAGGGCGATCATTTTGGCGGGCATAGCTGTTGGCGGCAATGAAACCGGCACCGGCTACGGCACCTGTCATCAAGGTGGCGTTTTTGAAGAACTCGCGGCGTGAGTTGTTATGGGTAGGATGGTCGTTCATGGTGTCATAACTCCTGATTGTGGTGACTGATAGGTATCAGCGCTTGAGCAGGAGCTGTGCCATGTGTGTAACGTTCTTTATAATCAATAGTTTACTTATTTTTGTAGGACTTCTTTCATAGGTTGGCGTGTCAGATTAACCAGCCGGAGATGTCTTTTCGATAACGGTGTCGGGGAGGGCTGGCAAGTCAGGCCTGCCAGCCGCGGGTGGCATCTAACCTAGTGCGCGTGGGCCGATGCGGCAGGTGTTGCGCTGGGCGCATGGGTGGCGGAGTTTTGGATCAGGCTGTGCAACCCTTCAACGAAATGGGTGTAGTTGACATAGTCGGCCACAAACGTACGCCCCGCCGTGGTCGTGTGTTCAGCATGCATTTGCGTTTCTCTGGCTTGTTCAAACCTTTGTCGCAGCCCGGTTTCCATGGCCCGGGACAGGGTGGTCACCAAAGTATCGACCGAGCCGTCGGCCAGGGCTTTATCGGCCAAAACCACGGCCGGATCGATCTCGCTGGCGGGCTTAAGACCCGTGTAGGGCATACCTTCTCCGGCCCGGTGAACTCGCACCAGGGTCTCGAAGAAATACTGATCGGCAAAGTGCGCCGCCTCTGCGTTCAGACTGCGCATTTTCAGGGTGTGATTGAACGCGGTTTTGATCTCGGCTTCATCTTCGGCCCGCACCCATTTTAAAACGGGCGCGAGCGTCTTTTCTTCGAGTGCCTGGCGTGCCGTTTTCACTACCGGGCCCTCCAGGGTATCGCAGTGGGCGTATACGGGGTACGGCAGGGCCAGCGTGAGACTGGCCAGCGTAATCATGGTGGCGTGGCGAAGGCTTTTTATCGGTGATTTCATTGGATCTACACTCCCGGGTGTGGTTGAAGGTACCCTTGCCTTAACGTGTGGGGTGGTGTTTTGTGACAGCTGCAAAAAAAATCGCTGTCGTGTCACAAAGGCCGCGCCTTGCACGTTAGTTTGCATAGATACCAGTGATAGGCACAGACACGAGTGATAAACGCAGACACGAGTGATGGACACAGACGCGAGCGATAGACACAGATGCAAGAGCATTACCCAGGTGCGAGAGAACCCCATTGACTGACGAAGAATTGATGATGGCCTACGGTCGTGATGACTTCAGCGCCTTTGAATCTTTGTACCGGCGCCATAAGGATAAGGTGTTTGGCTACCTGTTAATGCGACTAAGAGATCGCCAGGAGGCAGAAGAGGTGTTTCAGCAGGTTTTCATGAAACTGCACCGCGCCCGCGCGGGGTACAGTGGCAGCGTGCCCTTCTTGGCGTGGCTGTTTACGATTGCGCGCAACGCCTTGATTGATCATGGCCGAAAGCAGGCGACCCATGACAAGTATCACCACTATCTTGATCCGTGCGAGGAGATAGCGATTGCACCGGATCAGCCCGATGCTGATACCGAGGCTAAGGCCCTGTTGGCGACTCTGCCTGAAGGCCAGCGCCAGGTGTTAACGCTGCGGTTTGATGAGGGGCTGAGCTTTGCCGAGATTGGTCGGCAGTTACAGACCTCCGACGCCAATTCCAGACAACTGGTCAGCCGCGCGATCCGCAAGTTGCGGCGCCTGCTGTCAGACAAGGAGTAATCCCATGAACGATGACGCCTTTGAGCAGGAATCGAGACGAGAGTTCAGTGCCTTCATTGCCGCAACCCCGGTATCGCCCCGACCGGTGCTTGATCAGCGTATCAGCCAGCAGGTTGCGGCGGTGCTCCGCCCGAACAAACAGCGGGTGTTAGGCAAAATGATGGTGATTCAAACCGGGGCCGGTGCCTTTACCCTGCTGGGGTGTCCGCAGTTTGGTGTGGGCTTTGGCTACGAGCTTGCGTTGTTGACCGAGTTGCATCTTCACCTGTGGCCCTGGGCATTTTACGTGCTTTGCGGGGGGCTCTTTGTCTGCCTGGGCGGGCTTTTGTGTGGCCTGGGCCTTACCCGGGCTGAAAAACGCCGTATTCATCCGCAGGCGTCCGTCTTTTTTGCCAGCTTTGCGGCCCTGGCCTACGCCGCCTTTATGCTTCTGGGCCCGGAGCGCTTTTGGATGGGTACGCTGTTCTGGCTGCCCGGGGCGTTTGCCGGCAACCTGTTGGGATACTGGGCGGCGGCCTGGCTCAGGGCGTGCTGGCAGAAGCTGCTCTCAATACCTTAGTGCAAGGCCACTGGCCGGGTGCAAGCGTTGCGGTGATGAACTCAAATCACCCTGGAAAACTGGCGCGTACTGTCTGCCGGGTTCAGGTAGGCGTCAAACACCATGGCGATGTTGCGCAGCAATAGCTGGCCCAGGTCGGTGACCTGAATGCGCTGGTGGCTGAGGTTCACCAGATGATCCATGGCCATGGCGCCAATCTGCTGCATTTCTTGATGAAAATAGTCAAAAAAGTCAATCTGGTGCGCCTGATTGATACGCTCAAAAACCACTTCGCCCTGACACATCAGGGCCCCGATCACATCACGACGAATCTGATCGTCGCGGCTGAGTCGGTAGCCTCTGTGTATGGCAAGCTGGCCGGTATCGATGGCGGCAAAGTAATCGGACTCTTCCCGCAGGTTCTGGCTGAAGCACTGGTTGATCTTTCCAATCGAGGTGATACCCATGCCGATGAGATCACTGTCGGCATGGGTGGAATAGCCCTGAAAATTGCGTTGCAAGGTGCCGTTGTTTTTTGCCTGCGCCAGCGTATCCTGCGGCAGGGCAAAATGGTCCATGCCCAGGTAAAGGTAGCCGGCACTTTGCAGTCGATCGACAGTCATTTCCAGAATGGCCAGTTTGGTTTGGGGGGAGGGCAGATCCATCGCATTGATCAGTCGCTGGGCCCGTATTTTGTCTGGCATGTGGGCGTAATTGTAAATTGCCAGTCGCTCGGGGCGCTGGCTGAGCACGGTGTTGAGGGTGTCGCTGAAGCTGGCGACGGTCTGAAACGGCAAACCATAGATCAGGTCGATATTGGTCGAGTGATACCCGGCGCGGCGCGCCGTTTCGAGCACGGCAAAGGTTTGTTCAACGGTTTGAATCCGGTTGACGGCGGCCTGCACTTTGGGATTGAAGTCCTGCACGCCGAGGCTGATGCGATTAAAGCCCAGTTCTCGCAACAACCCAATGGTCGTGTCGCGCACGGCTCGCGGGTCGATTTCAATCGAAAACTCGCGTGTCTGTGGCGGGGCAAGCCGAAACTGCTGGCCGATGACAGTGAGCAAGTCCGTTAGTTGATCATCACTGAGATAGGTAGGGGTTCCGCCGCCAAAGTGCAGTTGGGTCACTTCCCGCGCCGGATCAATCAACGCCGCCTGCTGGCGTATTTCGCCATGCAGTCGTTGCAGGTAAGGGTAGGTGCGTTCCTGCTTGTGGGTAATGATCTTGGCGCAGGCGCAATAAAAGCACAGCGACTGGCAAAAGGGGATGTGAAAGTACAGTGACAAGGGATTTTGCTGGCGATTGCTGAGATCAATGGCTTGCAGGTAATCCTTGTGCCCAAAGTCTTCGTTGAATTGAACTGCCGTCGGATAGGAAGTGTATCTTGGGCCATAGGTGTCGTATTTGGCCAGAAGGCTGGCATTGAACCTGATTTTCATACGCATGTTCCCCGGTGGATGAGCCGATCCCGCATTCAGCAAACACCAAAAAACAGATCAGGATCGGCAAGTCACTTTTGAAGACTTGTTAGCAATTCTTTGGCCATTGTGCTAACGCCTTGATAATCAATATATAAATGCAGTTATCAGACTGTGCATGCTGCTCTCGTTGTGTTCTTGACAACAGGGTGTCAGCGAAAACAGTCGCAAGCGTTGTTGTTATGACACATGGTGCGCAGGTGTGAATCTAAAGTCGTTTAAAAACAACCAGATAATTAATGGCCTGAAGCCTGCAAGTGTTCGTAATGCAAGATGGTTGAGGCGCATCAATGGCGAACCTGCCTGACATGACAGCCGTTATTTGGAGGGGTGATAACAATGCAACGGGAAACACTGCAAGTTCAGCGTGATTGTGTGGCCAGGCTGGTGCCAGTGGGTGATGAAATCCTGATTCCACAGGGGGCAATGGTGACCATTACGCAGGCGTTGGGTGGCAGTTTTACGGTGTTAGTCAATGGCAATCTGGCCCGCATTGACGAGCGGGATGCCGATGCTCTGGGCAAAGCGCAGGCAGGGGGGCCGCCCTCGCCCGCGAGG
>JBFHRO010000120.1:0-9899 GCA_041591635.1 Oleiphilaceae bacterium | reverse complement strand
GGCACCTGTGGGTTGTATGCATGCTCAGGGGACATTGCGAACCTGTACCTCCTGCTCTACCTGCTGGCTTTCGCCGGTCACCGGATCGGCGAGGGTGAAGAAGACTCGCACCACCGAGTTGCGGGCGAGTGAAGCTTCGGTCACCTCAAACCCTCCAGTGCCGGCACTGATGCGGTCAACAATGACTTCCTCATTGGCGAGGGCCGTCAAGGGCGCCGCATGGATGCCATAATCCCGGTACTTGTACAGACGGGTGCTCCGAAAACAGTAGGTCACCGGATGACGGGTAATGTAAAACCGCTTCTCCGGCGAGGCCGTGGAAAACTGGTGGCTGGCACTGAGAATCAACTGAAATTCGTCCCCGGCCACAAGATTCAGCTGGGCAACCCTTGCCACGCTCAAGGGGCCGGGGTTGCTCTGGCTATAGAGGGTCGCCGGATCATCGGGATAGACCGCCACCCGCTCATTGGCACCAATGACCGGGTAACCCCGTACCCGTACCACATTGAAACGGTCGGCTGGCGCCACCACCGGCGCATCAAGGTAGTGCGAGGCCGCAACGGTCGGAATCAACTCAAGACAGCGGGCCGTGGCATCAAGACGCACGCTGTTGGGCAAGGCGTTGCGCAGGTCGCGGGTGATTTTTTCCGACGCTATGATGCCTATCGCCGCCATTTGCGCCCGTTTGGCTGCATCCTGGTAGCCTTCGGTGGTTTGGCTGATAAAGTTTACCGAGGTCACCATGATGATGCCCATGATGACGATCACCATCACCAGTTCAATAATGGTAAAACCCCGACTCCCGCGCGGCATCAGAAGTTCCCCACAAAGCTGCTGAACTGCATCGGGCTTTGCCCCGGCGCGGTGATGGCAATCATCACCTGCTTCACCTGGCTGTTCGCTGCAGCGCCCACACTGGCGCCGGCGCAAGTGATGCTGACCTGCACGCGGTAGTCGGTATAGCCGGCCAGTAAAGCACCTTTCTGGTTCATCGCCGAGGCATCATCGAGGTTGTGATAGTCATCCACATCATCGTACAGGCTGCGCTGGGTTTCGCCAGCGTCCGGCCCCAGTGCCGCACAGTTGACACTGGTCGAAGCAGGCGTACCGCCCAGCGGCGTGGTTTCATCAAACTTGCGGGTGGTGATTTCATCCAGATACAGTTGCGCCAGCTTAAGGGCCTTGTTACGCCACAAGGGGTCGGCACTGCGGCCCATCGAGCCACTGAAGGCACTGAGCACCGCGGTCATGGCCAGCGAAATCACAATAATGGTGATCACCAGCTCAATCAGGGTGGCACCCCGCATTCGTCTGCGGACAGGCATACCGGTCATGGGCAAGCCCCCGTCGTGGTTTCATAGGCATACCCCGAAGACGAAAAGCACAGAGTGGCCGACTGGCTGCCATTGAGAATCATGCGGTGGTTGGCGCGCGGAACCAGGTTGGCTTCCCGGTCATAGGTCAGGGTGTAGCTGGTCGTCAGGGGGGTGCTGTCTATCGTCAGCGTCGCGCCCTCACGCTCTATCTGCTGGCTGTGCAACACAACGGGCGTACCCCCGCCACGCACCACACTGAGGGTCCAGAGGGTCGGGCTTTGGGAGATGGTCAAACTCAGAGGGGTAGCGGGATCTTGATTGGCCAGCGCACTCTGTTGGGCCAGGAGCGCACTGGCGATCAGTTGCTGCTTGGCCACATAGACTGCATAGTCAGACTTGCTTGCAAACAGGGAGGCGCCGACCACGGCCACAATGCTGACAATCACCAGCACCATTACCAGCTCGACAAGGGTAAAACCCGCCGCCCTGTTCACACGAACCCGACATCCGCAATCAACAGGCGGTCACTGTGGTGGCAATCACAGGCGCGTTGTTGGCGGCCGCCGGTGGCGTATAAGACACCTGACACGAAGCCGGAGTCGCCGCACCAATAGCACGAAATACCAAGGCCGTTCCCACCGTTACCACGGTGTAATCAGTGGCAGCAATCTGGGTTGCCGCCTGTATGCCCGCCGCGGTGGCCGCAGGGTAACCAAAGCGCATGGCAATCGCAGTACCTTCGAGGTTGGTGGTTGAGGCCGCAATGCCTGCGTTACAGGCGTTATCAACCACGCACTGGGCATGGGCAATGGCCGCGGCTGACTTGATGGCACCCGCCGCTCCCTGAATCGACGCCGCACGCGCTTCTTGTCCCAAATCCGCAAAGCGGGGCAAGGCAAAGGCGGCCAGAATCCCGAGAATCACGATTACCATGACCAGTTCGATCAATGTAAAGCCCGTTTGTTTCTTCATTGCTACCACTCCAGACAAAATGTCATGTAAGACCAAGGTGTTAAACACATTGCGTTAGTTAATGACAACGACCACCTCACCTCTGTCGGGGTCGTACTGAATGTAATTACCCGCCGAGTCACGCTGATAGGTGTAGCGGCAATCGCCCCCGCTCACGCTGCTCCGGTAATCCGCGCCCGTCCCGGTAGACACCGAGGGGGCACTGGTCTGCAACAGTTTCGTCCATAAGTCATTGCATTCGCCGGCCGTCATCGCAGCGGGATTGGTATTCCCGTTGACGCCGGTCGGCCATCCTGAACTGCTTACATCCACGGTTTCATCGCCATAACCGCGAATATTCACGACTGCGGTGCGCGAGCCATTCACCAGCCACTGCGCCCGCACCAGAGAAACCGAGGCAGCCAGCGCGCCGTTGGTGCCCTCGACACTGCTGCGATGCGCCTCGTCGGCAATTTCAGCAAACCGCGGCAGGGCCAGCGCCGACAAAATAGCCAGCACGGCAATCACCACCACCAGTTCAATTAACGTAAAGCCGCCTGGGTGGCCAGTCAGATTCATCGGTTTCGCGCGCAAGCTTGTGGGGCCTCCCGTTTGTGGCACTGTTTTGTCGGTGTGTGCAATCGATCGATCCACGCAGCCGCCCTCTACCGATCACTCAGTCCCGAGTCGAGCCGCTTCAGCGTGAGCCCGCTGATACGATCCCGGGTTTCGTCAAAGACCCCGTTCCCATTACGATCCAGATAGGCCAAAGCCAAACGAAAAACAACGCAATCCCCTGTGGTCTGCGTACCAAATCCCTCGGCATAGTTAGGTTTATAAACCAGCAGGGCCTGCACCGGGTCAAAAAACCAGTAGCCCGGTTCGGCTTCATGACAACGCATCCTTGACGCGTCACTTTGACTATCAGTTTCAATATAGTTGATAGGTGGCGGTTTCATCCAGTTCATAGGGTTATGATTGACAAAGTTTTTCAAATCGCCGAGACGATCTTTGGCAACCATTTCTGCCGTCTTCACCAGCAGCACACTTTCAAGCTGCCCTACCACCATGCGAAAGCCGGCCTGTTCGGCCCGCATCGCCTCACGCTCGAGCGCTGGCAACAACACCGCCATCAGGATCGCAATCACCACCAGAGTCAGACTCAACCTGAACTTGCGATCCACCGGCATGAATTTATCTCATTCCTGTTGCGTTCGAAGCCTAAACATCCCCATGAATGAATTCAGGGGCTTCTCGCGCAAATTCGGTGACGGGCGCGCACTGGATTTATTTGAGTGCCGCCTTGCCCAGATCCCAGATTGGCAAGAAAACGCCCAGCGCCAAAATCAGCACCATGCCCCCCATCGCCAATAACAGAATGGGCTCTATGGATTCCGCCAGGCGCTTGAGCCCGTAGTCCACTTCTTCATCATAAAAATCCGACACTTCGTTAAGCAGCCGGTCGACCGAGCCGGTTTCTTCGCCCACCGCAATCATTTGCAGCACCAGGGGCGTAAACATGCCGGTGGCACTGGCGGTACGCAACAGGCTGTCACCCCGTTCGATACCGGTTTTCATCGACGCGATGTTGGTTCCTATGTACTTGTTGTGCGCCGCCTCGGAGGCGATTCCCAGGGCGTGAGTGATGCCCACGCCGGCCCCCAGCATCATGGCAAAATTGCGCGAAAAACGTGACAGGGTGATCAGCTCGAACAGGCGCCCCAGCAAGGGAAAGCCCAGCTTGTATTTGTCCCACAGATAATGCCCGCGCTCGGTTTTGACCCAGAGCTTGAAACCATAGAATGCCGCTCCCGCTACCCCCAGCAGCAACCACCAGTAGTTGATAAAAAAGTTGGATGTGGCCACCAGTATTTTGGTGGCAAAGGGCAAATCTGCCCCCAGCTTGGCAAACACGCCCGCAAATTTGGGAATGACAAAAAAGTTGATGACCATGAGTGCCCCCAGGAGCGCAAAGCTGACGATCATGGGATAGCGGGTCGCCTGTTTGATGCGTTTACGGGTGTCGCGTTCCAGCTCCAGGCTTTCACTCATCTGCTTGAATGCCTCTTCGAGCTGGCCGGTGTTTTCTCCCACATGAATCATGCTGATAAACAACTCGTCGAACACCTTGGGGTGGGCCTGCATGGCGGCGGCAAGGTTCACCCCGGATTCGAGACGGTTGGTAACGTCATGCAAGGTCGCCTTCAGCGCTTCGGAGCGGGTTGACTCTGCCAGCCCGCGCATGGCCCGGATGATGGGAATACCGGCCCGGGTCAAGGCGTTCATCTGCCGACACACGATGATGAGCTCATCCAGCGTCACCTTGGGTTGAAACATGGGCAGTTTTTTCAGCCCGGCAAACACGTCCGGCGGCGGCTTGATTTCATGGATCGCCACCGGCGTAATGCCCTTGCGCAGCAAATCGTTCGCCGCGGCGTCCTGATTGGCCGCTTCTACCTGCCCCTTGCTGGGCGCTCCCTGGCTGTCACGCCCCCGATACTCAAACTTTGCCATCAGGCCAGCCCAATCCCGTCAGTGAGGTGTTTTTCCTCGTGCCCGCCATCGAGCGTGGCCGACACGCGGAACACTTCGTCGAGCGAGGTTTTGCCTTCGATCGCATACTCCAGCGCGCAGATTTCCAGCGGCACGTAATAGCGGCTGCGACGGGCCGCGGCCGCAAATCCCGAGGGATCCGCACGGCGCAACGCATCCAGCATGGCTTCGTCCATTTCAAGCCATTCATAAACACCAATTCGCCCTTTATAGCCGCTGTTGCCGCACTGGTAACAACCCGTGCCCTTGGTATAGGTTTCGGGCAAATGCAGGCCCGAATGCCGCATGGCGCGCAACCAGATTTTTTCCTGGTCGGTTGGATGATAGGGCTGCGCGCAATGGTCGCAAATACGCCGCACCAGACGCTGCGCCATGACGCCCAGCAAGGCACTGGCAACCAGAAACGGCTCGGTTCCCATGTCAATCAAACGCATCGCGCTGGCAATCGCATCATTGGTGTGCAAGGTGGATAACACCAGGTGACCGGTCATGGCGGCACGCAGGCCGATCTCGGCGGTTTCCTGATCCCGCATCTCCCCGATCAGCATGATGTCCGGGTCTTGTCGCAAACAGGCGCGCAACACAATGGCAAAGGTCAGGCCGAACTTGGGGTTTACCTGCACCTGGGTGATCCGCGGCAAGCGGTATTCCACCGGGTCCTCGGCGGTGATGATCTTGACTTCCGGTTTGTTGAGTTCCGTCAGCGCGCCGTACAAGGTGGTGGTCTTACCGCTACCGGTGGGGCCGGTCACCAGGATCATGCCGTGGGGCCGGCGCACCGCAATGCGAAACCGCTCCAGGACCATTTTCGGCATTCCGATCACATCCAGCGACAGCATTCCGCTGGTTTGATCCAGCAAACGCATGACGACCGACTCACCGTACTGCACCGGCATGGTGGACAAACGCACGTCGATGCTTTTGTTCTTGACCCGCACGTTAAAACGGCCATCCTGCGGCAGGCGTTTTTCCGAGATATTCAGGCCCGACATCAGCTTCAGGCGCAACACCAGTGCTGCGTTGATGCGCTTTTCTTTCATCACCTGCTCGTGCAGCACCCCGTCGATACGCTGGCGAATCCGCACCACGCTTTCATCGGGCTCGATGTGAATATCCGAGGCGCGCGCCATTACCGCATCTTCGAAAATGGACTGCAGCAGTTTCACTACCGGGGCTTCATTGACGTCACCGGTCGCCGTCAGGGCAGCCAGGTCAAAAACATCTTCGCCCAGTTCGCCTTCCAGCTCTTCTGCCAGATGGCTGATTTCCTCGGTGCGGCGATACACCATATCAAGGGTATTGAGCAGTTCGCTTTCCCGTACCACAGCTTCGCGGATCGGTTGCTTCAGCGCCCGGGTCAGCTCGTCGTAGGCAAAAATATCCATGGGATCGGCCATGCCGACCAGCAGTTCACCGCTTTTCTCATCCAGCACAATGGCGCGAAAACGCCTTGCCAGAGCCTCTGGCAATTTCTTCACCAGATCGGTATTGAACTGATAATTACGCAACTGCACAAAGGGAATGCTCAGCTGCTCCGAAAGAATCGTGAGCAGCTTGTCTTCTTTGACATACCCCAGATCAATCAGGGTCTTGCCCAAACGTCGGCCGCTGCGTTTTTGCTCTTGCAACGCAGCCATCAGCTGCTGTTCGGTAATAACCTCGCTTTGCACCAGCAAATCGCCCAACCGGATTTTTTTCTTTGGTTCTGCCATGGGTCTGTGCCTTTATGCCTGAATATATCCCGCCGTGACCGGCGATTTTTCCAATCAGATTAGAGTTGCGAAATACGCTCGCGAGCATAGCGGGCCAAAGCCTCGTGCAACCCGAACGTCTTCAATGCCCGCGTATAGGCCTGGCGCGCCCCTTCCGGGTTGCCGCTGCGCTCCAGCGCAATCGCCATCCCGGCCCACCAGTCAGCCACCTCGGCATCCTGCGCCAGCAACAGGGCATACTGATTCACCGCCTCGGCCGGACGGCCTTCCTGCTGGTACAAGGCGGCCATCAAAGCGTGGTAGTCGGTATGGGTAGCTACCTCGGGCACATCCGACTCCAGCAGTAACAGGGCCGCGCCCGCGTCCCCCTGGGCCAGCAGCTGCCGGGCCTTGATCGCACGCAAGCGGGCATTGCGCTGCCAGTGACCCGGCTGCAGCAAGGCGTCCAGCTCCGCGAAACGAGCCATATCCAGCAAATGGGCTGCCAGCAGCTCCCGCGACTGGTCCGCCGCAGGCGCCAGACGCAGATGCTCACGTAACGACTGCTCGGCCACCGACGCCTTGCCCAAACGGAACAGCTCCTGCGCGCGGGTCACCAGGTGCGCATCTTCTTCGGCCGGGGTGCGCTGCAGCGTCTTTTCAACTTTGGGGGGCGCCGGTAGCGGCGTGGCGTGCGGCAAAGGCGCGACCTCAGCCAACGGCGTCGATGATGGCGGGGAAACCACGGCAGCCACCGGCGCCGGCGGAGACTCGACAGTAACCGGCAGGCGCACTTCGGCTTCAACGGATTGGGCTCGCCGGGTCACCTCTATCGCTTTGGGCGCCTCATCCATCTTGGGGGGTGACGCTACTGCAGGCGACGCTGTCTGCCCAGGCTTGACCTCCGGCAACGGCACATCCGCACCAGCCACCGGAGCTTGCAGCACCGCCTCTGTCACCACCTCTGTCTTGGCGACGGGCGCCACGATCACTGCAGGCTCGGGCTCGGGCTCAGATTGAGACTCAGGTTCAGGCACCAGCGCCGCCAGCGATGCCTGCGGCACCACCACGGGCAACGTCGATGATTCTGCAACCTCGGGGACAGGTGTGGTAATCACGGCAACGTCAGCTTGCGCAGCGGTGTCCGTTATCTCCTGCAATGCCTCCTGATCCGGTTGCTCCTGCGCTACCGGAATCGCAACATTCGCCCGGGACGTCATCCAGTAACCGTAAAAACCCGCCCCTCCTGCAAGCACCAGAGTTAGCGCCGCCACAGGCAACAGCCAGGGTTTTCGCGTCTGTCCGGCGTTGGCAGACGCCGCGGAAAGCCCCGCATAGCCGCTAACGCCAGGCTGTCCGGGCGATTTGCGCTGTTCAAGGTCGCGCAACATATCATTAAGAAGACTCACGCCCACACCCCATAACTCAATTCAGCCAGGGTCGCCCAGCCCAGAGGCAGTGCAACTCCCACGGCAAGGGCGAAGGTCAGCCAGGCAAAGCGCGGCATGCGCACGCTTTCGGTATCCAGGATCGCCTTTTTGACATGCTGCTTTTGAATCTCTCGCCGCCCCTCACCAAAGGCCACCATCAGCGATTTGTGCGCCAGAATGTTGATCAGCCGGGGAATGCCGCGCGAGGCTTTGGCCAGCAAGCCCAGAGCGCTGCGATTAAACAGGGCCGGGCCGTTATAACCCGCCAGTGCAAGTCGATGCTGAACATAATGCGCCACCGCCTCCCGATCCAGGGGTGCGATCCGCTGGGTAAAACTGATTCGTTGCAGCAACTGGCGCAAACTCGGCCGGGCCAGAAGCTCATCAAGCTCTGGCTGGCCAAACAACACGACCTGTACCAGGCGCGCCGATTCGGTTTCCAGATTGGTCAACAGCCGCAGGGCTTCGATCGTTTCCTCAGACATCGCCTGAGCCTCATCAATGATGAGAACGACCTTTTTGCCCTCATTGGCCAGGGAGATCAAGCGTTGATTAATGCGTTTGAGCAGCAGATGACTGTTGACCTCCTGCGTCAGATCCAGCTCCAGTTCGTCGGCAAATGCCAGATACAAACCTTCGGGCGACAACTGGGGGTTGGGGATATAGGCCGATACGAAGGGCGCCTCCAGTGCATTGAGGAGCTTGCGGCACAAAAGCGTTTTACCGGTTCCTACCTCACCGGAAATCTTGATAAAGCCTTCCTGATTTCTCAGCGCCACCAGCAACAGCTCAAGCGCCTGATGATGGGTTGCACTATTGAGGAAGTAGTGCGTATTGGGCGTTAAGGCAAAGGGCATTTCCCTTAATCCGAAAAAAGCTTCATACATGAGTATCAGTCCTTGGCAACCCGGCTACTGAGCCTTGCGCGGGCGCGACAGCAGGTCTTCATAGGCCTTGAAACGGTCACGGCTGGTGTTCAGATCGCGCTGATAAACCTCTTTCCCGGTAACATGGGGGCGCAACAGGATCACCAGCTCGCTTTTGACCGACGTCTGGTTCTTTTGTTTGAACAGCTCGCCCAGCAGTGGAATATCCCCCAGCACCGGCACCGAGGCATTGGTATCCCGAATCACTGTCTGGATCAGGCCGCCAATCACAACGATCTGACCGTCCTCGGCACTGATCACGCTGTCGGTTTCACGAATCGTACTGTGCGCCAAGGGCAGGTTGACGTCGCGATTGCCCAGTGAAACCACTTTCACCTGATCCCGTACCTGGCTGATCGTCGGGTGCACATGCAGGGTAATCTTGCCGTTATCGCCAATCTGCGGCGTTACATCGAGCGCTATGCCGCTGAAGAAGGGGGTGATGGTGACGTCGGTCGAGGTATTGCTGGTATCGCTGTTATCGCTGATTTCGATGTCGGTAACGAAGTACTCGTCATTACCCACCTTGATGACAGCCTTCTGGTTATTCACGGTTGAAATCCGCGGACTGGATAGCACCTGCACATTGCCCTGCTGCCCCAGTAACTGGATAAAGCTGGAAAAATCGCCCACCTTCAAGGTGCCGCTGAAGACGCCACCGGTAACTTCATCGGTAATGGGTTTGCCCGCCACATCCAGCTGCAGCAATTTCTTGCCCGAACCATCGGGGTGGGTTGAGGCTCCCGATTCGAGTGCCGTCCAGTCTACTCCTTGCTTGTATTCCTCGGACAACTCGACCTCAAGGATTTTCGCTTCCAGAATCACCTGACGCTGCATGATCAGCTCGGCCCGGCGCAGATAATCTTCAACAGAATCCAGCTCATCCGGCATCGCTCGCACGACGACAATGCCGGCATTGGGGGTGGAAACTACCGACCGCCCTTCTCCGGGGCCAATCAGCATGGCCAGAGTTTCGTTCAGGTTGGTCCAGAAATCAGCCTCACTCGTGGTGGATATGCGCGTTCCCACCTG
>JBFHRO010000119.1:0-9941 GCA_041591635.1 Oleiphilaceae bacterium | reverse complement strand
CTGCGGTCGAGCTCCCCGATGCAGGTCATCATGCGGTGCCAGCAGTCGTCCCTGACACTGTCGAGCGGTTCCTGGGCGAGACGCGCGGAGCTGACGGGAGGCAGTACACGGATCTTGATGGTGGCACTGCGCCAGCGGTTGAGCTGCAACTGCTGCACATAGCTGCTGGCGCACACGGGCACCAGCGGCACCTGCGCCTCGCGTGCGGTTTTGAAGGCACCTTGCTTGAGCTTCAGCAAGTTGTGGCCGCGGTTGCGGGTGCCCTCGGGAAAAATCCACAGCGAGGTGTTTTTGTCCCGCAGTGCCACTGTTGCCGCGCTCATGGTGGCTTGTGACTGGCGTTTGCTGTTGCGATCGATCAGCACATTCCCGGCCAGCCAGTACATTTGCCCGAACACCGGAATAAACCGCAAGCTTTTTTTGCCAAGGCTCACGGTGCGTCTTGGCAGCAAACCCCCGTACACAAACAGATCCAGATTGTGCTGATGATTGGCAATGATCACGCAGGGCCCCAGACCTGTGAGGTGCTCGGTGCCGCTGAACTCCAGCCTGATTCCCAGAATCCGGGTGCCGCCCCAGCCATAGAGGCGACCTATCAGGGTGGTGTTGTCGGGGTTAAAAGGGCGCAGCAGGCAAATCAACAGGCCGATGGCTGCTACAAGTATAAAATATATAAAAATCAATAGAATGCGCACGATATAAAGCATGAGGGTCGATCCCGGTGGGGGCAAGAAGGTCGTGAGAGTACAGTTGTTCACTTGGGGTGACAATGGCAGAAACGCTCAGCGGGTCAGGATCGGGGAGTGCAGGCACCTCGCGAAGGCGCAGCGGTGGTATACATAAAGCACACACAAGGAAACAGACTACACTGATAGACTCAGCTGATTGATGACGGGTTGATCAGAATCATTCATCCCAAGTTGGACCGGCTTACACTGACTCCTGCCCGAATGCTCTTGGTTTGATGTGAGGCGTTTTTCCCGTTTCCGGCGATGCTGATGCAATAACCACTGGTTTGATATGACAGAAAGTAATGAGTTTTACGATTTCTTGCTGGCAAGGCAGCCAATCTATGATACCGAGAGCCATTTGTATGGCTACGAGCTGGTGTTTCCGGATCAGGATGATCCCTGTCTGGCCGCGACCGAGGTAGCCTTTGATGAAACCGGCCCCTTGGTACGCCTGTGTGCGAGCATTAACCGCCAGTATGAAACCTTGCGTCAGCCTCAGTTCTTGCTGGTAGGCAGCCAGTTTTTGCTGAGTCAGTTGCCAGCCACCCTGATTCCCGCGGCTGTGGTCTTCGAGCTGATGGTGCCGGTGCAAGTAACTAGTGAGCTGCTAGAGCGCATAGCCTACTGGCGTGCCAAAGGGTTCAGATTTGCCCTGTGCGGCTTTGATTTTGACCTGGCGTACGACCCTCTGCTGGCGCTCGTGGATTTTATCAAAATCGACTTGCTGACGATGCCGGTAGAGAGCATGTTGGCCAGGCTGCGGCAGCTAAAGCGTACCGATTGCCGGCTCATTGCCGAAAAAGTGGCAGATAAAACCACCCTGATCCAATGCCGTGAAGCAGGGTTTGAGTTCTTCCAGGGCTACTATCTGGTGGTGCCAGACCGGGTTTTTGGTACCCGGATTCGCACCAATGCCCACATTATGTTGCAGATTCTGAACCGGATTCAGGCCCAGGATGTCAGCATTGAGGAACTGTCGCGGATCGTCGCCAACGAGCCGCGACTGGTGTACCAGTTGCTGCGCATTCTCAATAGCCCTGCCAGCCGCTTGCGACGCCGGGTGGAAAGTATTCGTGATGCCATTGTGTATCTGGGCTTGGCCCAGCTGAAAAAATGGACACTCCTGACCCTCTTGACCGCAAACTGTAATGCCGGTGTCGAAGTATTGCGACTCCTGCTGACCCGCGCCCGTGCCTGTGAGCGCTATGCCCAGATCAACGGCCTGCAGGCCGCCGAGAAATATTTTATGGCGGGGCTGTTGTCGGGCATTGACTTGTTACTGCAGGTCGAAAAGTCGGTGGTGATGGCTCATATTCGTCTGGAGCCGGATTTGCAAAAGGCGGTGTTGATTAATGAAGGGCCGATCGGGGAGGTGCTCAATCGGGTCGCCGATGTGGAAGAGGAAGAGTGGGCATCGCTGGGGAAGTTGCCGGTGCGCTTTCGCCGCGCCGTGCTGATTGCTCATTTTGAGGGCGGCCTTTGGGCGCATGAAACCCTCAGCGCCCTGACCTCCCCCGATTGAGCCCGTTGACGCTTGCCCGCCAAGCCTGGTGAATGCACTGATGACATCGATTCACGCGCCCAGAAACCTGCTTGTCACCGGAGGTACCGGTTACCTCGGCGGTGCCTTTGTGCAATGGCTGGAGAAATCCGCACAAAGCGCCGATGCGCCGCGCTTGACGGTCAAGGTGCTGGTGGCGCCCGGCAGTTATGCCTATTGGCACGCGCGCTGGCCAGGCTGGATGATTCCGGTCGAGGGGCGGCTGCCCGATCTGGGCAAGGAGTTCAGTTTTGATGAGCCGGCGGTGCTGGTTCATCTGGCGGTGCGTCAGTGTGATCAGAATCTCAAGCAACTTAACCGGGTGAACGTGCTCGGAACCCGGTGCCTGCTAACCGGCGCGCGCAATGTGGCCGCGGTTATTTATGCCAGCAGTTTGACCGTGCTCGGCTCCAGTGCGGCGAATGCCACCGAAGCTACGCCGCCGGCACCCATTACCCGACTGGCGCGCTCCCTGGCCGATGCCGAGCGTCAGGTGCTCGATTGGGGCAAATCCCAGCGGGCCTGGGCGTTGTGTCTGCGTCCCGGGCTGGTGCTGGATGCGGCTGATGAGCGTCACTTGCCCGGTCTGTATCAGTTATGGAGCGAACGCCGCCGGATCGGTAAAGGCGCGCAACAGTTTTCGGTGATCAGTCTGGACGATTATTGCGCCGTGCTTTGGCGCTTGATCGAGTGTGTTTACGCCGATAATCGCCCCCAGCAAACCCCCTTGCATCTTGCCTATCGCGAGCCGGTCAGTTTTTTCAGTCTGTTTAATTTGCTGCATCTGTTTTCGGAAGGCCGGCGTCTGAGCACCTCAGAATTTGGTGCCTTTCGGGAGGTGCCGGTTAACCCGGTCGTACTGGGTCTATTGCGCCGCTTGCCGGTTCCTTTTGTCAGGCGTTTGCTGAATCAGTTTGAATGGGCCCTGCATGATCGGCATGCCGATGTGTCTCGTCTTGGCGCGCTGATCGGTACCCAGATTACCGATCGACCGGTGCGTGATGCCCTGGAAACCGTGTTTTCAGCCTGGTTTGCGCGCCGCTTTCCCGACTCTGCCGATCAGCGCCGCTAAGAAAACGGCGGCTGGCCGGTGGATCGGACAATGTTGGTTCTATCAACCTCTTACACCAGAGATACCCATACCATGAAACTTCCCGCTTCGTTTGAAAACGCTTTGAAACTTCCCATTGTGGCAGCCCCCATGTTTTTGGTTTCAGGGGTGAATCTGGTGGTGGCCTGCTGTGAGCAGGGGATTGTCGGCACCCTGCCGGCGCTGAATCACCGTACCAGTGAAGGCTTTGACCAGTGGCTGGGCGAGATTGAAGCCCGTCTGCAGGCATTTCGGGATCAGGGCGGGCAGCCTGCGCCTTTTGGGGTGAATCTGGTCGTGCACAAAACCAACAAGCGGATCGAGCAGGATCTGGCCACCCTGGTGCGACACAAGGTGCCACTGGTGATTACCTCTCTGGGCGCCGCGCGTGAAGTGGTGGATGCGGTGCACAGCTACGGTGGTGTGGTTTTTCATGATGTGACCAATCGCCGTCATGCGCAAAAGGCGGCCGAGGCAGGGGTGGATGGCATTATTGCGGTGTGTGGCGGCGCCGGCGGCCATGCGGGCAAACTCAATCCCTTCGCGCTGCTGAGCGAAATTCGCGCGGTATTTGACGGCACGGTACTGCTGGCCGGCTGCATCAATACCGGCTCCGATGTGGCGGCGGCGCTGCAGATGGGGGCCGATCTGGTGTACATGGGCACGCGCTTTATCAACACCCTTGAAAGTGAAGCCCAGGCGGATTACCGGCAAATGATCATCGACTGTCAGGCCGAAGACATCATTCATACTCCGGCGGTGTCGGGCGTGGCCGCGAGCTTTATGCGTCCGAGCCTTGAACGGGCCGGCTACGATATGGCGCGCTTGCTGAACCCGGTGGGGGTGGACTATGGCAGTCTTCTCAAGCCCATTGATGAAGAAGCCAAGGCATGGAAAACCGTCTGGTCTGCGGGGCAGGGGGTCAGCGGTATTTCGGACGTGGTGTCGGTGGCCGCGCTGGCACAGCGTCTGCGTCAGGAACTCAAGACTGCCCTCGAACGGCAGGCTGAACTGGCTCGTTTTGTGTAGTTCGCTTTGTGTCGTGATGCTGGGGCAAAAAAAAACCGCCTGGAGATCCGGGCGGTTTGTCATTTTTGCATAGGAACAAAGACAAGTAGTCGTAAAAGGAGAGTACAAAACTTCAAACGGCCTGTGTTTGAATTCGGTAACTCGATGTGTGTATCCTACTGGGCAGGGGGGCTTAGCCACATCGTCCATAGGGCGTAGTGGTACAAAATTACAAACTTTTTAGTCTGCTGTTAACCTCCGGTGCGCCCCTGTTTAGCCATCTGCGCGACCTTCTTGTCTTTTTCTTCCCACAGGGTATGTAGCCACTGCTTGAACCTTTCCCGGTGTTGAGGATCTTCGGCGTAATTGCCGTTGAGCAGCGCCTCGGGAATAGGGATTTGTTCAATGTGCAGTCGCACTTCGGTAATGCGTCCACAGATAAAGTCCTTGAAGCTGGGCTTTTCGTTGGGGTAGACAATGGTGATGTTGAGCAGGGTCGAAATGTAGTCACCCATGGTATCCAGCACAAAGGCGGTGCCGCTGGGGCGTGGCTTTAACAGAAACTGATAGGGTGAGGCCTGTTCCTGGTGTTTCTCGGGGGTATAGCGGGTACCTTCCACAAAATTCATGACGCTGACGGGGGTGTGGCGGAACTTCTCGCAGGCTTTACGCGTGGTTTCGAGATCCTTGCCGCGCATGTGGGGGTTCTTTTTGAGGTATTCGGGGGAGTAACGCTTCATAAACGGAAAGTCCAGCCCCCACCAGGCGAGCCCAATAATAGGTACCCAGATGAGTTCCTGCTTGAGAAAGAACTTCAAAAAGGGCACGCGGCGGTTGAGTACGTGTTGCAGGGCAAAGATGTCGACCCAGCTTTGATGATTGCTCAATACCAGATACCACCCCTCGCGGTTGAGATTTTCCAATCCCTCCACCTTCCATACGGTTTTTTGCGTAAGGCGCATCCAGCCGCTATTGCAGGCGATCCAGCATTCAGAGATCCAGATAATGATTTTGCTGCACAGCACACGCCAGCCGTGATGGGGAATGATGAGCTTGAGCACGGCCGGAATGTACAGCAGGGTGCACCAGAAAATGGTGTTCGCCAGCAAGAGCAACGCGCTCAGCGCACCGATAAGGGGAGCGGGCAGGAAATTCAGCATAGGTCCATCCAGAAACTGATAAGGTGTCATCATCGATTGCGCGCGTATGATAAACCTGTTTGCCCTGGCTGCCTATGGCCAGGCCGCTCACCGGAGCAGGCGACGGGCGCTAATTTGTGTGTGCTCTACTGGGGTTAGGTTTGCCTCTGAGGTAAAGTGTGCCAAGGAGCAAGGCAATCAAAGAGGGCGTGTGTCATGGCCAAGGTGGAGTCGCATTACCGGCAGGAAAATGGCTATTACCTGGTGGAAATCAAGTTGCGCGAGGTGCGCCAGCTGTTCAATACGCTTGATCCCGCCCCTTTTCGTGACAAGGACCTGGATTCGGATTCGGAAACCTATATTTACGATCTGGTGGCAGATTTACCCGTAAAGGCAAAGGTGCGCCTGGTCTTGTATTTACCCGAACAGGCCTGTTCGGCCCAGGTGCAGGACGATGTGTCCAGGGCCATTCAGAGCTATTTCAACTACCGCAGCGACATTACCCTCAAGGAATTGCGGGCAGTTCTCAAGGAAGGCCATACGGCAATGCTCATCGGCATGGCCTTTCTGTTTGCCTGTATCGCGGCGCATCAGGCGTTAACGGCCATGAATCGGCCCGGACTGCTTTGGTCAATTCTTGAAGAGGGGTTTCTGATCAGCGGCTGGGTGGCCATGTGGCGGCCAATCGATGTGTTTCTTTACGAGTGGTGGCCAATACGAAGGCGCCGGCGCATTGAACGCAAAATCGCACGCATGCCCATTGATGTACGACCTATCGAAACCTCGGTTCACGCCACCTTGCCCAGTCAAAGTGGCGAGTGAACCGGTTGAGCGAAGTGGCATCACCATAAACCTCGCAGGCGGTAAAGCCAACGGACGGATAAATCGCTAGTCCTGTTCGCTGTTTTCCCGCAATCGTTGCTGGCGCTTTTGCTCCTCGGCCAACACCGCCCTGATTTCTTCCATGACCGTATCGACATCGGCGGTTTTGGCGCTCTGGGCGAACTTCCCGGTCAGTAGTGTGTCGGGGTGCAGTTCGCCCGCTTCGTACAGCGCCCAGATTTCCTGTGCATAGCGGGTATTCAGCAATTCAGGGGCGTACTGACCGTAATAACTGGTCATGTTGTTGACATCCCTTTCGAACATCTTGCGTGCATTGTTGTTGGCGGCGGCATCGACGGCTTGGGGCAAGTCAATGATGACCGGGCCGTAGTCATCCACCAGCACATTGAATTCCGACAGATCGCCGTGCACCAGACCGGCACAGAGCATGCGCACCACGTACTGCATCATGACGCCATGGTCTTCCAGCGCCTGTTCGGCCGACATGGCCACATCGTTGAGGCGCGGTGCCACTTCGCCGGATTCTGTGGTGACCAGTTCCATCAACAACACGCCGTCGAAACAGCCGTAGGGTTCAGGTACCCGCACCCCGGCCTGGGCGAGGCGGTAAAGCGCATCCACTTCGGCATTTTGCCAGGCGGATTCCTGCTGGTCGCGGCCAAAGCGTGAGCCCTTTGTCATGGCCCGTGCCCGGCGGCTGTTGCGCACTTTTCGGCCTTCCTGGTACAGCACCGCTTGTTTGAAGCTGCGTTTGTTGGCTTCCTTGTAAACTTTGGCGCAGCGAATCTGGTTGCCGCAACGCACAACATAGACAGACGCCTCTTTGCCGCTCATGAGCGGGCGCAGGACTTCATCCACCAGGCCATCTTCAACCAGGGGTTTTATTCGATCAGGTATTTTCATGCCGGCCTTATACCCTGTTTAGGGCCAGGATGGAAGACTATGGAAGGCAAGAATCCGGGTTTTGCGGCACCAGGGTATGGGTGGAGGCCGCCGGGGTCGAGCGGGTGAGGCGAATGAGGCATACTGGGCGGCGTTGTTATCAAGAGTATCGAAGGAGGATTTCTTATGTGCGCCGCCACCCTGACCAGGGAACGTCATCCGAATGAGGTGCTGACCAAGGCCTTTGCCCTGGCCCAATTGCAGCGCTATGCGGCACTCAATGCCTCAAGCGGCAAACCTCAAGCAGTATCAGCGCCCGAGGGTGCGACAGGCTGTCATGAAACGCTTGTGGACGATCCCTTTACGCCTTTGCCTCCCGCGCCGGTGATCAAGGTGGGGCTGGCCGAATCGCCTTACGGGCCCGCTCTGGTGGCCCAGCGGGAGGAAGGGGTGTTACGTTTGCTGTTTCTCGATCAGCCCGGCGAATTCGCTGCCCAGCTTGCGGCCATTGCGGCGCTCTGGCCGCAAGCTTGGGTGCAGCGCGACGATACTGCAGCCAGCCGGTGCATTGAAGCGACCTTTGGGGTAACCGCAACGAGCCGATCGGTACCGCTGGTGTTGCGTGGAACGCTTTTCCAGCGCCGGGTGTGGCAGGCCCTGCGTGCAATCCCCGCAGGCTGCCTGGCCTCCTACCAGCAGGTGGCAGATGCACTGGGATGCGCGACGGGGGTGCGGGCGGTGGCCAGCGCCGTGGCCAGAAACGAGCTGGCGGGCCTGATCCCCTGTCATCGCGTCATTCGCAGCAACGGCGATATCGGCCAGTATCGCTGGGGCAGCGTGCGAAAGCGGGCCATGTTGACGCGAGAGGCGCAGCAAGGGCAAGAAGGATAGGTTTACAGTTGTATTGCCTGATTATTTCGCCTGTGAATTGTTCGTGCGCGACTGGTGGATGGTAAAACGTCTTGATTTTTACAATAAATGGCGGTCGATTCTTTTTGGTATTTTGTGCCAGATAACGACCGGGTTCGCAATTGGCGCAATAATAAGTGTTCATGTGTACACTTGAATCGGGTAGAGTGGGAATCAACAGGGTGATGAACTCATGCCCGCACAGCTTTCTTCCACCAGCAGGACCTTGGCCATGACCGCGACCTCCTCAAACACGCTCGCAACCACCTTGCTCGACCTGCACCTGCAGCACGAGCTGGCAGCCTTTAGCCCGGCACAGTTTATTGCCGATATGGAAGGCGAGATCGATGCCTTCTTTGCACTGCTGCAAGTCAGTTCGTTAAAAGCCTTTGTCGATGCCAGCGACATCAAGGCCGTGATAAAGAACTATGCCATCGATCTTCCGATTCATGCCGGTATTACCGAGCTGGTGGGCGAACTGGTAGCGCAGGTGTTTTTCAACGAAGACCGCCCACGCACCCCGTGCAAGGCGTTGATCAGTTCGGCCCAGATCGAAGCCTTTGTCGACAAGGCACTGGAACTCACGGCCTTGCGGCGCAAGCTGGTTGGCAAAGCCATCGAGAGCTCGGTCTACACCTCGTTAGTAGCAGAAATTCTCTACAGTGGCATTACCCAGTATGTGTACGACGACAACCTGATCAGCAAGAACATTCCGGGCGTTTCCTCGGCCATGAAGTTCGGCAAGCGCATGATGAGCAAGGGTGTGCCGGGGCTTGAGAACGCGGTGGCAGGCAACCTGAAGAAGTACATCAGCAGTAACGTGCAGTATTTTATCGGGTTGAGCGAATCCTTTTTGACCAGCGATACGGCCGCCGCCCAGGTCAAGGAAACCTTGCTGGCCATTTGGGATCAAATGGAAGAAGTGCCCATGATCGAATTGCGAGAACTGATCAGCACTACCGATGTGCAGGATTTTATCGTGCTGGGGCACGAGTTTTGGTTGAAATTCCGCAAAACGCCCTATTTTGAACAAAGTTGCCATATGGTGGTGGACTATCTGTTTGAGAAGTATGGCGATGAGCCGCTGGCGGTATTGGTGGACGACATGGGGGTCACTCCCGCCATGGCCAAGGCCGAAATTGCCCGTTTTGCGCCCAATCTGCTTGAGCGTCTGCGTGCTTCCGGATTTCTTGAGGCGCGGCTGCGCAACCGGCTGGCGGCCTTTTATGAATCAGCCCAGGTGCAAGGACTGCTGGCCGGGCATGACTAATCCGGGGTATCCGGTGAACGAGAATTAACATGAAACAGCGGGTGAAGGCCGCGCTCTTGTCAATAGCTGTGTTTCCGGGGGCAGGTCACTTTTATGCGAAAAAACACCGTGCCGGCGCACTGTTTGCCGTCATCGCTGCGCTCTGTGTCTGCTGGCTGGTGGTGATTGCCGATGATCTGGTGCGCGAAATGCTCGCCGGTATCAGTTCAGGGCGCTGGGGGGCGAGCATTGGCGAACTTGAGGCGGTGCTGAGGCAATTGTGGGTGACCTCGTACCTTGAACGCATGCAGGTGCCTGGCTGGGGGTTGATCGCCACCTGGCTTGTCAGTACTCTCGACGCCTGGCGGGTAGGCCATGCGCTGGATGCCGCCACTCCCACCGCGTCTCCCTGATCGGCTAATGCCCGGGTACCCCTGGCGGCTTGACCCTTGAGAACACGGCCAAGGAACACAGCCAGGAGCATAGAGCCAATCATGATCAACGACAGACCCTGTTCATCCCTCTTTTCTTTTATCGTATGGCTGACCGG